>JBCDBH010000438.1:0-4797 GCA_039184055.1 Acidobacteriota bacterium
ACGACGCGGCGGCGCGGCTCAACCGCATCGTCGTCGCCGCGTTGCTCGACGCTGGGGTGCCGGCGGTGTCGCTGCCCCCATCGAGCTGGCTGACGCTCGACGACGGTGAGGCGGTGGAGGCTGATCTCGCGCCGCTACGCGCCGCGCTCGATCACGGTTTGCTGCCGGTGGTCTACGGCGATGTCGTGGTCGATCGGCGTCGTGGCTGGGCGATCGCGTCGACCGAGACCGTGTTCTCGGCGCTGGTGTCGTTTCTGCCCGAGCCACCGGCCGAATTGTTGTGGCTCGGTGAGACGCAAGGCATCCTCGACCAGGAGGGACGTACGGTGGATCTCGTGACGCCACGATCGATCGGGCGTGCTCGTACCTTGATCGGCGCCACCGCCGGTACCGATGTCACCGGTGGTATGCTGCTGCGCCTCGACACCTCTTACCAGCTCGCCGAGCGTGGAGTTCCGTCACGCATCATCGATGGACGTGCCCGCGCCGCGCTCGAACGGGTTCTGCTCGGTGAGACCGTGGCCGGTACTCGGGTCACGAATCAGGTGTTCGAGTAGCCTGACGATCATGGCCGATCTCGATACCCTCCTCGTCCAAACGAGCCGCACCTTCGCCCTGTCGATCCCGCTCTTGCCCGAGCCGACTCGGCGCGAGGTGACGATTTCCTACCTGCTCTTTCGGATCGCCGATACCTTCGAAGACGCCGCCGAATGGCCACGGTCGCGACGAATCGAGGCGCTGCACGCCTTCGCCGCGTTGCTCGACGAGGATGCCTCGGTCGCCGAGATGAACCGGCTGGCGGCGGAATGGGTGGCGGATACGCCGATCGACCACGCGGGTTATCAAGACCTGTTGCGCGCCACCGCCGAGGTGATCGAGGCGTATCGGGAGCTCAGCCCATCGGCGCGCGCGCGGATTCGTCACCACACCGTACGGACCGCTGAAGGCATGGCGGGTTTTGTCGCGCGTACCGACGACGAAGGCCATCTGGTGCTCGACGATCTCGACGATCTACGCGCCTATTGCTATGTCGTCGCCGGGATCGTCGGTGAGCTGTGCACCGATCTCTTTTTGCTCGAGCGTTCCGAGCTCGAAGGGGTGGCCGACGAGCTCCATCGTCGCGCCCGGTGGTTTGGTGAGGCGTTGCAGTTGGTCAACATCCTCAAGGATGCGGCGTTCGACGCCACCGAAGGGCGGGCGTATTTACCGCCCGGCGTCGATCGCGACGAGGTCTTCGCGCTGGCGCGACGGGATCTGGTCACCGCGCACGAATACGTGCTCCTGCTCCAAGACGCCGGCGCCCACCGTGGCCTGGTGGCGTTCAATGCGTTGCCGGTTTTGCTCGCCGATGCCGCGCTGGCGAAAGTCGAGAGCGAAGGCCCGGGTAGCAAGATCAGCCGTGACGAGGTGTTCGCGATCGCCGCCGCGCTCGAGATCAATCTCGATGCCGGTCGTCCCGCGGTCGCCAGGCTTAGATAGAATTAGAGCAGTTCGTCGACACAACCGCCTACGTCTATCGATCCGCCGTTCGCGCAGGAGAGGAACGCCATGCCCCATCCGCGACCCCGATTTACGTTCTACGGCCACGCCACCATCGGATGTGAGCTCTCCGATGGCCGAACATTGATGTTCGATCCCTGGCTCGAAGGCAATCCAGCTTGTCCCGATGAGCTCAAGGAAGGCCCCGACCGGCTCGATGTGATGTTGATCACCCACGGCCATTTCGACCACATCGGCGATGTGTTGCGGTTGGCCCGCAAGCACGAGCCGACCATCGTCGCGACCATCGAGGTTTGTGTCTGGCTCGAGTCGCAAGGCATCAAGAATTGCTCGGGTATGAACATCGGTGGCTCCCAAAAGGTTGCGGGAGTCCGAGTGACCCAGGTACAAGCGGTGCACAGCGCCGGCATCATGGTGGACGGCCAGTTGATCGACGGTGGTGTTGCCACCGGCTTCGTGGTGCGTCTACCCGAGGGATTTACCTTCTATGTCGCCGGTGACACCGCGTTGTTCTCGGACATGCAGCTGATCGCCGAGCTCTATCGTCCCGAGGTCGCCTTCTTGCCGATCGGCGATCACTTCACGATGGATCCTCATCAGGCGGCGCGTGCCTGTCGCTATCTCGGTGTGCGGCAGGTGGTACCGGTCCATTGGGGGACCTTTCCGCTGCTCACCGGTACACCCGAGATGCTCGAGCGCGAGCTATCGACCCTCGGGGTCAATTGCACGGTCAAACGACTCGAGCCCGGCGAGACCTGGGGCTGAGCGCCCCAAAGCTCCACCGGGCTCGATACTCGCTTACGACAGACCGAGCGCCGCGCTCAGCTCGGGAATCGGTGGGTTGCCATAAAAGGCGTCGCCGATTTCCAGGGTCGGAACGCGGCGTTTGCCGTCGTTGACCCGCATGACGGTGGCGGCGGCGTCATCGTCCTGCTCGATGTCGATCTCGCGGTAGCTGACACCGTGCTCGTCGAGGAAGCGCTTGACGACACGACAATCGCCGCACCAGGTGGTGGTATACAAAACGACCGTTGGGTCCGTGGTACTCATGGCTGTATCTCCGTTCAAGATCGGTCGAGGCAGATGCTCCGACCTTCAATGGATCGTACGGTACGCGATCAGGACTGGATCCGCGCGGTCAAATCGAGCCGCTCGGCGCCGCTGTAGACATTGAAACGTCGACCCCGTAGGAAGCCGATCAAGGTCTGACCGAAGCGCCGGGCCAGCGCCACCGCCAAACTCGAGGGCGCGCCAACCGCGGCGACGGTCGGAATCCCGGCGAGGAGAGCCTTTTGCATCAGCTCCCAGCTGGCGCGCCCGCTCAACAGCAGGATCATATCGTCGGCGGGCAGAGCCTGATCGAGATACGCACGCCCGATCACCTTGTCGGCGGCGTTGTGACGACCGACGTCCTCGCGCGCTGTCCGTAGCGTGCCCTCCGCGGTGAAGAGCGCAGCGGCGTGCAGCCCACCGGTGGCGCCGAAGACGTCCTGGGTCGTGCGGAGCGTGGTCGGCAGCCGACGCAGCATGTCGGGTGTCAAGGTGCTCTCGCCGTGTGGCGAGCTGGCGCTCAGACTGTGGAGATGATCGAGCGACGCGCGACCACAGACGCCACAGCTCGAGGTCGCGTAGACGTTGCGGCGTAGCGCGTCGGCGTCGAAGCTGACCTCGTCGGTAAGCACGACGTCGACCTGATTGTCGGCGGTACGGACCGTCTCGACCTCGTCACCCCGTCCGATCACCCCTTCACCGACCAAGAACCCGATCGCGAGCTCGTGATCGGCGCCGGGGGTACGCATGGTGACCGCGACATCGTGCCGACGGCCGTCGACGGTGACCACGCGGATCGCCAACGGCTCTTCGCTAGCGACCGCGTCGTGTCGATGCTCGACCTGCTCGCCGTCGACGGTCAGAACCGGGATGTCGAGATGACCACCTTGCATGACGTCATCATCGCATGCGGTCGTCGTCGGTGACGGGGGCGAGTCGCGATAGTCTGACGGGGTGTCGACCATGAGCTCCGATCACTCCGACAGCATGCATCACGACCCGTCGCCGCGTACCGAACGGCTCAATAGCTGGCTCGAAATCGACGCGGCCGCCCACGCCGAGAATCTCCGCATCGCACGCCACTTGATCGGCCCCGACGTCGAGCTGTCGGCGGTGGTCAAAGCCAACGCTTACGGGCACGGCTGGCGAACGATCGCCACCAACGCCATCGAGGCGGGTGCCGACTCGTTTTGTGTGCACGCGCTCGACGAGGCGCTGGCGTTACGCAACGCGGGCTTCTCACAAGACATCTTGGTGATGGGCCACGTACCGCTGGCGCGGCTCGAAGAAGCTACCGCCGCCGATCTTCGGCTCATGCTCACCAATCTCGAGACTCTCGAGACGCTCGCTGAGATCACCGCGCGACGGGGCAGCCCGACTCGCGTGCATCTCAAGCTCGAAACCGGAACCTATCGTCACGGGGTCGACGAGGCGGGTTTGGAGACGATGCTCGAGGTGTTCCACGAGCATCCGTGGGTGCATCTCGAAGGCGCCTATACCCATTTCGCGGATATCGAAGACACCACCGATCACAGCTACGCGGCGGCGCAGTTGGCTCGATTCGAGGCCTTCTGTGCGCGGATCCGCGCCGCCGGTCATCCGCTGCTCAAACGTCATGCCGCATGCTCGGCCGCCCTGCTGGTCTTTCCCGACACGCACTTCGACATGGTGCGACTCGGGATCAGCCAATACGGATTCTGGCCGTCGAAGGAGACGTACCTCTCCTATCGTGAGCACCACCCCGGAGAACCCGCCGAGCTCCGTCCCGTGCTCAGCTGGAAGACCCGCGTGAGCCAGATCAAGGAGGCACCGGCCGGAGCCTTCGTGGGCTATGGACGTTCTTACCAAACCACCCGTGCCAGCCGTCTGGCGATTTTGCCGATCGGCTATTCGGACGGCTACGACCGGCGTCTGTCCAATCAGAGCTGGGTGTTGATCCGTGGTCGTCGGGCGCCGGTACGGGGACGGGTGTGCATGAATCTTCTGATCGTCGACGTCACCGATATCCCCGATGTCGAGCTGGAAGACGAAGTCGTTCTGCTCGGACGTCAAGGGGAGCGTGACATCACCGCCGAACAGCTCGCCGCGCTGATCGGCACCATCCATTACGAAGTGACGACCCGTATTCGCGCCGATCTGCCTCGTCTGAACCGCTGAAAAGCGTGGTCACGGGCTTGGATCCGCCGCAAAGCGATCTCCGTGTCAATAGTTGACATGTCGATTAATTGTATGTAGAGTACATACATG
>JBCDBH010000439.1:0-4760 GCA_039184055.1 Acidobacteriota bacterium
ATCGACCGATCGATCTGTCGCCCACCGGTGTCGAGCGCGAGTAGACGACGGCAGCGTGGACACGCCGGGCGCAGCTGGCCGAGCGCCGAGCAATACGGACATGGCTTCTCGAGGTCGAGGACACCCCGACGCCACAAGCCTTCGGCGCGTGGATTCAAATAACGTGGACCACGAATCCCACGAGCATCCGCGACCCGCGCACACGATCCGGGCGCGAGGCATGTGACACCGACCTCTTTGCGAGGAAAACGGTGATCACAATGACGACAGTGAATGAGGTCTTTCACAGGCGATCAACTTTCATGATCGAGTCGACGCGCGAAGCATGGGAGCTATTCGACTCGGTTCGGGATGACGATAGTCTTGATGCGAGCTCGAGTCTCGGTACCAGCTTGCAAACCTTGTCAGGTCTACAAACCCTTGGCTGTCGAAGTGTGCATCGACATCTTTATACGCGTCGTCTCGCATCCATTCATCTCTACGAGGAGAGCTACCCGATGATTCGCCTTTGGTGTTTTGGAATTCGTCTGGCTCGCCACGCCGCGCTCGCCAGCGCCTTCATTCTACTCGCCTTCCCGCAATCGACCAGCGCCGGCGATCGCATCACCGGGCGTGATTTCGCGACCCGATCGGAAGTGATCGCCAAGCACGGCATGGCGGCGACCAGTCAGCCTCTGGCGACCCAAGCGGCGCTCGACATTTTGAAGCAGGGTGGCAACGCGATCGACGCGGCGATCGCCGCCAACGCGATGCTCGGTCTGGTGGAACCGACCGGTAACGGCATCGGGGGCGACCTCTTCGCGATCGTCTGGATCGCCGAGACCAGTGAGCTACATGGCTTGAACGCCAGCGGACGCTCACCCCAGAGTCTCGATCTCGAGACGTTGCGGGGCGAGCTCGACGCGTTGGAACGCGACTCGATCCCACCACGTGGCCCGTTGCCGGTCACCGTACCGGGCACGATCGACGGTTGGTTCGAGCTCCACGATCGCTTTGGCAAGCTGCCGATGAAGGACGTCTTGGCGCCGGCGATTCGCTACGCCCGCGAAGGCTTTCCGGTAACCGAACTGATCGCCTATTACTGGCAGCGTCACGTGCCTCTTCTCGGCGAATTCCCCGGGTTTCGCGAGACCTTCATGCCGGGTGGCGAAGCGCCCAAGAAAGGCGAGATGTTCGCCAATCCCGATCTCGCCAATACCCTCGAACGGATCGCCAACGAGGGTCGCGACGTCTTCTACAAGGGTGAAATGGCCGAGATCATCGGCCGTACGGTCCAGGCGCAAGGTGGCTATTTGAGCGCCGCGGACATGGCGGCGCACACCTCGGAATGGGTCACGCCCAAGTCGACCAACTACCGCGGTTATGACGTCTGGCAATTGCCACCCAACACCCAGGGCATCGCGGTGCTGCAGATCCTCAATCTGCTCGAGGCCTACGACCTCGCCTCGATGGACATTTTCGATCCGCACTACGTGCATCTCTTTCTCGAAGCCAAGAAGCTGACCTTCGAGGATCGCGCCCGCTGGTACGCCGACCCGGACTTCGCCGAGCTGCCGATCGATGGTTTGATCTCGAAGGCCTATGCCGACGAACGTCGTGCCTTGATCGATCCCGAGCGTGCCGCGCGCCGGGTCGAAGCGGGTCATCCGGGGCTCGAGGAAGGCGACACCGTCTACCTCACCACCGCCGACAAAGACCGCAACATGGTGTCGCTGATCCAGAGCAACTACCGTGGCATGGGCTCGGGCGTGATCCCGGAAGGACTCGGCTTCATTCTCCAGGATCGCGGCGAGCTCTTCTCGCTCGAGCCGGGTCATCCCAACGTCTACGAACCGGCCAAACGTCCCTTTCACACCATCATCCCGGGTTTTGTCACCAAAGACGGCAAGCCGTGGCTCGCGTTCGGCGTCATGGGTGGCGCCACCCAGCCACAAGCCCAGGCAAAGGTGCTGATCAACCTGATCGACTTCGGCATGAACCTCCAGGAAGCGGGCGACGCGCCACGTATCCTGCACAGCGGCTCCTCCGAGCCCACCGGTGACACCTTGACGCCACGCGGCGGTCACGTCGCGCTCGAAACCGGCTTCCCCTACGAGACGGTGCGCGAGCTGGCCCAACGCGGTCACGACATGCGCTGGGCGGTGGGACCGTTCGGCGGCTATCAGGCGATCCTCTACGACGCTGAAAACGACGTCCTGATCGGTGCTTCGGAGTCCCGGAAGGACGGTCAAGCGGCCGGCTATTGACCGTCGCCTCCACCACGATCACCGCTCGGCCCCCAAAACAGGGCCGAGCGGCCCGGAAACTCTGCCCTTTGCGCGGATTTCATCCACGGGGCTCGGGTTTGATGGTAGGGTTTATCCAGCGACCCTGTCTGTTGATCAATCGAACGAAACCGCACTGGCGTAAGGGCCGGTATGGTGTCTCGCCAGGTCTCTAGACAGCCGTCCCTCGCGCCGCCGATCCGACCCTCGGGCAGGACGGTCGGTCATCGAAGTTCGGCGCGAATCGAGCCTGTGTCTCGTCCCTTCGGCGGTTCCGACGACCGGCCTTTGGATCTCGAGACACGTCGACCCGAGGATCGCGAGCCGTGGCGACTGACGCGTCGTGGCTCCGCGCGTGAAAGGAGCTTCGTCATTCCGTCAAAAATCTTCGTCGGCAATCTCAACTATCGGACGACCAAAGAGCGCTTGAGCGAGCATCTCGCTCCGGCTGGCCAGATCGTCGATGTGTACGTGCCGACCGATCGCGCCACCGGACGCCCCCGAGGGTTCGCGTTCGTGGAGTTCAGCAGCGAGGAAGAGGCGCAGGCCGCCGTCGATCAATTCCACCGCCAGGATTTGGACGGCCGACCGCTGAACATCAACTTCGCCGAAGAGCGACGTCGTTCGCCAGGCGGCGGCCCACCGCGCGGCCGACGCCCACCCGGCCCGCCATCCCACGACCGTCCGAGTCACGACCGTGGTGGCGGTGGCTACCGCGGAGGCCATGGTGGTCACGGCGGCGGGCCCGATCGGCAGCCCCCCCGGACCGACTCGCCCCCGCCCTACCAACAACAACCCCATTCCTACCCGAACCCTGGCGGCGGTGGTGGGTTTGAAGGCGGCGGTGGTTTCGACGCTGGAGGCGGAGGATTCGACGGCGGTGCTGGAGGCGGCTACAACGATGGCGGCTTCTACAACGACGGTAGCGGATTCGACAACTTCGAAGGTGGCGACGGCGGCACGGGCGGTGGTGGTACCGCGGGCGGCGGTGGCAACACCGGCGGTGGCGGCGGCGGAGGTGGCGGTCGCCCCAGCCGGCCCAAAGGCTCGCGCCGACGTCTTCGCGCCTCGAAACGAAGCCTCTGATCGACCGCCGACTCTTCTCGACGGTGATGGCGCTCCTCGCCATCACCGTTCACGTGTGTCTGCTCAGCCTCTATTGGACCGAGAGCCCGTCCGCCGCCAGCGCATCAGCCAACCCGGGCAAGACCCTGGCGGGTGACGAACGCACCTACCTCGAAGCGGCCACACGGATCGCCGCTGGAGACCCGGCGGCGATCGACTCGTTGTGGCCGACCTTCTACGCCCACACCCTCGCCTGGGCCGGCACCGACCTCCGCTGGATCCAAACGCTCCAAACCGCGCTTCTGATCCTCGCCGCCTGGCTCACCTGGAGCCTGGCACGCCGTTGGTTCGACGATGGCCTGGGCGCCGACCTCGCCGGCTGGCTCATCCTCCTCTACCCACCGCTCGTCGCCTTCGCCCACTACCTGTGGCCCGAAGTCCTCCACCTCACCCTTTTTCTCACCGCCCTCACCCTCGTCTCCACCTGGCCCCGCCACCCTCTCGCCGCCGCGGGTGCCGGTATCACCATCGCGCTCTGTCTTCTCACCAAAAGCCTGCTTCTCCCCTTCGTCCCCGTGCTCGCCTACGCCCTCTTTCGAGCAGCGGGCCCGCGACGCTGGCTCAACCTCGGCGCCGCCACCGGCGGCCTGCTCGCCACCCTCTTACTCGCCACCACCCTCCTCGGCGACGTCCAGCTCGCCGGCAGCGGCTGGTTCAACATGTGGGTCGGTCTACGCGACACCTCCCGCGTCAGTCTCGAAGAGCCCATCGCCGGCGAGATCTACAAAGAATGGCGAGCCGCTGGAAACACCGCCGACGAACGAGACCACGTGGCGCGCACACGCATCCGCGAGCTCATCGACGAGCGGGGCGTGATCGACACCGCCTGGGGCCAGCTGAGCAAACAATGGTTTCGTCTCCTCGACCGCCGCTCTTACCTCACCGCCCAACTTCCCGGCGGTCCCCTCGCCGACATCGGCCAAGGCTACCGATCGTCCGCCCCCAACCTCGAAACCATCATCCGAGCCACAAGCCACGGCCTCTACGCCCTCATCCTCCTCGGCACCGCCTGGGGTCTCACCCTCGGCCTCACCAACAAGAAACGCCCCATCCACCTCATCGCCACCTTCCTCGCCTACAACCTCTTGCTCTTCCTCGCCCTCCACGTCAAATCCCGCTACCGCATACAGCTCCTTCCCTTCCTCTTCCTCCTCACCGGCTACACAGTCGATCGACTCGACCTCGGCCAAGCCAAGAAATGGTGGATCCCGGCCACCACCCTCTCAGCACTCCTTCTTTGGTTTGCGTTTAGCCAGGCTTGAACAACGTCTCGTGCACCCGGTTGCTCGTGGGACAGACCTAGGCTCGCTTGCAGCGACTCTATTTCCGACGCGCGCACGCACCCCGCCGGCGCGCCGAAAACTCGCTTCG
>JBCDBH010000440.1:0-4754 GCA_039184055.1 Acidobacteriota bacterium
CGAGAGCTTCAGATAAAGATTGGGTTTGTGGGTCGGGATAGCTCGGTTGGCCAAGATCGGTCTCGGCCGATTCGGAAGCCGGCTTCCCCTCGGTTACCAAGCGACGAAGCTCGTGCGCCACATCCAGGAATGCCCGATCCTGGTTGGGCCATTCGACAACAGGCTTCGCGTCTTTGGGTAGGGCCTGCAGCTTGGCGAACCGAGCCGTTTGCCAATCGCATGGGCGCAAGATGATCGGCACGACACGTGCCTCGCCTCGATCGTGACGGTCGAGCGCGAGATCCATCTCGATGTCGAAGCAATAGTCCGAAGCGATGAAATCTGAACTGATCAGCAGCAGGATGATGTCGGCCGCTTTCAAGTGCTCGTCGATCTCCCCCGCCCATTCTTTGCCCGCCGAGATCTGACGATCGTGCCACGGCTCGATCAGCCCATCTCTTCTGAGCAGAGCTAGATGAGTGTCGAGCGCGGCGCGTAGCGCTTCGTCTTGGTGCGAGTAGGAGTAGAAGATACGCATCGGATCAACGTCGAGTGTGAGCGTATCGTAGCGGACTTCCGGCTGAAGCTTGCCGCTCGGACGGTCGAGGTGGTGTACGTCGTACGGCGAAGACAGGTCGTTTTTCACTGGAGACAAACCGCGCACATCGAAGACAGGTCTTTTTTCGTGATTGATGTACGCGGCACACCAGAGACGAGTCATTTTCCATAAATAGGGTACCGCGTACATCGAAAAGGGATTATCTTCCGTGAACGATGTACGCGGTACTTCGTAGACGGATGTTTTTCCATGAACAACGTACCGCGCACATCGAAGACGGATCTTTTTCCGTAAACGATGTACGCAGTACACCGAACACGGATCATTTTTCATAATCGATGTACTGCGTACATTGAAGAAATGGACGTTTGCCGCAAACAATGTACGCGGTACACCGAACACGGATCATTTTCCACGAGCGAGGTACCGCGTACATCGAGGAGACGGACTTGTCCTACGACCGATGTACGCCGTACACCGGAGACAAATCATGTTCCACTAGGGATGTACCGGGTACACCAAGGGCTCATCACCGCGCGTGAAGCGCGGTCCAGCCCAAGAAGAGTCTGTCGGTCGGAAAACCGGTCAGGCGGACGCCAGCTCCCGAACGCCGGTTTGCAACCGCTCGACGAGCTCGGGAATGGCGTCGGCGGCGACGGAGCAGAAGGCGATGCGCATGTGTTTGGGAGGTAGCGCCACGAGGCCGGTGCTGTGGTTGTCGATGAGGTGTCGACGCAGGGTTTCGCAGTCGATGTCGGGCACGACTTCGACGACGGTGAAGCAGCCGCTGTTGCACGGCATGGGGCGCAGCAGGTCGCGGTCGGTGGCGGCGAGGGCGGTGCCGAGCACGCGGTAGCGATGCTCGAGCTCGCCGCGTACGGCTTCGTTCTCGGCGTCGAGATCGGGTGAGCGCAAGGCGGCGAGCACGGCCATTTGGCTGGCCGACACGGGCGAGCCGATGGTGGACCGAATCAGCGATTTGATTTTGCTTTCGACCGCCTTGGCGACCGGTGAATCGGGCTGGTGGGCGAAGGTGAGAAAGCCGACGCGACCACCGAAGAACGACAGCTCTTTGGTGACGCCGTCGACTTTGATCGGCACGAGGTTGTCGTGACGACCGATCAGTTCCCAGAATAGGCTCTCGGCCGGTACGTCTTCGTAGACCAGGCCGGCGTAGGCGTCGTCGACGACGACGATGAGCGGCCGTCGTTCGGCTTCGGCGATCAAGGCGTCCACCAAGGCGGCGCGTTCATCGACGGTCGGTGAATAGCCTCCGGGGTTGGACGGCGCGTTGAACAGCACCACCGCGGGCTCACCCGGCGCCAGCTCACCGATCGCATCGACCGAGGCGCGCGGGTCGAAACGACCGTCGACCACACCCGGTGCGGTGCGCAGGTCGGCACCGGTCCGCATGCCGAAGCACTGACGGTAGTTGCCCCAGATCGGCGCGGCGGTGGCCACTACCCGGCCTTCGGGTACGAAGAGATCGGCGATGATCGACAGGGAATGCGTGAGACCGGCGGTCACCAAGGGCGTGGTAGACGGCTGATCGGCCACGGCATGACGACGTTGACGCTCACGCCAAAGTTGGCGGAGCTCGGCGACGCCGTCGATCGGCGAATACAAAAACACGCGATCTCGATCGGCGTCGGCGAGCTGGTAGACCGCCGCCATCGACGGCAAAGGCAAGGGGCGCGACGCGCCATCGGTAATCTGACCGATGGTGGCGTTGTAGTCGGTGCCTCGTGCTTCGACGGCCTGGACGGGAATGCCGCGTGGATAGACCGCGCGTCGCCCGAGTGGCGAAAGGGAGCGGTGGATTGCGGGTGCGTGCGCTTCGAGATCACGATTGATCGCGTCGGCGGCGTTCATGGCGACTCCTGTGGTCGTAAGACAAGCTCGGAAACGGTGGCTTCACGGATCGCCGCGTCGGACCACGGCGCTGGATGAAGCTCACCGTCGAGAAAAAGTGAAATTTGATCGTCGTAATGCGGGTCGGCGCCATGCCCGGATTGACCACCCGGCAGCACCGCCCAAGCTTGATCGGGTTGCCCCCAATCGAAGACCCAGCGCATCGAGGCGCCCCAGGTGACCGGACGCTGCTCGCCGTCGACGTCACCTCCCGCCGCGGCGATGGTATTGCCCGCGCCGGGCATCGGATACGGCCCGCGTCTGAGCCACAGTCCGATTCCGGGTGCGGCGTCGAGTCGATGCCGCAGGGTGAGCGGATGATACTCACCGTAGCGCCAGGACGCGACGTCATCACCCCACCGGCTTCGTCCGATATGCCAGGCTGTGTCGAGCGCGGCGGCGATCGTGGTCAGACGGTCCTCGGTTTCGGGCGTCTCGACATTGTCGAACCAGCTTTGATCGAGCTGGCCACGCAGCAGCCACAGCAAACGCTCGCGATCACCCGGATCGGGAACCCCGTGGAGCCGTGCTTCATCGGTGAAAATGGCGCGGAGCAGCTGATCCTCGACCAGAGCCCACAACGCCGAGGGACCTTCGATGGCGAGCGTGCCGTCCCATGCCGCGAGATGAGCGTATACCTCGGCGGCGTCGCCTTTGAGACGTTCTCCGGAGAGCGCTTCGATGACCTCGCGCGCGTAGAGGGAGACGACGTCCATCTGGAGCGCGGCGACGGATTCGACATCCCAGGCGTCCGTCGTGGCGAGACGCTGCTCGATACGACGCGCGCGATGGCCGGGAAAGAATTCGGCGACCAGAGGCAGCGCGTAGTCGTCCGGACGAATGTCGTCATTGGCGGTGACGATGACGCCGCTCGGATCGTCGACCACCTGGATCGGGTTGGTGTCCCACGGTCGCAATCCGTCCCAGCCATAGGCGGGATCCCATCCCGGTGATGGCAATCGACCGTCGCCGATGCGGCGCGCCGGAACCCGTCCGAGCACGGTGAAGAGCAACGTACCGTCTTCCAAGGCGACGACCAGGTTTTGCGCCGGACACACCCAGGCGTCGACCGCCGCCAAGACTTCGTCGGCGTTGCGCGCCAGAGCCAAGCGACGCATGACGCCGACCGGATCGCCACCGAGATGGGCGGTCCAGGCGAGGCTGCGTGGCGGCAGTCCTTCTTCCTCGTCGGCGTCGAGCAACACCCCGTGATTGCTCCGCCGCACGACGACTTCGTGCGGCTCCGCACCCTTGACCTGGATCTCTTGGCGCTCGACCTCGAGCGGCACCCATGCGTCGCCGCGTCGCACGCGGTCACCGTCGACCTCCTCGAAGAAGAGATCGTGATCGTCGAGCATGGTGTTGGTGAAGACCCAGGCAACATGACGCCCGCGACCGATCACCACCCCCGGTACGCCGGGCAAGGTCATCCCGGCGATCTCGAGATCGGGGCTGCGGAGCAATGCCTGATACCAGGCGCTCGGCAGGTACAAACCGAGATGCGGATCGTTGGCGATCAGCGCTCCGCCACTGGCGGTGCGCCCCGGTCCCAACGCCCAATTGTTGCTACCCGGGCTATCGAGCGACGGTGGCCCGGGTGACGACGTGGCTCCCTCGTCTGGTACGGCCGGTGGCGGCGCTGGCGCCAGCAAACCCTCGGCGATATGCACGTCTTCACCGAGCCCGTCTTTGCCGAGCAGATCACGTACCGACTCGTCACCGAGCGCACGCAGCCATTGAAAGCGTTTTTCTTCGGGGCGATCGTCGAAAAAAGACAGGTCACGCGCCATCAGCAGGGCGAAGCCGAGCGAGTCGCGGGGCGCCCATGGTTCGAGGTCGCCACCGAGCAAACGCAACCCGGGTGGAAGATCCGACCCACGGGTATCGAGCCAGGCATTGACCCCCGAGGCGTAGGCCTCGAGCCACATCATCGCTTCGGGACTGGCATCGTCGAGCAAACGGTCGATCGCGCGGCGAAAATCCAAACGGCGAAAATACTCGTCGGTCGGCACCGCGTCAGCACCGATGACTTCGGCCAGCCGGCCGGCGGCGGCGCGACGCCCGAGCTCCATCTGGGTCATGCGGTCGTTGGCGTGCAGCCAGCCGAGCGCCGCGAAAAGATCACGCTCGGTGTCGGCTTCGACGTGGGGCACACCCCACGCGTCGAATCGCACCCGCACCTCGGCGTCGAGCCCGTCGAGCACATGGGAGCCGTCGCGGGTCGGCAAACCACCACGCACCCAAAGCCACCCCGCCAGAGACACTCCGACGGCCAGCAGAATCATCACGACAAGTAACCATCGCC
>JBCDBH010000441.1:0-4754 GCA_039184055.1 Acidobacteriota bacterium
GAGATCGTCCGCAATCAGCGTGGCGAGAGGGTCGATCGAACGCTTCGATTTCGCTGGCGAGATCAGCTTTTCGGTGACGAGCTTCCTCACGGCCCGCAGGTGTATTTCGCAGGGGACGAGATCGCCGGTTACCGTTTGTGGCACGACGATCCGGATGCCGCTTCCCAGGCGCCGCTTTTTCGTCGGCTTCAGGTTTCGGTGCAAGTCGGCGCGGTGATCCCGTTCATTCTCTTGCTGATCGTCGCCGTACCGTTTTTGCGCGCCTACCACGACGGGCAACTCGGTGTTCGCAAAGGCGTCCAGCTGGCGATAGCGGCGATGGTGGCGGGCGCGATCTGGCTCGTGATGTGTGTCCCCGAGCTTTCCGAGGGTACCAATATCGGTCTGCTCACCCGAACGCAGACAGCGTGGCTGGTGGGTGTGTTCTTCTTCCTATTCGGCTTTGTGGGTCTTGCCGCGATGGGAGCCATGGCCTGGTCGGTGGGTGAGTTCGAATGCCGGCACCGCTGGCCGAACAAGTTGGCGTCGCTCGATGCGTTGATTCGAGGGCGATGGGGCAATGCGACCGTGGCGCGTTCGTCACTGCGCGGTGTCGCTGCCGGTGTGCTCACCGCGGGTTTGGTCATGGTCGCGGCGCTGGCGGTTCAACGCTTCGACGGTTGGCCTCTCACCGACGGGATCTTCGGCAACGCCGACTACACCTCGATCCCGGCATTGGCGCAGTTTGCTTGGTTGTTCGGGAGCGGTGTTCCGATCGCGCTCATGGCGGTACTCGTCTTTCCTTTGTGGGCGGAACGACGTCTCGGTACCGTGGCTGGTCTCGGTGTCGCGATCCTGTTGAGCAGCTTCCTCCAGCCGATGACGCTCAACCTCTTGCCCTGGTCGACCGACTTCGTCACCTGGCTGCTCATGGGTGCGGTTCCGGTCTTGTTGTTCCGATTCGGAGACGCGCTTTCTGGTTTGCTCGCTTATCTCACGTCCGCTGCGGTACTCAAGGCACAGCCCTTGTTGTGGGCGGATCAAGCTTGGTTGGAGATCAATGGGTGGCTGATTCTCCTGGCCGTGGCATCGCCGTTGATCGTCAGTCTGCGATATCTCGGTACCGATCGCGAGTTCGTGTATCACTGGGACGATGTGCCACCCCACGTGCGGCGGATCGCCGAGCGGGAGCGGCAACGTGTCGAGCTCGAGACCGCGCGTGGCATCCAGTCATCCATTTTGCCCGAGCTGCCACCACAGCTGGCGGGTGTCGAGCTCGCCCACGCCTACTTGCCGGCAACAGAGGTCGGTGGCGACTTTTACGACGTGCTGGCGCTCGAAGATGGTCGACTAGCGGTCGCCGTGGGAGATGTCGCGGGGCACGGTGTGTCGAGCGGTTTGGTGATGTCGATGGCCAAATCCGCCTTGGCTGTTCAAGTGACCTTCGAACCCGACGTGCCGTCGGTCTTTCGCACGCTCAACAGGATGGTCTATCAATCGGCGCGTCGACGGCTGTTGACGACCCTATGTTACGCCTTGCTCGATCCGACACGTCGAGAGCTGGTCTACGCCAGTGCGGGGCATCTTTTCCCCTATCGAGTCACTCGCGACGGGCATATCGAAGCGTTGATGGCGGGAGCGTACCCGCTCGGCGTTCGTGATCAGCTCGATATTCGGGTTCGCACGGCTCGTCTGAGCGAGGGTGACACCATCGTTTTCTATAGCGACGGTCTGATCGAGACGCGACGCGATGGTGGAGTTCTCGACGACGACGGTGACGGCGAGCTCTATGGCTTCGAGCGCTTCGAGGCGACGTTGCGACGGTTCGCTGGCGCCCCGCCGACCGAGTTGCTCGACGGGGTGCTGCGCGACGTGGTGCGTTTCGCCGCCGAGCGGCCTCGCGACGACGATCTCACCGTGCTCGTGCTTCGTTTGCCCAGCGCCGCTTGATCGAGAGCCTGTTACCCAGTGAGGCGCTAGGTTCCCTAGCGACAGCTTTGCCTCTGGTATGCTCCGACGCCGTACGAGCAGACCATTCCGTGGCGCTGTTCCCAGCGCTGCGATCCGACCCCCTTAGGAGGCGAATCCGTTGAACATTCACGAATACCAGGCGAAGGAGATCCTGCGCCGCGACGGGGTGGTGACTCCCCGCGGTGAGGTGACCGACGACGCCACCGAGGCGCGCCGCATATGCGAGCGTTTCGATGGCCGTTGTGTCGCCAAGGCCCAAATTCATGCGGGCGGCCGGGGCAAAGGCGGTGGCGTCAAGCTCGCCAACAGTCCTGACGAAGCCGAGCAGCATGCGAACGCCATTCTCGGCATGCAGCTGGTCACGCATCAGACTGGCCCGGAAGGGCAGAAAGTCGGCAAGGTTCTGATCGAGGAAGCCGTGGATATCGCCACCGAGCTCTACCTGGCCGTGCTCTTCGATCGCGACGTCGGCAAGCCCGTGGTCATGGTGTCGAAAGCCGGTGGTATGGACATCGAGGAAGTCGCCGAGAAAGATCCCGATGCGATCTTTCGGGTCCACTACGATCCACACCTCGGTTTGCAGCCGTTTCAGGCGCGTGCCGCCGCGCAAGCGCTGGGCCTCGAAGGCAAGACCGCCCGCAAGGCGGCGAAGCTGATCACCGCTCTCACGCACGCCTATCGTGACACCGATGCATCACTCGCCGAGATCAACCCGCTCTTGATCACGGGCGGCGGTGACGTCATCGCACTCGACGCCAAGGTCAATTTCGACGCGAACGCGCTCTTTCGTCATCCCGATATCGTCGACATGCGTGACACGGCGGAGGAGGATCCGCTCGAGGTCGAAGCTTCGAAGCATCACCTCAACTACATCAAGCTCGACGGCAATATCGGCTGTATGGTCAACGGCGCTGGCTTGGCCATGGCGACCATGGACATCATCAAGCTCTATGGCGCCGAGCCGGCCAACTTTCTCGACGTCGGTGGCGGCGCGAGTCAAGAAGCCGTCAAGAACGCCTTTCAGATCATCATCTCCGATCCGTCGGTCAAAGCGGTCTTGATCAACATCTTCGGCGGTATCGCCCGCACCGATCGCATCGCGCGCGGTGTGGTCGGGGCGATCGAGGAGCTCGGAGACGTGACCATTCCCGTGGTGGTTCGACTCGAAGGCACCAATGTCGAGGAGGGCCGTCGCGTTCTCCATGAGGCGGATTTCGATTTCATCGTCGCGGCTCATATGGCGGATGCCGCCGAGAAAGCCGTCACCGCGGCGCGGGGAGGTGCGTGATGGCGATCTGGGTAGGAAACGACACGCGTCTCATCGTCCAAGGCATCACCGGTCGTGAAGGTGAGTTCCACGCCAAAGGCTGTCGCGACTACGGCACGAACGTCGTCGGTGGCGTGACACCGGGCAAGGGTGGCCAAGAGGTCGACGGCATGCCCGTTTTCGACAGCGTTGCCGAAGCACGTACAGCCACGGGCGCCAATGCATCGATGATCTTCGTACCACCCCCGTTCGCGGCCGATGCGATCATGGAAGCGGCCGCGGCGGGTATCGAGCTGATCAATTGCATCACCGAGGGCATTCCGGTGCGCGACATGCTCACCGTCCGCGAGGTGATGCAGGACTATCCCGGAAGCCGCCTGGTCGGCCCCAACTGCCCGGGTGTCATCACCCCGGGGCAAGCCAAGATCGGCATCATGCCCGGGCATATCCACAAGCCTGGCAAAATCGGCGTCGTCAGCCGCTCCGGAACCCTCACCTACGAAGCCGTTTGGCAACTGTCGAACCTCGATCTCGGCCAGTCGACATGTGTCGGCATCGGTGGTGATCCGGTCAACGGCACGAGCTTCATCGACGTACTGGCCGCGTTCAAAGACGACCCCGACACCGCCGGCGTGATCATGATCGGTGAGATCGGTGGTAGCGCCGAAGAGGAGGCCGCGGCTTGGGTGGCCGACAACTTCGACCGACCCGTGGTCGGGTTCATCGCGGGGCGCACCGCACCGCCGGGACGTCGTATGGGCCACGCCGGAGCCATCATCAGTGGTGGCAAAGGCACCGCCGAAGCCAAGATGGCGGCCATGAAGGAAGCCGGGATCCACGTCGTCGAATCGCCCGCCGAGCTCGGTGGCACGATGCAGAGGGCTCTCGGCTGAGGTCCGTCTAGTACAGGTGCCGCGCCGGCGAACAACCGCCCGGTGATGACCGGCTGGCTCTCTTCGAAAGAAGGGGCCCAACTCGCCAAAAGACTTCACTCGAACGATATCGGCACGGGCTACGACCCGTGTCGACGAACCGATACCTAAGGAGACAACTCTCATGGCTCTTACTTTGGCCATTATCAAGCCCGATGCGGTGGCTGCTGGAAACGGCGGCAAGATCATCGCCGATCTCGAAACCGCCGGTTTCTCGGTGCGCGGTGTGCGCAAGATGCAACTCACCGAAGAGCAGGCTAAGCTCTTCTACGCCGTGCATGCCGAGCGCCCTTTCTACGGTGACCTGGTCACTTTCATGACCTCGGGTCCCGTGATGCCGATGGCGCTCGAGATCGACGGTGACGCGGTCAAGGCTTGGCGTGATCTGATGGGCGCCACGGACAGCACCAAAGCCGAAGAAGGCACGTTGCGCAACAAGTACGGTACCGATATCGAGCGCAACGCCGTTCACGGCAGTGATTCGGAAGAGAATGCTCGCAAGGAGCTGGCGTTCTTCTTCGCGGGCTGTGATTTGGTGCCCGCCAACGGCTGAGCTCGCATCAGTCGATCCCAGTGGGGTTCCGTCAGACTGACGGAACCCCGAC
>JBCDBH010000442.1:0-4746 GCA_039184055.1 Acidobacteriota bacterium
AGCTCGACGACGACGAGCTGCGCCGCATGCTCACCGAAGAGCAGGCGATGACGTATGCGACCTCGCCGCCTCTACCTGGGCCCCAAACCGTGACCTCGGTTTCGGTCACCGAGCTCGACGATCCCGAAGCCATCGTCGCCATGTGTCTCGAGGCGGTCACCCGGCTCGATAGTCAGATGCTCAACACCACCCTACGCCGCGCATCGGTCAGCTTCGGTCGTCTCCAGCTGCTCCAAGGCATCGTCGTTCCGCTGATGGCACGCATCGGCCAAGGCTGGCGAGCCGGCGAGCTGCGCCCGTTTCACGAGCACATGGCCACGGTGGTCATGCGGACGTTCCTCACCCAGCTCCCGGGGGCGTACCGTTCGTCACCCTCCGCTCCTGCTCTGATCGTCGCCACCCCGGCTGGTCAGTACCACGACCTCGGCGCGCTCCTGGTGGCCGCCACCGCCTCCGCCGACGATTGGAAAATCGTTTTGCTCGGCGCCAGCCTACCGGCCGAAGAAATCGCCGGCGCCTTTCTCCAGGCCAACGCACGCGCCATCGCTTTGAGCATCACCTTTCCCGCCGATGATCCCCATCTCGGCGACGAGCTCCTCCGTCTCCGCGACCTGATCGGCAACCACGTGCCCCTGCTCGTCGGCGGCCGAGCCAGCCATGGCTACACCCCGTACCTCGAATCCATCAAGGCGCATCAGGTCAACGACTTGGCGACCTTCGAGACCCTTCTGCAGACACTTCGAAACAGCTCGACCGAGTCTTTACGCGAATAAATTTGCGTTTCCGAATATACTCGGCCGGATTATCGGGAGGACCCACGCGCAATGTCTGACCAGGTGACGCCTGGCCAGAGCATGGTGTTTCTTTGTGCGTGGCCTCGTGGGCCATCGTTCCGTGTACGACGGTATGGGGAGCGAAGTCGACAGGGACTGATGAATAAGGAGTCATCGAAGTGACCAGGAACATACTCGGCCTCATGGTGATAGCGGGCCTTTTGGCGGTTCCGGCCGTCCAGGCGGACAATCCGGCGATCCAATTCGAACCGGCGGACGATCCGGACATTCAATCGTTCGGCCGCAGCCCGTCACCGGAGTTTCAGACGCAGCTCGATCTGTGGGAGGCGACGCTGACCGACCCGATCAATGTGGTCGCGGACCCGGATTTTTGGGTGCCGTTCCCGCTTCGATCACGTGGCATGCCCGGGATGGTCGCGTTCGACTATGACGGAGACGGCGATGTCGATCTCTATGTCTCGAACGGTCCTGGCGCGTCGAATCTCCTCTTGGCGAACCAGCTCCGCGAGACGGGAACGGCGAACTTCGTCGACGTCACCGATGCGGCGGGCGTGGCGCTCACCGACCACGATACGAACGGCGTGTGTGCCGGTGATCTCGACAATGACGGCGACATGGAGCTTTTCGCCGTGGGTCGCAACGAGGCGTCCGTCTTGCTCGCGAACAACGGTGACGGCACGTTCACCGACATCACCGCCGCTTCGCTGGTCGACGACGCCGGCCGTACCGGCGGCTCGAGCTGTCAGTTCGGCGACATCGACAATGACGGTTTGCTCGACCTCTTGGTGGTGCGCTTCGAGGATCAGGCCGATCACGCCGCCTGTCAGGTCGCCAATCACCCCGACAACCAGCCCAACGACCTGTGGCGGAATCTCGGTGGCAATCAATTCACCGAGGTGAGCGACACCTCGGGGATTCGCACCCAGGTTCCCCATCCAGCGTTGACCCACGACGCGACCTTTGTCGATTTCGATGAAGATGGCGATGTCGACATCGTCCTGGTGGACGATCAATGCGCGGCGCCGTTTGTCGACCTCGATCCCGTCAACGGCATGGATGTCGGCTTCATCCAGGTCTTCGAGAACGACGGCACGGGGCAGTTCACCCCGACGACTTCGATGGCGGGCACCGAGCACTACGGCGCCTGGATGGGTTTGGCGTGGGGCGATTTCGATATCGACGGCAATCTCGATTTCTATGCCACCAACGGTGGTGGCTACGCCTTTTCGGTGTTCCAACCGCCCGGTGTCTGGCAGCCGACCTGGAACACCGGTCGGATCTTCCTCGGTGACGGCGACGGCACCTTCGTCGATCGCCGCTGGCCCGACGAGCCCGAGTTCAACGAGAACAGCGTCTTCGGCTGGTCGGCGCACGCCGAGGATTTCGACCTCGACGGTGATCTCGACATCCTCTACTTCGGTGGGCTCGACAACATCATCTTGCTCGACCGCTCGAATCCGGGCACGCTGATCGTCAACGAGGGCGACGGCACCTTCCGCCACGGCGGCACGCCCTTCCAGCTGCGGCACGCGCGACGCAACGTGCACGGCTCGGTGACCGCCGACTTCGACGAGGATGGACGGGTCGACGTGGCGTCGGTCTCCAACCACGATGTGCCGGACGCGCTACCGCTCATCCCCTACGCCGCGCTCGGCACGGTGCACAACAGCGTCTTCGACGACACCGCCACCGCCGCCCCCTACGGCGATATCGACGCGCTCGGCAACTTCGTCTGGAATGGCGTGACCTACCCGAACGGTACGGTCGCGGTCGACTTCAACAGCACGGAGACGACCTACAACTACATCAAGGTCACGCCGGTGGGTAGCGTCGGACTTACCGACGGCGCCATCACCAACCGTGACGGTGTCGGCGCGATCATCACGGTCCTACCCAAGGATCGGCCGAAAGTCCGACGCCCGACCGGTCAGTCGACCTATCTGAGTCAAAGCGATCGCACCTTCACCGCCGGGCTGCAGCGGGCGGATTGGGGCAAGATCGAGGTGATGTGGCCTGGCGGTACACGCAACCGGCTCTACGACGTCCGTCAGAGCGAGCACATCGTCTTTCCCGAGATCCCCTGCAGCTTCGACGACACCGACCTCACCTTCAACGTGTACCTCGTGTGTGTACGCTGGTCGCTGGTCGATCTCGTCGACGCCGAGATCATCACCATGAACGAAGCGTTCCACTTCCACCTCAGCGCGATTCGCGCCTGGCTCGACTTCCATGATGAAGACCCGCACTGAGTAGGAATTCGGAAGGCCCAAACGAAAAACACCCTCGAGCCACGCTCGAGGGTGTTTTGCTTTCTGCACCATGAGCCTCGGGCTCACGCTCGATCGACAGGTTCCTAGCTCACTCGGCCCTGGCTCAGCCCGAAACCTTGGGGCTCGCCTGACGAACGTCTTCGCTCGCCTCGGCCTCGAACTTGGTGAAGTTCTCCACGAAGCGTTGCGCGAGCTGTTTACGCTGTTCGTCGTAGGCCGCTTGATCCGCCCACGTATTGCGTGGCTGCAGGATCTCGTCGGGCACGTTCGGGCACGAGGTCGGCACTTCGAAACCGAAGACCGGATCGGTCACGGTCGGCTGTTGCGCCAGCGAGCCATCGTGGATGGCATCGATGATCGCCCGGGTGTGCCGGAGCCGGATCCGTTTGCCGGTGCCGTGGGCGCCGCCGGTCAGACCCGTGTTGACAAGCCACGCCTCGGCCTTGTGGGTGCGCATCTTCTCGGCCAGGAGCTCGCCGTATTTGCTCGGATGCCAGACCATGAACGGGGCGCCGAAACACGCCGAGAACGCCGGCTGCGGCTCGGTGACACCCACCTCGGTACCAGCGACTTTCGAGGTGTAGCCGCTGATGAAGTGGTACATGGTCTGCTCGGGCGACAGCTTGCTCACCGGCGGGAGCACGCCGAAGGCGTCGTAGGTGAGCAGGATGACGTGGCTCGGATGCCCACCCTGACACGGGATCTTGGCGTTCGGGATGTACTCGATCGGATACGACGCCCGTGTGTTTTGGGTGATGGACGTATCGCCGTAGTCGACCAACCGGGAGTCCTTGTCGTAGACGACGTTCTCCAAGACGGTGCCAAAACGAATCGCGCCGAAGATTTCCGGCTCGCGCTCGGCCGATAGATCGATCGCCTTGGCGTAGCAGCCACCCTCGATGTTGAAGATGCCGTCGTCGCTCCAGCAGTGCTCGTCGTCACCGATGAGATGGCGGCGCGGATCAGCCGAAAGCGTCGTCTTGCCGGTGCCGGAGAGACCGAAGAAGAGCGAGACGTCGCCGTCATCACTCTCGTTCGCCGAGCAGTGCATCGACAACACCTCCTGCTTGGGCATCAGGTAGTTCATCACCGTGAAAACGCCCTTCTTCATCTCACCGGCGTACTCGGTACCGAGGATGACCATCTCGCGCTGCTCGAAATCCACGTCGACGCTCGTCTTCGAGGTCATGTGCGTGGTGAGTTGATTGGCGGGGAATTTACCGGCGTTGAAGACGACGAAATCCGGTTCGCCAAAATTCGCCAGCTCTTCTTCGGTCGGCCGGATGAGCATGTTGTGCATGAAGAGGGCGTGATAGGACCGCGTGCAGATGATGCGGACCTTCAAACGATACTTCGGATCCCAGCCGGCGTAGCCGTCGACCACGTAGAGCCGATCCCGCGTATTCAGATAGTCGAGGGCACGCTCGCGGTTGACGCAAAACGTTCGCGAGTCGAGCTCGATATTGATCGGCCCCCACCAGATGTCGTCCTGGCTCTCGGGGTTCTTCACCACGCGCTTGTCGGTGGGGCTGCGGCCCGTCTTCGCGCCGGAGCCACAGCGGAGCGCGCCGGTATTCATGATCGCCGCGGTCGGATCGTGCTGACTGGCATGCTCGTAGAGGACGGCCGGTGCCTGGTTGCGCAGGACATTCTCGACCTCGATGCCGTATTGTTCGAGACTG
>JBCDBH010000443.1:0-4726 GCA_039184055.1 Acidobacteriota bacterium
AAAGCGCGTGGCGAGGTCGAGTCGGTCTGGTCGAAAGTCGAATCGCGTGTCGACGAAACGGTTGCCGGAGCGCTGCATCGCGCGGGGATTCCGAGCCGTGAGGAGATTGCCACCTTGACGCGTCGGGTCGAAGAGCTCACCCGCGTCGTCGAGCAGCTCAAGACCCAGGGTTGAGGTCGTCCGGCGTTATGGCTGGAACGGAACCCGGATCGGCGATCGGTCTGGCCATGGCCGGTGGCGCCGCGCAGGGTGCGATCTACGAGATCGGCGCCCTGCGCGCCCTCGACGAAGCCGTCGAAGGGGTCGATTTCAATCAGCTCGGAGTGTACGTCGGCGTCAGCGCCGGCGGTTTTTTGGCTTCTTGTCTCGCCAATGGCTTGTCGACCGCTCAGATGTGTCGGGCGATCGTCAAACCCGAGCCCGGGGAACATCCTTTTGTTCCCGAGATCTTTTTTCAGCCGGCGGCGGCTGAGCTCAGGCGTCGACTGTGGCAATCCCCCAAGATCATCGCCGATGCGCTGTGGCAATTCGCCAGTCGTCGCGAGCGGCGGCTGATCGACTCGCTCACCGGTTTGGGACGCGCATTGCCGGTGGCGTTGTTCGCCAACGAGCCGATTCGCAACTATGTACACACGATTTTCCAGCGTCCGGATCGCACCGACGATTTCCGACGGCTGAAGGGCCACCTCGTGGTCGTGGCGACCGATCTCGAGTCCGGGGAAGCGATCCGTTTCGGTGAGCCGGGGCTCGATCAGGTACCGATTTCACGCGCCGTTCAGGCGTCGACGGCTCTACCCGGGCTGTATCCGCCGGTCGAGATCAACGGTCGCTACTATGTCGACGGTGTCTTGCTGAAGACCATGCACGCGTCGGTGGCGCTCGAACGGGGCGCCAAGTTGGTGTTCTGTGTCAACCCGATCGTGCCCGTGGACGTACGCCGGGCGATTCAGCGTAATGAAATTCGATCTGGTCAGCTGATCGACAACGGCCTGCCGACGGTGTTGTCCCAGACGCTCCGCACCCTCATCCATTCCCGGATGAATCTCGGTATTCGCGCCTACAAAAAGCGTTATCCCGACGCCGACGTCGTGTTGATCGAGCCGCGCAAGGACGATGTCGAGAGCTTCTTCTCGAATATCTTCACCTTCCGCTCGCGTCAGGCGATGTGCGAGCGCGCCTACCAAACGACCCGTCGCACCCTCTGGCAGCGTCGCGACGAGATCGGCGAAACGCTCGCGAAGCATGGCTTACGGCTACGCGAAGAGATGCTCGAAGATTTCGACCGGCCGCTGTGGCCCCACGTCGGGTTGACGAGTGACGATCCGAGCACCAATCTGGCCACCGACACCCAAGAGGTCGTGAGCGAGCTCGATCGACTGATCGCGCGTGCCCAACGTTTGGTGGCGGCCCGCCAGACCTGAGCACGATCGGCACGGCAACGCCTGCTGTCGGGTTGATCAGTCAGATGTGGTGAGCTCGGCGATCCAGGTTTTGATGCCGTCGTCGAGCCGCCGCTGTCGGGCGTGACGTTCGACGGCCAGATCCACCAGGCGACGCACCAGCTCGGGGCGTGGCACACCCGAGAGCTCCCACAATTGCGGATACATCGAGATCGAGGTGAAGCCTGGCAACGTGTTGATCTCGTTGACGTAGAGCCCCGAGCTTTGCTCGGGGTTTTGCTCATCGAGTGAGAAGTTGTCGTCGAGTAGAAAATCGACCCTTGCCAGACCGCTACCCCCGACGGCGGCGAAGGCGGCGACCGCCATGCGCTGTAGAGATGCGGTCGCCCGAGCGGGGAGCTCGGCGGGCGCGATGAGCTCGGCGTTGTCGTCGAGGTATTTGTCGGCGTAGTCGTAGAAATCGGCCCCGGCGACGATCTCGCCGATCACCGAAGCTTCGGCGTCGGCGCCGTCACCGAGCACCGCACATTCGAGCTCACGACCCGCCACCCCGGGCTCGACCAGGGCGCGTTCGGCAAACCGCAGGCTGTGCGCGAGCGCGTCGCGTAGGGTGCTTCGATCGCTCACTTTGGTGACCCCGACGCTCGAGCCACCGATCGCCGGTTTGACGAAGAGCGGTGGCGTGAAGCGCGCGAGTCGGTCGAGCACGCCGTCGGGATCGTCGGCGAAGCTCGTGTGATCGACCACTTCGAACGGCACCACCGCGACCCCCGCCGCCGCCAGCACCTGTTTGGCGACGATCTTGTCCATCGCCACCGCCGACGCGGCGACGCCACAGCCGACATAGGGTAGATCGAGCATCTCGCACAAGCCCTGGAGGGTGCCGTCTTCGCCCCAGGTGCCGTGCACGATCGGAAAGACGACATCGACGCGGCTGTCGAGGAGATGCCGCAGGCTCGGTGTGATCGCGTTACCGGTCGAGCTCAGATGGGCGGTATCGCCATCGAGCGCGGCGCGTCCGTCCGCGGCCGGTAGCCAGACGCCATTCGGTGCAATGCCCAATGCGACGACGTCGAAGCCCGCGTCACGCAACGCGGCGTCGACGGTGCGGGCGGATTTGATCGACACTTCGTGTTCGACGCTCCGGCCACCGAACACCAAACCAACTCGAGTCATGATTCTTTCCTTACTCAACTTACGGCACGGTGGACGACCACGCCGAGGTGTCACCGGTTTCGAAATCGTCGACAAAGATGGGCACGACGAACCGCCGGGCGTAGATCCCACTGCTGCCCGGGCCGTCGAGACCGACGCTTTCCCAGACGACGGTGAAGTCGGCGTCGCGTTTGGCCGCCACCCTGGGGTTGAGCACATCGGTGCCGCTGCTGTTGATCGTGATCGGCGTGTCGGGTGGCCCGGGGCCGTTGCCACGAAAGGCGAGATCGTCAACCGACCATTCCGGGCCCAGTCGCGAGGCACCTGGACCGGAGAGGGTCCGTCCATGGATGAAGATCGGTGAGCCTTCGGTGATCGGGAGCGAGCTCGACGGCAGCGGCGCGGTGCTTCGCCAGACCAAGGTGAAGGCTTCACCGTCCTCACCGATCGACAGGCTCGGGCTGTCCTGATCACCGGTCTCGTTGTCGTTCACCTGTTTCTCACCACCGACCGCCATGCCCTGATCGTCGTAGGCCTGCGCGAACACACCGGTACCGTCGCTATCCGGGCCTTCCCACGCCACGACCGTCTTGCCGTCCGGCGTGGTGATGACGCTCGGGTTGGTCTGGGTGCCGTCGGTGGTCGTGTTGACCAGCGTCTCGGTGGGCACCATGGTCGGGTTCGAGGCGTCGATAAAGGTGATGTAGACACCCGAGGCGTCGGCATCCGGGCCTTCCCAGACCACCGCGAATTGCTTGCTGGTGGCGACGGTCGAGACACGGATCGTGCCTTGGGGCCCCGACGTGATCGAGTTGACGCGAAACTCGCCCGTGTCCTCGATGATCGTGCCGGCACCGTCATCGGCGATGGCGAAGAGCCGGGCCCAAATATCCGAGGTGGTGCTGTCGGGACCTTGCCAGACGACGAGCACGACCCAGCCGTTCATCCCACCTTCTTCGAAATCACCGAAGCGGTAGATCCCGACATCGGGTTTGATCTGCTGGCCGATGGTCGTCTCGTTGATGTTCTGATCACCGATGATCGCCGCGCCGTCTTCCTTGAAGAGCCGCGCTTTGATTCCCGGGCCATCGCTGTCCGGTGACGACCAGGCGACCACGAACTCACCGTCGAGGGTCATGGCGACGGCGGGATCCCGCTGCGCGCCCATGGTGGTTTGTGGGAAGAGGATTTCGGTGCCACCGCTGCTGTCGTCGTCGAAGACTCGACCGTAGATGCCCCAGCTGTCGCCGTCTTGGCCGTCACTCTCCCAAACGATGACGAATGCGCCGTCGTCTTCGCTGGCGACGTCGGGCGCGCCCTGGTCACCGCTGGTGTTGGTGTTGACCGGGAAATCAGGGCCTTGCGGTTGTGGTGGCTGCGCCAACGCCAGCGACGGAATCAGCATCAGGAGGATGAACAGGGGGAGTCGAATGCGCATGTGGGCTTCTCCTGGAGGCTCGTAACGTGGCTGAAAGGTCGTCACTGCTGGACGGTCGACGACCACACCGAGGTATCACCGGTTTCGAAACCATCGACGAAGAGCGGCACGATGAATTGACGACCGACGATGCTGCTGACGTTGTTTTGATCGACGTTTTCCCACACCACGGTGAAATCACCGTCACGCTTGGCGGCGATCGCCGGATTGCGGACGTTGTCACCGCTGGCGTTGATGAGAAACGGGGTGTCGGGCGGCAGCGGGCCACCCATGCCGAATCCCGTTCCGGATTCACTTCCCGGACCCGAAAAGGTACGACC
This sequence comes from Acidobacteriota bacterium, assembly GCA_039184055.1. GTDB lineage: Bacteria > Acidobacteriota > Thermoanaerobaculia > Multivoradales > J023 > JBCDBH01. The sequence goes on from JBCDBH010000443.1 coordinate 4,314, forward strand.
GTGGATGAAGATCGGCGAGCCTTCGGTGAAGCCAGCGGGGCGCTCGAAATCGGCGAAGAAGGTGTTGGGGAAGAGCGGCACCGGTAGCGGTGTCGTGCTGCGCCAGACGATGGTGAAGGTGCCGTCGTCGCCGATCGACATGCTCGGGCTGTCCTGATCGCCACTCGCGATCGTATTGGTCTGTCGCTCGGGTCCGATGGGTTGGCCCTGAGCGTCGAAAAGCCGGTAGAAGACGCCGTTGCCGTCGCCATCGGGTCCTTGCCACGACACGACGAAGGCGCCGGAGGGCGTGGCGGTGATCCGGGGATTCTTCTGATCGCCGGCGGTGGTCGTATTGACCCGAACGTCGTCGACGCCTTCATTGAGGTTGAACGGGTTGACCACCTGGACCCAAATGCCCGAACCGTCGCTGT
>JBCDBH010000444.1:0-4723 GCA_039184055.1 Acidobacteriota bacterium
TATCGAACGGCCGTATATCGACCACGTCGGTGCCGACGTAGACCTTCTCTTCAGCGCCGACGATCGTGTAGTAGCTCGGTGTGACCACGATCAACTTGTCGTATTCACTGACTTTGAATTTGAAACGATCGCCCTTGGCTTCGGTACCGAGAAAACCGTTCTCGGCGTCGTAGCTGACGTCGAGAATGGCCCGCGCGACTTCCTGTTTGCGCACCACGTCGAAGCTTTCGATCACGGTCCGTCGTGGATAGTTGGCACCGTAGGTATCGAGGATGTGCTCGAGCCAGGCAATGGTGGTCTCGGTAAGCTTCCGCAGCTTGCGCTTCGCGACTTTGATCGCCGCCATCACCTCTTCGATCTCGTCCTTGTGCTTTTGAATATCGAAGAGGGAAATACGGCGAATCGGAATCTTGAGCAGTCGATCGACATCCTCATCGGTCATCGGCCGGACGAAGAACTCCTCATACGGCTTCATGCCGTCCCAAACCTCGGAGCGGACCGCCTGCGCGGTCTTCGCGGTCTCCAAGCGTTTGTAGACGCGATTCTCGATGAAGATCTGTTCCAGCGTCATCCAGTGCCGCTTGTCGTCGAGCTCGCTGAGCTCGAGCTCGAGCTCGGCGCGGATCAACGCTCGAAGCCCTTCGGTACTGTCGATCAACACCTCGGTCACCGTCAGCTCGGCGGGTTTGCCGTCGCGGATCACGGTGAGGTTGGCATTGATCGACATCTCGCAGTGGGTGTAGGCGTAGAGCCGTGGCTCGACCTCGTCGGCGTACACCCCGCGTGGAAGATGGACCACGATCTCCACCTCTTCGGCGGTGCGATCTTCGATCGTCGCCACTTTGAGCTTGTTCTTCTGCGCCGCTGACTCGATCGACGCGATCAGCTGTTCGGTCGTGGTGCCGAACGGAACCTCGCGAACCACCAGCTGTTTCTTGTCTTTCGACGTCTCGATCCGCGCCCGGACACGCACCTTGCCACGTCCGTCCTCATACTCGCTGGCATCGAGCAGGCCGCCCTGGAGGAAATCCGGCACCAGGGCGAATTCTTCACCCCGCAAATAGGCGATCTGAGCTTCGAGAAGCTCACAAAAGTTGTGCGGCAGGATCCGCGTCGCCATACCGACCGCGATGCCCTCGGTACCCATCATCAGCAATGCGGGCAGTTTGGCCGGTAGCGCCACCGGTTCCTTCTTGCGTCCGTCGTAGCTCGGCTGAAATTCGGTCAGCTTGGGATTGAACAGCGTCTCCTTGGCCAGCTTGGTCAAGCGACACTCGATATAACGCGCCGCCGCCGCCGAATGGCCGGTGAGGATATTGCCGAAATTCCCTTGCTTCTCGATGAAATACTCCTTGTTCGCCAACACCACCAACGCATCGCCAATCGACGCATCGCCGTGTGGATGGAGCTTCATCGACTCACCGATGACGTTCGCCACCTTGTGGAAACGGCCATCGTCCATCGAGAAGAGCGTGTGCAGAATCCGTCGTTGCACCGGTTTGCACCCGTCCCGGATATCCGGGATGGCGCGATCGACGATCACGTAGCTCGCGTACTCGAGGAAATTGCGCCGCATCAGCGGCTCGACGTAACTCATACCTGCCCCTTACACCACGTCCGAAATCAAATTGTCGACAATGAACGACTTGCGTTTCGGTGTGTTTTTGCCCATGTAGAAGTCGAGTGCCTTGGATACTTCCTTGACGGCGCGGATCTGTACTTGCACCAGCCGCATCTCCCCCACCATGAATTGCTTGAACTCTTTGGGTGAGATCTCGCCGAGACCTTTGAAGCGGGTGACCTCGGCGCCTTTGATGGCCTCGAGCGCCTGGTCACGTTCGCGCTCGGAGTAGCAATAGCGTGTCTCTTTCTTGTTGCGCACCCGAAAGAGCGGCGTCTCGAAAATGTAGATGTGGCCCCGCGCCACGAGCTCTTCGAAGTAGCGTAAGAAGTAGGTCAGCAAGAGGTTGCGAATGTGCATGCCGTCGACGTCGGCGTCGGTGGCGATGACGACTTTTTCGTACCGCAGGTTGTCGACGTCGTCTTCGATACCGAGCGCCCGCATGACGTTGTAGAGCTCTTCGTTCTTGTAGATGGCGTCCCGTTTGAGACCGTGAACGTTGAGCGGTTTGCCTTTGAGCGTGTAGATCGCCTGGGTATCGACATCACGCGCCTGCACCATCGACCCCCCGGCCGAGTCACCCTCGGTGATGAAGATGGCCGACTCGTCGCCCTGCCCTTTCTTGTCACCACGATGGAATTTGCAGTCGATCAGCTTGGGGATGCGAATGGCGGTCTGCTTGGCGCGTGTCCGCGCCTGTTTCTTGACCGCCGCGAGCTCCTTGCGCAACTTTTCGTTTTGCTCGATCTTGGCGATCAGGCTCGAGGCGGCGTCGGGCTCGCGATGCAGCCAAACCTCGACCGCTTCCTTGACCGCTTCGACGATCCAACCCCGGACGTCGGTCGAGCCGAGCTTGTTCTTGGTCTGACTCTCGAACACGGGCTCTTGAATCCGCACCGCGACCGCGCCGACGATGCCATCACGGACATCGGTACCCGCGAAACTCTTTTTGGCGAACTCGTTGATGCCCCGCAGCAGACCTTCCCGAAACGCGCTTTGGTGGGTGCCACCGTCCGAGGTGTGCTGGCCGTTGACAAAACTGAAGTAGGTCTCGCCGTAGTTGTTGGTGTGAGTGAAAGCGAATTCGAGCCGCTCGTCTTGATGATGCACCACCGGATAGAGCGCTTCGTCGTCACCGAGCTCGGCTCGCAAGAGATCGGCGAGTCCCTCCTTCGAGCGATAGCGCTCGCCGTTGTAGACCAGCGTCAGCCCGGTGTTGAGATAGGCGTAGTAGCGCAGGCGATGGGCGATGAAGGTCTCGTCCCAGTGGAACTCGCCAAAGATCTCGCGATCGGGTGTGAACGACACAAAAGTGCCGTTCTTGACGTCTCGCTCCTTGCCGTCGTTTTCGGTCTGGAGCTTGCCCTGCGCGAAGGTCGCCCGTTTGAACGTTCCTTCACGCCACGATTTGACCTCGAAGCTCGTCGACAGAGCGTTGACCGCCTTGGTACCGACGCCATTGAGACCGACCGAGAATTGGAAAACGTCGTCGTTGTATTTGCCACCGGTATGCATCTTCGACACCGCGTCGACCACTTTGCCGAGCGGAATCCCGCGACCGAAATCGCGCACCGTCACGGTGTCACCCTCGCGACCGATCTCGATCCGTTTGCCGTTGCCCATGATGTGCTCGTCGATGGCGTTGTCGACGACCTCTTTGAGCAAGATGTAAATCCCGTCGTCGGGATGCGAACCGTCACCCAATCGCCCGATGTACATGCCGGTGCGCAACCGGATGTGGGTGAGCGGATCGAGCGTCTGAATCGCGTTCTCGTCGTAGACGACCTCTTTCTTGGCCATACCTATGCATGCTTCCTTTTGATCTGCGTGCTTGTCTGGATCCGCGTGCTTCTCTTTTGATCGTGACGGCGGCCCGTGATCGTGACGGCGGCCCGCGTGTGGCGTAATGCAAGCGTAAGATACCCGACAAGGAGTCGGCGAGCAACTGCGGTACGATCATCGTATGTCACGGCTCTTCTCGATCACCCTGTTGACGACTCTGCTCGCGACATCGACCGTCGGCCATGCCGCCGATCCGATTTTTATCGACGGCAGCGCGGCGGCGGATCTCGATTTCACCCACTTCAACGGCATGACCGGCAAGCTCCATTTCACCGAAATGGTCGGCAGTGGCGCCGCCTGGCTCGACTACGATCGCGATGGCGATCTCGACCTTTACCTGCTCCAGGGCAGCCTGGTCGATCCTCGCACGACGCTCGACGATGCCCTCCTGCCACCAGCCGATGCCGACGAACTCGGTGACCGTCTGCTCCGCAACGACCTGACGCGCGGTCCCGACGGCCAGCTCCAACCGCGTTTCGTCGACGTCACCGAAAGCGCCGAGCTCACCGCAACCGGATACGGCATGACGCTAGCTGTGGGTGATGCCGATGGCGACGGCTATCCCGATGTCTTCGTCGGCAACGACGGCGACGATCAGCTGTGGCGCAACCGCCGCGATGGTCGCTTCGCGACGCTTCGCCTTCCCGCGGTGCCCCCTGGCGGCGCATGGACGGCCGCCGCGTTCTTTGGCGATATCGATCGCGACGGTGACGACGATCTCTATGTCGGCCGCTATGTGGTCTACGACCCGACCGCCGACATTCGCTGCTTCGCGCGTTCGAGCCGGATCGACTATTGCGGCCCGGCCGACTTTCCACCCTCGCCCGATTCGCTATGGCGCAATCGTGGCAACGGCGAATTCGAAGACGCCACCATCGTGACCCGCCTCAACGCGGCGCCCGAACCCACGCTCGGTGTCGTCACCCTGGACGCCGATGGCGACGGTCGACTCGATCTCTATTTGGCCCACGACGGCGAGCCGAACCGATTGTGGTTGGCGCAGCCGGACGGCACCTTTCTCGACGACGCGCTGCTCGCCGGCGTGGCGGTGAATCGGAGCGGTGCTCCAGAAGCGAGCATGGGGGTCACCGTGGGCGATGTCGACGCCGATGGTGACGAAGACGTCTTCATGACCCATCTCGACGAGGAGAGCAACACGCTCTACCGCAATGGCGGTGGCTTGTTCGACGACGCCAGTGTCGACAGTGGCTTGGCGGCACCCAGCCTCCCCTTCACCGGTTTCGGCACCGTCTTCGCCGA
>JBCDBH010000445.1:0-4682 GCA_039184055.1 Acidobacteriota bacterium
GCGTCGTCTTGATGCGATTCGCGACCGAGCGGGGTGTTGACGACGAGCTGGACGCCACCGTTGATGAGCTCGTCGACGATGTGCGGTCGGCCTTGGTGGACTTTTTGAATGTCGCCTGCGTCGAGGCCGTGATCGCGTAGAAAAGCCGCCGTGCCCTGGGTGGCGATGAGCCGGAATCCCAACGCGCTGAGACGGCGGGCGACGGGCAGGAGCGCGCCTTTGTCGCGGTCGTGCACGGAGACGAAGGCGGTGCCTTCTTGGGGCAGCTGGTGGTTGGCGCCGAGCCAGGCTTTGGCGAAGGCGGTGCCGAAACGTTGACCGATACCCATGACTTCGCCGGTGGAGCGCATTTCGGGGCCGAGCAGCGGGTCGACGCCTGGGAAACGACGGAAGGGAAAGACCGGCATCTTGACGAAGTTGCGCGGCACGGCCGGTTCTTCGGTGAAGCCGAGGTCGGCGAGCTTTTCGCCGAGCATGACGCGGGTCGCCAGGGTGACGAGCGGTACGCCGACGGCTTTGGCGATGAAGGGCACGGTCCGCGAGGCGCGCGGATTGGCTTCGATCACGTAGATGCCACCGGCCCACACGGCGATCTGCACGTTCATCAGGCCGACGACCCCGAGCCGGAGCGCGAGACGCCGGGCGATGTCGCGCATTTGCTCGAGATCGAAGGGGCCGACCCGGTAGGGCGGCATGACGGCGGCGGAGTCGCCGGAGTGGATGCCGGCCTCTTCGATGTGCTGGAGGATGCCGCACACCACGGCGTGCTCACCGTCGCACAGGACGTCGATGTCGAGCTCGAAGGCATCTTCGAGAAAACGATCGAGCAGCACGGGGCGACCGGGCGAGACGTCGGCGGCGCGTCGCATGTAGCGCTCGAGCATCACCCGGTCGTGACACACCGCCATGGCGCGTCCACCGAGCACGTAGCTCGGCCGTACGAGAATCGGATAACCGAGCCGATCGGCGACTTCGACGGCTTCGTCCACCGAGTCGGCGGTGTCACCGGCCGGCTGGAGGACGGCTTCTTCGCCGAGCAGGGTGCCGAAGCGACGCCGATCTTCGGCCAGGTCGATGGCGTCGACCGAGGTGCCGAGAATCGGGATCCCGGCGTCGGCGAGGCCGTGAGCGAGTGAGAGTGGGGTTTGGCCACCGAGCTGGACGATGGCGCCGAGCAGCTCGCCGTTCGAGGCCTCGCGACGCGCCACGGCGAGCACGTGATCGAGGGTCAGCGGCTCGAAATAGAGCCGGTCGGAGGTGTCGTAATCGGTCGACACGGTCTCCGGGTTGCAGTTGACCATGATCGACTCGATACCCATGTCGCGTAGCGCCAGCGCGGCGTGGACACAGCAATAGTCGAATTCGATGCCCTGGCCGATGCGATTCGGGCCGGAGCCGAGGATCAGCACCTTCTTCTTGTCGCTCGGCTCGCTTTCGTCTTCCTCACCCCAGGTCGAGTAGAGATACGGCGTCTCGGCGGGAAATTCGGCGGCGCAGGTGTCGACCCGTTTGTAGACCCGCTCGATGCCTTGGGCGTGACGGTGGGCGATAAGGGTCGCCTCGTCGACGTTGAAGATCTTGGCGCAGCGGGCGTCGGAGAGACCGGTGCTCTTGGCTTCGGCGAGCAGCCGGCGCGGCACGGTGTCGAGCGTCCAGCAGCCGAGCTCGGACTCGATCTGGATGATCCCCTGGATCTCACGCAGAAACCACGGGTCGATATGACTCGCCTGGTAGACCTCGTCGACCGTCCAGCCCTGACGGAGCGCCGCGAACACCGCGAAGAGTCGCTCCCAATTGGGCTCGGCGAGCCGGCGTCTGAGTCGCACCGGGTCGGACATGCGTGATTCGCGTTTGTCGAGCGAGCCGTCGAGCTCGAGCGAAGCGAGCGCTTTGAGCAGGGCTTCTTGAAAGGTGGCGCCGATCGCCATGACCTCGCCGACGCTCTTCATCGACGTGCCGAGACGCGGCGAGCTGTCGGGAAATTTTTCGAATGCCCAGCGTGGAATCTTGACCACGGTGTAGTCGAGGGTGGGCTCGAAGGCGGCGGAGGTGTTGGTGATGTCGTTGGGTAGCTCGTCGAGGGTGTAACCGACGGCGAGCAGGGCGGCGATTTTGGCGATCGGGAAGCCCGTCGCTTTCGAGGCCAGGGCCGAGCTGCGCGAGACGCGGGGATTCATCTCGATCACCAGTCGTTCGCCGGTTTGGGGATTGACTGCGAATTGGATATTCGAGCCGCCGGTGGCCACCCCGACCCGACGGATCACCGCGAAGGCGTCGTTACGCATCTCCTGGAATTCGCGATCGGAGAGGGTTTGCTGTGGCGCGACGGTGATCGAGTCGCCGGTGTGCACGCCCATGGCGTCGACGTTTTCCACCGAGCAGACGATGATCGCGTTGTCGGCGATGTCGCGAATCACCTCGAGCTCGTATTCTTTCCAGCCGAGCACGCTCTGCTCGATCAGCACTTGGCCCACCGGGCTCGCCTGGAGCGCGGCGGCGGTGATTTCTTCTAGCTCGTCTTTGTTGTAGGCGATGCCGCCACCTTCGCCACCGAGGGTGTAGCTCGGTCGCAGAATCAGTGGATAACCGAGCTCGTCGGCGATGGCGCGGGCGGATTTGAGGCCGTCGGCGTAGCCGCTTCTTGGCACGCCCAAGCCGATTTCTTCCATCGCTTTCTTAAACTCTTGGCGATCTTCACCGAGCTCGAGCGCGCTGGGGTTGGCGCCGAGGAGCTCGATGCCGAGGCGCTCGAAGGCGCCACGTTTTTCGAGGGCGAGGGCGACGTTGATGCCGGTCTGGCCGCCGACTGTGGGCAGGAGGGCGTCGGGGCGCTCGCGCTCGAGAATGCGTTCGACGACTTCGGGTACGAGTGGCTCGACGTAGGTGACGTCGGCGAGCTCGGGGTCGGTCATGATGGTCGCGGGGTTGGAGTTGACCAGGATGACCTTGTAGCCCTCGCGGCGGAGGACGCGACACGCTTGGGTGCCGGAGTAGTCGAATTCACAGGCTTGGCCGATGACGATGGGGCCAGAGCCGAGGATGAGGATGGAGTGGATGTCGTCGCGGCGCGGCATATGGGTGGGGAGTATAGCTGTGCTGGCTCGGCTTGGGCGGTTGGCAGTCTCTCGGCCCCGGCGTTGCTCCCCGGGTGGCCGTCGCTGGGCCTGCCATCGGCGCTTTTTCGGCTTCGCGCGCACCCACCAGCGGGGCGCGGCAAAACTCGCTTCGCTCAGACAGTTGCCGCGCCTTTTCCGCTGGTGTGCACGCGCGAAGCCGGCGCCGCTGAGGCCCAGCTCTCGGCCACCCGGAGAGCAACGCCTCTTTCTTGGCGCTTGGCGTTTCTAGCAGTTTCGCTTCTGGGACGCTTTCCTCGATTTCGCGCTGCTGAGGCCTAACCTCTGGGCCACCTCGGGAGCGACGCCTCTTTCTGGGACGAGAGGTTCGTTCTCGCGTTGCCTCGCTGGCTGAGCGTTATGGCATAGCCGACCGAGGTTGGCTGTTAGTTTGCTTCGGTCTTCTCAGGAACGATGGCGAATACGCGAGCTGGGCTTCCGGAGCCTTCTTTGGGTTTTGGGAAGGTGACGACTGCGATGGCTCCGTATGCTGGGACGTCTTCGAGACTGGCTAGGAGCTCGATTTGGAAGTGGTCGCTGTCGAGTACGTACATCTCGGCGGAGTAGTCGCCGACGGTGGTGCGGATGCCCGGGTCGGTGTCGGTGGGTTCGTGGCCGTTGGCGGTGATGTCTCGTTCTTCGAAAAGGAAGCGGAGGCTTTCGACGCTCCATCCTGGATAGTGGGCAACGCCGTCAGCGTCGATGTTTTGCATGGCTTCTTGGCTTGGCCAACGTTCGGACCAGTTGGTCTTCATGGCGACGAACGCGCCGCTGGGCACACGACCGTACTGTTCTTCCCATGCCAAAATATCGGCAATCTGTAGCTCGTAGTCGGGGTTGTTTTCAACTTTCTCGACGACGTCGATGACGACGAGCGGCAAGATCATCTCTTGCACGAGCAGCTCGTCTTGAAACCTTTTTCCTCTGCTGAAATGTGCCGGGGGATCGACATGGGTACCCCATTGGCCGACGTGGCAGTACATGTGAGCAAGGAAGCCAGAGCCGAGTGTGCCGACGCCTTCGTCATAATGATAAAGAACGGTTCTTTCTTCTTTGGGAAAGCCTTTCCAATGTGGAATGTTCGAATCGTAGGCGTGTGTGAGGTCGACGAATTTATGATCATGCAGTTTGTCGAGTAGGGGCCATAGGCTTGCATGTCCCGCGGTCTCTTCAGAGGTGGCGTTTTCTTCAGTCGCTGTCGGGAGCTCTTCCGCGCCGGTTGATTCGGTTGAGGGAGTCTGATCGCAACCGGTCAGGGCAAGGAGGATCGTGAAGAGGGCGATCGATACGATCCTGATGTCGAAACCGTGGGCGTTCGATCGGGTAGTTGTCGATGTCTCCTGTCGATCGATACGCCGTTTCTCGCTACGTGGCATGGGGAAACTCCCTTGAAGCTGGTGGTTTCGCCGAGTCTATCCGAGACTGTTGGCTAGCCCGCCTTGCTCACCAGCCCGCCGGCTACGGCGCGGAAACGCACGCAATCTCTGGGCGTGCTCGCTCTTCGCTCCCTCGACGTACCTCGGGTACGCCTACGGTCGCTCATCCCTGCGCTGCCCAGATCTCACGCAC
>JBCDBH010000446.1:0-4655 GCA_039184055.1 Acidobacteriota bacterium
CGGTGGGTGATGCGGTCGTGGTGGCCGAGGGCAACCAGCGCCTGATCGGCTACGCGGTGTCGGCGAACGACGAGCCGCTCGACGTCGCCACGGTGCGTCACGAGCTCACCGAGCATCTTCCCGGGCACATGGTGCCGGCGGTGATCGTGGCGATGACCGCGCTGCCTCTCACCCCCAACGGCAAGGTCGATCGCAAGGCGCTCCCTTCGCCCGATGCCGCGCAGATCGCCACGGCGGCGTATGTCGCGCCGCGTAACGACGACGAGGTGATTCTGGCGCAAATCTGGGCGACCGTGCTCGAGCTGCCACAGGTCGGAGTCGACGACGACTTCTTCGCTCTCGGTGGCCATTCGCTCGCCGCCACCGAGGTCGTGTACCAGCTCCGGAGCCAGCTCGATCTCGAGGTACCGGTGCGTACGCTCTTCGAACGCCCGACCGTCGCCAGCCTGGCGCAGGCGATCGACCATCTTCGTCGCACCGGCGAGCTACCGGCCGGGACCGATACGGACCTCGTCGCGGAGGCGGTGCTCGATCCGAGTATCGAGCCCGATCCCGCTTTGCCGGTGGTCACCACGGGTGATCGTCCGCGATCGGTTTTCCTCACCGGCGCCACCGGCTTTCTGGGTACCTACCTGCTCGCCGATCTGCTGACCCGCACCGATGCCGAAGTGTGCTGTCTGGTGCGTGCCGACAACGAAGCCGCTGGACGCCGTCGGCTGGTGCACGCCCTCGAGGCCCATGATCTCGAGGTCGACGTCGATCGGGTCGTACCGATCGTCGGTGATCTCGGTCAGCCTCGTTTCGGGTTGAGCGAGGCCGCGTTCGCCGCGCTCGGTGAACGGGTCGACACCATCGTCCACAACGGCGCCTGGGTCAACCATGTGTTTCCCTACGCCGTCTTGCGTGCCGCCAACGTCGGCGGTACCGCCGAGGTCTTGCGTCTGGCGGTGACCGGACGCACCAAGCCGGTGCACGCTGTTTCCACCTTGAGTGTGTTTCGGGCTCCCGAGCATGGCCCCGTGCTCGCCGAAGACGATCCGCTCGACCATCCAGCGGTGAACGGTGGTGGCTATGGCCAGAGCAAATGGGTGGCCGAAAAGCTGCTGAAGATCGCGCGTGCACGCGGTATCGAGGTGAGCGTCTATCGACCGGGTCGAGTCGGCTGGGCCACGACCACGGGTCGTTGGAACGCCGACGATGCGCTATGCCTCGCCGTGCGCGCCTGTCTCGAGCTCGGCGTCGTACCCGAGGTCGATCTACGTTTCGATCTCACCCCGGTCGATTGGGTCGCCGAGGCGATCATCGGTTTGATGCTCGATCCCGGGTCACGGCAACGCGATTACCATCTGGTGACCCCCGACGGCATGGCCTGGCGCGATCTCTTCGATTGGCTGATCACCGCCGGGCACACGCTCACCTTTGCCGATCCAGCGACTTGGCACACGCAGGTCACCGCCGCCGCCGGCGACAACGAGCAGCTGGCGGCGCTCGGTCAATTGCTCGACGGTGAGGCGCGTGGTGGTGGCACCCAGATCTTCGACGACGCCAACCTACGCGCCGATCTACCGAGCACGGTAACCACCAAACCGACGCTCGATGCCACCTCGGTTCGCGTCATGGCGGCGCATTTGACACGCGATACGACGGTCGGCGTCTGACCATGCGTCGATTCGTCACCGTCTGGCTCGGCCAGCTGTTGTCGATTCTCGGCTCCGGCCTGTCGGGTTTCGCGCTCGGGGTGTGGGTCTACCAAGAGCAGGGCTCGGTGACTCGATTCGGTTTGGTGATGCTCTGTGTCACCGTGCCGGGCATCATCGCCGCGCCCTTCGCCGGCAGTCTGGTCGATCGCTGGAGCCGACGCCGGGTGATGCTCTGCGCCGATATCGCGGCGGCGGTGAGCACGTCGATTCTGCTCGTCGCGTATCTCAACGACGCGCTCGTCTACGGTCTGATTCTGGCGGCGTCGGCGGTGACATCGGTGGCTGGCGCATTTCAGCAGCCGGCCTGGTTGGCCGCCGCCTCACTCCTGGTGCCCAAACGTCATCTCGGACGCGCCAACGGCATGACCAGTTTGTCGACGGCGATGTCCGGCATCATCTCGCCCCTGGTCGGTGGCGCTCTCTTGGTGACCACCAACCTCAGCGTCGTACTCGTGATCGATCTGATCACCTTCAGCTTCGCGCTCGGTACGCTGCTCATGGTGCGTTTTCCCGAGCCCGACACGAGCGACAAACCGCCGGCACATCCGATGACCCTCTTACGCGAGGCCTATGAAGGCTGGCGCTATATCCGCGCGCGACCCGGTCTCTTCGGACTGCTTCTTTTCTCGATGCCGTTCAGCTTCCGGCTCGGTTTCATCCACGTCCTCACCACCCCCCTGGTGCTCAGTCTCACCGATGCCGCGACCTTGGGTGTCGTGCTCGCGGTCGGTGGCGTCGGCATGGTGGCGGGGAGCGTCTTCATGATCGCTTGGGGCGGTCCCGAGCGACGCGCGTACGGCATGCTCGCCGCCGGCGCCGCCAATGGCGCCGCCCTGGTGGTGGCCTGTTTGCAACCTTCGGTGGTGCTCTTTGGTGCCGCGTCCTTTCTTTTCTTTTTCAGCCTGCCGATCGCCAACGCCTGTCTCAACACGATCTGGCAGACCAAAGTCGATGCCGGTCTGCAAGGGCGAGTCTTTGGTATCAAACGTCTCATCGCCTGGTTGGCGCTCCCGGCCGGTCAATTGCTCGCCGGTCCGCTCGCCGAGAACGTATTCGAGCCCGCCATGATGCCCGGTGGTGGCTTGGCGTCGAGCGTCGGCGCGTGGATCGGTGTCGGCGAAGGACGGGGCATGGCGCTCATGTTCGGTCTGCTCGGCATCGCCACCTTGATGCTCATTTCAATCGGTGTCGCCTGGCCACGGATTCGTCGTCTCGACATCGACCTCCCAGATGTTTCCCTCGCTGACGCCGCCAGGGTGGTCGACGTGGGCGCTTCAGAAGCGCCGGTGACGCCATGAGTGCCCACCTCGACGGGACGGCGACGATCAGCGACAGCAACGATCCATCGAACAACGATCAGCAACGACAACGATCAGGAGATCTTCGATCATGCTCGTACCTCTGCTCACGATAGGCACCACCAGCGCGGTGGCGGCGGTCGGCCTGACCGCCTACCTGCGTGGTCGCGCCAAATGGCAAACCGTCAAAGACGACATGGACGCCGCCGAGCGTCGCTTGCTCGCCGCCGCGCCGACCACTACCCAGACTTTCGATCCCGCTCAGCTCGCCGACCTGCCGGCTCCCGCTCAGCGCTGGCTACGACGCGCCATCGCCGAAGGCACCGAAATTCCGTCGAGCGTTGAAATCGAAGTCGAGGGCGCCATGCAATTCGGCCCCCAAGACAGGAAGCGACCGCTCACCGCCAGCACCGTCATCGTGCCCAGTTCGGGCTACCTCTGGCGCGAGCGTGTCGTTCCCGGCCCGATTCCACGCAGTGGCATCCTGGGTTTCGTCGACAACATCGGTACGGTCGAATGGTCGCTTCTCGATACCATCCGAATCGTTCCCGAGCGGGTCAAGATGGACGACGAGCGTAGCGACGGCAACCGCTCCATGGCCGGTCGTTTCACCAGCGTTCTGGTGTGGACGCCGTGGGCTTTTCTACCCAGTGATCAGGTCACCTGGGAAGCCATCGATGATCGCCGCGCTCGTGCTCAGATCGCCTTCGCACCCGAAACCGTTCCGGTCGAAATCGAAGTCGACGACGAAGGTCGTCTGGTCAACGTCTCGATCCGCCGCTGGGGGGCGAAAACCAGAGACCGTACCTTCCGCTACTTCGGTTTCCGGGTCGATGCTCACGACGAGCAAACCCATGGTGGCTTCACCATCCCGGGTCGCGTCACTTCCTATTGGGCGCACGATGACGAGCGTCCCTCCCCGCTGATGTTCCATCACGAAGTCAAAGCGGTGCGTTTCAGCTGATCACTACGTCACGCTCGACAAAAGCGACAAGGACCGTCACGGCATTGCCATGACGGTCCTTTTGCGTTGTGGCGGTCGAACCGAGCCGTCTTCAGGCCGGCAATCGAGTCGGCGGGGTAAGGTGTCGTAACGGAAACTTCATCGATGGGACGTGATGTTGCAGTGCTTCGTTCGACGCCACGGTAGGCGTGTGTGGATCGATTGTCTTGCTTTGTCGACGTTGTTGTTCGTGGGCACGGTTCCGGCCGTGGCTCAGAGTGTCGTTCTCGACGCTTGGGAGGTGTGCTTCGGTGACGCTTGCGGCGCGATGAGCGGCTCTGCGGCCGTCGAGGGAGAGAGGTGGCATGAGATCGATGTGCCTGAATCGGCGTTGGCGTTTCATCGTCGCGTGACCGACGCGGGCTGGCTCGACGAAGCTCCGTTCGAGGCCTGGTTCCGGGTTCGCTTCGATCGCCCTGCCGTAATCGGTCCAGTCGGCGTGTACGTGGGCCGGATGCAGGACATCGACGAGGTCTTCGTCAACGGGACGTCCATCGGCGGCGAAGGGGTGTTCGACCGCTGGCCGGTACCGGACAAAGCGCGGGGCTATCGGATTCCGGAATCGACCCTCGGGTCGGTGAACGAGCTGTTGGTCCGCGTGCAAATGTGGTCGTCGGGTGGTGGCTTGGTGGATAAAGGAGCGTTTGTCGGTCC
>JBCDBH010000447.1:0-4644 GCA_039184055.1 Acidobacteriota bacterium
AGCCGAGCAACAGCCTTCGCCCGAGCTCGGCCCGCGCTCGGACACGCAGACGTTCGAACGCCGATGTCGTGTCGTCGAGCGTGAACGAAGCGAGATCGTCGAACTCGGTCATCGCCGGCTCGAGCGCGTTCGGATCGACCACCACACGGCTCTCGACCAGACGACCGTCGAGCTTGTAGTTGATCAAATACTCACGGGTGATCGCGTTGTACATCGCCGCCACCTGGAAACGCCGTGTTTCGAGGGTTCGATCCCACCAACGCTTACGGTGCTTGACCAGCCGCAGCTCGAAGACGAACCCGGTCGGCAACCCGCTCTCCAGCTTGCGCCGAAAATCCTCGTCGAACACCCCGTCGAGCCGGAACGACAGCGCAACCTCGCCATCCGTGGTCACCGCCTCGAGCATCGGAAGCTGGGCCGATGTCGCCGGTGTCCGTTCCAACGCGACCAGTAGGATCACCGTCAGCACCGCCATCGACACCACTTGTATGGCGAGAATTCCCGCGTGTCGCATAGGTGCCATGTTACCAGTCCCAGGTACCCGCGGGACGGGTACAAAGACCCTCCGAACCGATCATGCTAGCCTTGACGATTACGCCGGTTCGACGCCGAACCGGCGTCTCCCGCGAGCTCGACCACGATCATGAAATCCGACAGCAAACCCACCAAACGGTCCTTGGCGCGCAATCGTCGCGCCCGTCACGAGTACCACATCCGCGAAACCTGGGAAGCCGGGCTCCAGCTCACCGGCACCGAGGCCAAAGCCGCGCGAACCGGAAAAATCCAGCTCAAAGACAGCTTCGTCACCGTCAAAAACGGCGAGGCCTTTCTGGTCGGCGTTCACATCAGCCACTACAGCCACGGTAATCGTGAAAACCACGAAACCGAACGGCCCCGCAAGCTTCTCCTCCACCGTCGCGAAATCGACCGCATCATGGGCCAGACGCAAAACAAAGGCATCACCGTCGTGCCTCTCGAGGTCTACCTCAAAGGTCCGTGGGTCAAAGTCGAAATCGGTCTCGCCCAGGGTAAAAAGATGCACGACAAACGCCAGGCCATCCGCGAACGCGAGCTCGATCGCGAAGCACGTGAAGCGATGAAAACGGCCCGTGGGCAGTCGTTTTGACGTCGAGACCGACGTTCAACCGAGCTTGTTGATCGAATCGCCGGCCCGCACGATCCCGGGCTTCACCACCTTGGCGTTGATACCGCGCAGGTTGAGCCGGCGACCACGCTCGCTGCTGATGAATCGCATCGCGTCGAGACCGAAACGCGCGACGAATTTCTTGCAGCCTTTGTGGGGCATGGCGGTGACTTCGATGAGCGCCGAGCCGATCTCGATCTGGGTGCCTGGTGGCATGTTTTCTTGGCTGAGGTCGAGATCGACGAGGAACTGATCGCCGGCGAGAGGCCAACGCTCTTTGGTGCCGGCGACCAGGTCGATGACCCGTGAGCTCATCAGGTTGAGCTGCATCTCGGGATGCGCCGAACGGTCGGGGGTTTTCGAGCTGCCGCGATGTTGCCAGTTGTCACCCACCAAGCCTTGTTCGAGATCGAGCTCGCCTGCTTCGAGCACGCGTCGCTGATCGACGGCGGGACGACAGACGATCATCTCGACGACGCCCTGGTTCTTGGGTGAGCGCAGGATATGGGCCAAACCCGCCTCGAGCTCGAGCTCGTCGGCGTGATGGGGATCGGTCACTTTGATCGGCAGGGGCAATTGCCTAGTCATGGAGTAACTCTACACCTCGAAGGACCGCTATGTCTGGCGGACAAATCCCGGTTTCTCTTTGTCTCGCCATCCACCGAGGTTGTGAGTAGGATCGTGTGACTATCCTTTCTTTGGACCGAACTGGCCCTGCTCACACGATCGGTCATGTGACGCTCGGGGCCCCTTGGAGTCGCTCCCATGCTTCGAGCCATCACCGTGCTGCCAGCGATCTGCTTCCTGCTCTTGGGTCTCGCCTCGGCCCACGCCGAGCCCACGTCTCAACCCTTGCTCTACCAGTCCTCGACGTTTTCCGGACTCGAGCTGCGTTCGCTCGGCCCGGCCTGGCAGTCGGGGCGGATCGCCGATATTGCCGTCGATCCATCGAATCGTTCGACCTGGTACGTGGCGGTGGCCTCGGGAGGGGTGTGGAAGACGACCAACTCGGGCACCACGTGGGAGCCGATCTTCGACGATCAGCCGTCTTACTCCATCGGCTGTGTGACCGTCGATCCACGGAACCCCAGCGTCGTGTGGGTCGGCACCGGCGAGAACAACAGCCAGCGCAGCGTCGGCTGGGGAGACGGGGTCTACAAATCCCTCGATGGGGGTCGAAGCTGGCGACGGATGGGACTCGAGACGAGCGAGCACATCGGCAAGATCGTCCTCGACCCGCGTGATTCGGATGTCGTGTGGGTCGCGTCCCAAGGGGGACTGTGGGCCGATGGTGGCGAGCGTGGTCTCTACCGGTCGACGGACGGTGGCGAGACCTTCGAGCTGATGCTCGACATCTCACCACGTACCGGGGTCACCGACGTCGTCCTCGATCCACGTGATCCAGACACCGTCTACGCCGCGTCTTATCAACGACGCCGTCACCCGGCGATTCTGATCGCCGGTGGCCCCGAGTCGGGCATTCACAAATCCACCGACGGTGGCGCCACCTGGCGCCGTCTCGACAGCGGTCTGCCGACCACCGAGATGGGGCGCATCGGTCTGGCTCTATCCCCTCACGACGCGGATGTGGTCTACGCCCAGATCGCCGCGGCGGACGACGCGGGCGGCTTCTTCGTCTCCACCGATCGAGGTGAGAATTTCCACCGCCGCTCGGACTATGTCCCGATCGATCCGCAGTACTACATGGAGATCTTTCCCGATCCTCACCGCCCAGGCCGCATCTACTCGATGGACGTCTTCATGCGGCGTACCGAAGACGACGGCGTCACCTGGTCGGGGCTACCCTCGGCGCCGATTCATGTCGACTACCACGCCCTGGTCTTCGATCCCGATGATCCCGACTACCTTCTGGTCGGCAACGACGGCGGCGTCTACGAGAGCTTCGACCGTGGCACCATGTGGCGCTACGTCGCCAATCTGCCGGTGACCCAGTTCTACCGCGTGGCGGTCGACAACGCCGAGCCGTTCTACAACGTCTACGGTGGCACCCAGGACAACGACACGGTGGGCGGACCGTCACGCACCCACAATGTCCACGGCATTCGCAACAGCGACTGGACGCGGATCGTCGGTGGCGACGGCTACCAAGCACGGGTCGATCCGAGCCAACCGAACATCGTCTACGCGATGTGGCAATACGGCGGCCTGGTGCGCTTCGACAAGGCCACCGGCGAAACCCTCGATATCCAGCCTCAGCCCGAGCCCGGCGAACCCGCGCTACGGTGGAATTGGGATTCGCCCCTGGTGCTTTCCCACCACGAGCCGAAGCGTCTCTATTTCGCCGCCCAGCGGATCTACCGCACCGACGACCGGGGCCATAGCTGGCGTCCCGTGTCACCCGACCTCTCTCGACCCATCGACCGCAACCAGCTCGAGGTGATGGGTCGCGTGTGGAGCCCGGATGCGGTGTGGAAGAACGTCTTCACGTCACCGTGGGGCTCAGTCGTCTCGCTCGACGAGTCGACCCTCGTGGAAGGGCTGCTGGTCGCCGGTAGTGACGACGGTCTGCTGCATATCGGCACGGTCAGCAGTGTCGGCGAGGCAGAGGACTGGCGCACGATCTCGACCTTTCCCGGGGTCCCGGAAGGCACCTATATCTCCGACGTAGCGTTCTCCCAGCACGACGAGAATCGCATCTACGTGCTGATGAATGCTCACAAACGGGGCGACTTCAAGCCGTACGTGCTGGTCAGCGACGACCTCGGCGCCACCTGGCGCTCGCTTGCCGCGGGTCTACCCGACCATCACGCCACCTGGTCGATCGTGGAAGATACAGAAGACGAAAACCTGCTCTTCCTCGGCACCGAATTCGGTCTCTTCTTCAGCCCCGACGCCGGCGCCAGCTGGACCCAGCTTCACGGAGGGGTACCGACCGTCGCCTTTCGTGACCTGGCCCTTCAGGCTCGAGAGGGCGACCTGGTCGCCGGCACCTTCGGTCGCGGTTTCTACGTCCTCGACGACCTCAGCCCCTTGCGTGGTTTGGACGAAGCCACCCTGCAACAAGAGGCCCATCTCTTCCCGGTCCGTGACGCGTGGCAGTTCATCGAAGCCGAACCCCATGGCTGGGGCCCTCAGGGCACCCAGGGCAACGCTTTTTTCGTCGCTCCCAATCCGCCGTATGGCGCCGTCTTCACCTACTACCTGAAAGACGAGATCGTGTCGCGTCGCGAAGGGCGTCGACGCATCGAGCGGGAACAGGCCCGAGCGGGCGAATCGGTCGAGGTGCCGTCGTGGGATGTGTTGCGTGAGGAAGATCGCGAAGAGATGCCACAGATCGTGCTCGTGGTGAGCACGCCGGACGGCGACGTCGTGCGTCGTGTTCCCGGAGGAACCGGCGCCGGCTTCCACCGCGTCGCCTGGAACCTACGCTACCCATCCGCCGAGCCCTACCGTCGCGGTGCCTGGTCCGATCCATGGTCCGGCCCGACGGTCGGCCCCCTGGCGCTGCCCGGCTCTTACAGCGTCCAGCTCCACCGTCG
>JBCDBH010000448.1:0-4580 GCA_039184055.1 Acidobacteriota bacterium
CTTCTCGGTCAGGTTGCCGAGTCCGGCTCGCTCGAATCGCCAGGGTGCAAAGCGACGTGAATACTCGAGGTAGGCCGATTCGATCGCAACGACATCGGTGGTCGTGTCGAGCCCGAGCTGATCGAAGGCATCGAGACCGCGGAACTTCAGATACATCGCCATCAAGTCTTCACGCATGGCTTCGGCATCGAGATCGGTCTCGACGATGGCGACCGCTTCGGTTTTCGGTTCGTTGACCACGCGGACGGTGGGACTCGGCTCGACCGGCAACCACGAGTCTGGAGCGACGATCCCGATCACGCCCAGACCGTAGAGCAATCGCGTGATGTCGTCGAACGAGATCGTGGTTTCCGCGGCGAGCTCGTCGATTCGCTTCCCGGTCTTCAGCATGGCGACCAGGCGCTGCTGATCCGGGCTCAAACGAATATCTCTCAGCCGATAAGGCGGATCGGGATGGAGATAAAGCGTCTCACCGATAAAAGGCCGAACCGCTCCGTTGACCTCGTCTTGTGAGGTCAGCTTCGAGATCCCCGTCACGATCAGCTGACCCACCTTGATCGTCAAGGGGGAACGTTGTTCGGCCGGTTCGCTCAACAATCGAAAATGCCCTGATCGCCAGGTAAAGCCATCGAGCAGCTTCTTGGCGAGATTCTGCTGCAGCACGCGATAGAGCTCAGTCGGCGTGATCAGTTTCTCGGTGATCATCGAGTCACCGAACGGCGTGCCGGTCGTCGCACTCTTGGCCAACACACGTTGGTAGTCGGCCTCGGCCAAATCCCCTCTCGCTACCATGAAACGACCGAGGGTTTCGTGCAGCAGGTTCGAGGTACAGCCCACGGGTATGCCACGCTCGATGACGATCGTTTTCTGCAGGGGGCCACGCTCGATTTCGAGCACCGCGGTGCGACGTTCGAGTGCCTGAGCGTGAAGGAGAACCGCGAAGGGAACGTCGGTCAAATCACCTTCGCGCATCAATCGAATCGCGTCGAGACGTCTCGGATCAGGAATCACGGGAGCTGACATCGTCGGGAATCTTAGCAAGTACGGCACCGATGATAGGGTCCGCCGGCGAGGCAATAAGATTCGATGAGTCCACTTCTTCCTGGCGGATTGACCGCTGTTCCAGGTATCGAGGTCGGTCATGCCACGATGCTCGATCGTGCGACCGGCTGTACGGTCGTGCTCACCCTCGACGGGGCCACGGCGGGTGTCGATGTTCGTGGTGGCGCGCCAGGCACGCGCGAAACCGACCTCTTGCGACCGGTCAATCTCGTCGAACAGGTCCACGCCGTGGTGCTTGCGGGCGGCAGCGCCTTTGGACTGAACGCGGTCACGGGCGTCATGGACCACGTCGAATCCCGTGGCGCCGGCTTTCCGACGCCGCACGGACGTGTGCCCATCATTCCCGCGGCGGTGCTTTACGACCTGGGCGTCGGCGGGCCGCCGACGGTTCGTCCCGATGCGGACTGTGGCAGTCGGGCCGCCCGGAATGCGAGCACGGCTCCCGTACCCGAAGGCAATGTCGGTGCCGGGGCCGGGGCGACGGTCGGCAAGCTCGCTGGGGCCGACAAGGCGATGAAAGGCGGGCTGGCGAGTGTCGCGACGCGCATCGCGGGCGACGTTACGGTGGGCGCTCTTTGCGCCGTCAATGCCGCCGGTGACATCGTCGACCCCGACTCCGGGGCGATTCTGGCCGGAGCACGAGATTCGAACGGTGGATTCATCGATCTCCGCGCCAGCCTGCGCGCGGGTCGGATGCCGACGCAGCGTCACACTCCCCTCGGCGAAGCGACGACTCTCGGGGTCATCGCTACCGGCGCCAAGCTCGACAAAGCGGCGGCCACCAAGATCGCGCAAATGGCCCAAGACGGCTTTGCGCGAACGATCGTACCGGCGCACACCCCCTGGGACGGCGATACGATTTTCTGCCTCGGAACCGGACGCCAGCACAACAACGTCGACATCGGTTTGTTGGGTGCCGTGGCCGCGGAGTTGATGGCCATCGCCGTGGTCAGGGCGATCGGAGCAGCGACCTCACTCCCCGGGATCCCGGCTGCGTCTGACCTCGCGGATGGCCAGCCATGATGTACTTTCGCCGAATGAGGTAGATTCGCCTTCATGCCACAGGCTTTGTATACGGTCGCGGCGACCGCCGAATCTCACGCGATACTCGAAACGCTCTCGCTCGCGATATTTTTAGGTATTTCGGCGCAGGTGCTTGCGCATCGCCTGCAAATTCCCGCGATCCTTCCTCTTCTTCTCGCCGGCATGGCCGCGGGTCCGTTCGGTCTCGGCCTCTTCGATCCAGCTGCCCTGGGGGCGAGTCAGCTCGAAGTGATCATCCATCTCGGCGTCGCCGTCATCTTGTTCGAAGGTGGACTCTCCCTCGATCTCCGCCAGCTGCAGACGGTCAGCGCCTCGGTCCGCAACCTCTTGACCATCGGCTGTGCCGTGACCGGGATCGGTTCTGCGATCGCCGCCAACCAACTGGTCGGGGTGTCCTGGGCGACCGCCGCGTTGTTCGGCGCCATCGTTACGGTTACTGGACCAACGGTCATCCAACCGCTCTTGCGTCACATGATCGTGCCGCGCAAGGTTCGGACGATTCTGATTTCGGAAGGATTGGTGATCGATCCGATCGGTGTGGTCTTGGCCTACCTCGTCCTCCTGTGGATCGAGCGGGCAGGCGCCGCCGTCAATCAGCTCTTTGTCGAAGTCTTCATTCTTTTCTTGACCGGGACGATTCTCGGCTATTTCGGCGCCGAGCTTGCGCGGATCAGCGTCGCGCGGCGGCAAGTGCCGGAGGAGCTGCGTAATCTCATCGTCCTGACGATTCTCGTCGCGACGTATCACGTCGCCGAAACCCAGGCGCTGCAATCGGGCATCGTCGCCTCGGTGGTCATGGGATTGCGCATGTCGGCGGCGGATATCCCCGACCTCAATCCCGTAAAGGCCTTCAAGGGACAGCTCACGGTACTGACGATCTCGATTCTCTTCGTGCTCTTGTCGGCTCGTCTCGATCTCGACGTAATGAGCAACCTCGGCTGGCGGGGTATCGCGGTGGTCTTTGCCCTCATCCTCATCGTACGGCCGCTTTCCGTCCTCTTCTCGATCCCGCCCAAACAGCTCGACTGGCGAGAAAAGACGGTGCTCGCCTTCACCGCGCCTCGAGGCATCGTCGCCGCGGCGGTCGGCTCGCTTTCGGCGATCGAGCTGACGCGTGCCGGAATCGAAGACGGCGGCGCAGTCGAAGGGCTGGTCTATCTGACCATCCTGATCAGCTGTGGCTGGGCGACCGTGATGTCGCTGGTTCTGCCGCGAGTTTTGGGGTACGTCGGCGACCCGTCCCGCCGAAGGGTGGTGTTGGTGGGCGCCAACCCGCTCGCCCTACAGCTGGCCCGTTATTTCAAAGAGCATGCTTGGACCGTGGTCGTCATCGACTCGGCGATCAACAAATTGGATCTCTTCCAAGAACAAGGCTTCGAGGTCGTGAGCGGTGACGCCCGCGATGCCCAAGCCTTCGAAGACGCCGGGGTCGAACGGGACAGCAAGGTCATCGCGCTGACCACCAACGACCATCTCAACCTCCTTGCCGCGGAGCTCGTGCGTGACGAGTTCGGTGTCGAACATCCAGCGGTGGCGATCCAAAGCCCGAGCGAGGAATTCGGTTCCCGTCGACGCGCCTGGGTCGATGTGCTCGGTGGCGACGACATCGAGCTCGACCGTTGGCTACGCCGGATTCAGGAAGGCCGTGCGCAAATCACCGAGATCCCCATTGCGTCCAATGATCCACAGCGGCTGTTTTCGCTACGCGCCCTGCTCCGGCCACAGCTGCGGGCCGAAGTCGGCAACGATCCGTCCGACTACTTGATTGTCTGCGGCTGGAGCGAAAACAAGCCGCAGTTCCGAGTCGAGCTCGAGAACCTCGACAGCTTCGATCGCCTGATGCTCTTGACTCGAACGGGTGAGCCACAACAGAGGCTTCTCGCCGCCTCGGATGGTCTGGATGTCGAGCAGTCGATCACGGACGCCGTACCGCTCGATGCACAAGCCGTGTCGGATGCTCAGTGATAAACTTCCCCTAAATCGAAGGTAGATATGCTCCGCGCTCAGCGCACATCGAAAGAGGCTCCAACATGGCATGGTCGAGCACGTCTCGAGTCATCGAACGAGAGATCGCGTGGTAATGGATAGCGCCGAGAATCGATTCCGCGATCTCGAAGATCGCCATGTCGTGATCACCGGTGGCACGGGTGGTTTGGGAGAAGCCGTCGTGTCACGGTTGCTCGACGCTGGCGCGGTCTGTCATGTGCCTTACTTCATCGCCGCCGAGCTCGAGTCCTTTTCCTTTCGTGAGCACCCTCGGGTCCATCTCGCTGGCCCGATCGACCTCACCGAAGAGGCCACCGTCGACCGGTTCTACGCTGATCTTCCCGCTCTTTGGGCATCGGTCCATTGCGCGGGTGGATTCTCCATGGCGCCGATCGGAGACACGACACTCGCCGCGTTTCGCCATCAGCTCGACATCAACCTGGTCACGTGTTTCCTGACCTGTCGCGCGGCGGTCACGCGGATTCGAC
>JBCDBH010000449.1:0-4561 GCA_039184055.1 Acidobacteriota bacterium
GAAGCGATGGCCGCGTGTCCGGATGATCACCGGGGCCTTTTGGCCACCTCGAGTGCGGTATTGCAGGGTTGCCAGATCGTCGCTGATGATCTGCAAGGCGTAGGGCAAATAGTCGAGGTGGCCAAAAGGCCCCGGTGATCATCCGGACACGCGGCCATCGCTTCGAGGGCATTTGGCACGCAGGCTCACCGATGGCCGGCATCATCAATCTGGTCCACGGTGTGCACGTGCTGGTGCCTCGCGACATGACCCGCGCCGCCGGCTTTTACAACACCTTGCTGCAAAGTGACGACAGCGCGATCGTCGTCGAAGTGCTGAACGGCTACCGCCGCAAAGAGAAGCTACCCGGCAACGTCGACACCTTCACCGTGCCGCTTGGCGTTCCGGAAGTCGTGCGACCCGGTGAGGACGTCACCATCGTGACCTACGGCGCCTGTATTCGCGTGGCGCTCGAGGCCGCCGACCTGCTCGCCGAGGTCGGCGTCGAGGCCGAGATCGTCGACGTGCAGTCGCTGTTGCCCTTCGATCGCCCCGGTGTCATCGGCCAGTCGCTCGAGAAGACCAATCGCATCCTCTTCCTCGACGAGGACGTCCCGGGTGGCACCAGCGCCTACATGATGCAGCAGGTGCTCGAGACGCAAAAGGGCTACCACTGGCTCGACAGCGAGCCTCGGACGCTGACCGCGCAACCCCATCGTCCGGCGTATGCCTCGGACGGTGATTATTGGTCCAAACCGAATGTCGAAGACGTCTTCGACTCGGTCTACACCTTGATGCACGAGACGGATCCAAACCGTTTCCCTCTTTTCTACCGTTGATCGGCGCGACCAGCCTCGATGAAACGCCTCCTCGGCGCGCTCGGCCCGGGCATTCTGCTCGCCGCCACCTCGGTGGGTGCGAGCCATATCCTGCTCAGCCCGGAAGCCGGCGCGCGCTTTGGCGTCGACCTCGTTTGGCTGATCGTGCTTGTTCACGTGATCAAGTATCCGGCCTTCGCCTTCGCGCCACGCTACGTGGCGGCGCAAAACGAATCCCTGCTCGACGCCTACGCGCACGTTCCGGGCCCACGCAATTGGGCGGTGTGGCTCGGGCTCGGCGATATGGCGCTGCAGGCGATCGGTTTGATCGCCGCATTGGTCGGCTTGACCGCCTCGTTCTTGGTGGTCGCCGTGGGTGGACCGTCGCTGACCGTGTGGAGCCTGCTGCTCACGGCGGTGCTCTTGGTCCTCTTGCGCTGGGGTCGCTACCGGTCGCTCCGCCTCGTCAACCTCGTGCTCATGCTGTCGCTGGTGCTCGGTACGGTGATCGCCTTCACGGCGGCGCCACCGTCCCTCGACATGGTGCCTCAAATGCTGACGCCGTCGTTTCCCGCCGGCTCCTTGCTTCTGGTGGCCGCCATCCTCGGTTTCATGCCCACCTCGGTCGGCGTTTCGATCTGGCAGTCCCTGTGGGCGCTCGAACACCGTCGACTTCGGCCGGACAACGCCGACAAGCTCGAGCGACTGCGCAACGGTCTGCTCGACGTCCGCCTGGGCTACGGTCTTTCCGTGCTGCTCGCGGTGCTCTTCGTCAGTCTCGGCGCGGTGCTCTTGGCACCACGTGGACTGGTACCCGAAGGGCCCGAAGTGGCGCTTACCCTGTCTCGCCTCTACACCCTCGTGCTCGGCGACTGGATGCAACCAGTCTTCCTCGCCATGGCCTTTTGCGCCCTGTTCACCACCTGCTACACGATGATGGACGGTTTTCCCCGCTCCTTCATCGCCGCCCTGCGGGTGTTGCGAGGCGACTCGGCCGTGAGCTCGGAACCCCACGGCGCGCCGCTTCTCGGTCGGCCGTATTGGGTCTTCCTCCTTTCCACAACCTTCCTCGGCATGGCCATTCTCGCCCTCGCTCCGGATCCAGCTCTGCTGGTCAAGATCGTCGGTGCGTTCGGCCTTCTGCTCTCGCCGGTCTATTACGCCCTCAATTTGTGGGCCGTGACACGGCGTATCGAGGATCCTCGTCTGCGGCCGGATGGCGTCATCGTGACCGTCGCCATGGCCGGCATCGTTTTCATGGTGTTGATCGCCGGTTTGCTCCTGTGGACGACCTGGGTCGAGGCCACCAGCGCCTCCCTCCCCACATGATCGACCTCGGGCATCACACATCGCTCAAACGGCCCCGCATGTAGCGGGCCCATGTATGGAGTCCTTTCGTGTCCAGAAAAATGCTCATCAATGCCCAGCGTGGCAAACAACTGCGTGTCGCGATCGTCGACGGCACCACGCTGGAGGACTACCAAGTCGAGATCGCCGAGTCGGGTCTGACTCGCGGCAACATCTATCGTGGCGTGGTCGCCAACATCCAGGCGAGTCTCAACGCCGCCTTCATCGACATCGGTGAAGAACGACACGGTTTCCTCTCGGTCGACGACGTCCTCCCCTCCTGCTATCACCGTCAACCGCCCAAGGGCGAGCGACGGCCACGTATCGACCAGGTGCTCGAACGGGGCAAGCCCATTCTCGTCCAGGTGACCAAAGACGGTGCCGGCACCAAGGGCCCCGCGCTCAACACCAATATCGCCGTCGCGGGTCGCTACCTGGTGCTCATGCCCTACGACGACGTACGCGGCATTTCACGCAAGGTCGACGACGACGAAGCCCGCAAGAAACTCAAAGAACGCCTCGCCAAGCTCAACCTTCCCGACGACAGCGGCGTCATCGTTCGCACCAACGGTCTCGACCAGAATCAGACCACCCTCAACCGCGACCTTTCGGCCTTGTTGAGGTTGTGGAAACGTATTCGCGAGGCTGGCAACAAAGGTCGTGGCCCCCGTCTTCTCTACAGCGACCAGGATCTCTTCGTCCAAGCGCTGCGTGACTATTGCGACAACACCATCGAGCAGGTGATCGTCGACACCGACGAGGCGTACGCCAAGGCCGAGGAATACATGAGCGCCTTCATGCCGCGCTCGAAGACGAAGCTGATTCGCTACGAAGAGCGGCTCCCCCTCTTCGCGCGCTATCGGCTCGAGAATCAAATCGACAGCATTTACGAGCGGGTCGTGCCGCTGCCGAGCGGTGGCTCGGTGGTCATCGAAGGCACCGAAGCTCTGACCTCGATCGACGTCAACTCGGGCCGGGCCACCAAGACCGCCGATCACGACGAATCGATCTTCAAAGTCAACTCCGAAGCCGCCGCCGAAGTGGCGCGCCAGCTCCGCCTGCGCGACATCGGTGGGCTTGTCGTCGTCGACTTCATCGACATGCGGCTGCGCAAACACCAGCGCAAGCTCGAGAAGACCACGCGCGATTCGATGAAAAACGATCGCGCCCGTCATAGCGTTACGCGGATCAGCCCCAACGGCCTGGTCGAGATCAACCGCCAACGGCTCAAACAGGCGCTCCACCTACGCACCCACCGGCCGTGTCCGACCTGCAAGGGCACCGGCACTATCGCCAGCCTCGAATTCGCCGCCTCCAGTCTCTTGCGTCGAGTCGAAGCACGAGCCGCCGGTGGCATGCTCAAGAGCGTCGTCATCGGTCTCCATCCCGAAGTTGCCGACGCGCTCCAAAACCAGCATCGCAGCGAGATCCACGCGCTCGAAGAAGAATTCGACATTCGCATCGAGATCATCGCCGCGCCGAATCTTCACCGTACCGAAGAGCGTGTCGAATGGCGTCAGACCGAGCACGGCTCGGGTAACGGACGGACGCCACAAGTGGCCGCGCTCGGCGCCGCCGACGTCACCGTTCCCGGGGCGCAGCGGTACCGTGAAGAAGTCACCGTCACCGATGAGGAAAAAGCATCGCGACGACGGCGGCGGCGACGCGGTGGCAGCCGGAGCGACGATGCCGAAGCCAAAGTCGCGACGAGCGCCGATGCGACCCGTGCGGACGAAGCCGTCGAAGCATCCGACGACGCCGAAAACGGCGACGGCACCGAACGTCGTCGCCGTCGTCGTGGCCGTCGGGGTGGCCGACGTCGCCGGCGTGGTGCCGAGGACACGGGTGACGAACAACTCAGCCTGACCACCGAGAGCCCAGAAGGCGACCGCCAGGCCGATAGCGACGACGAACCCACACGCCCGCGTCGTACACGCCCCACGGAAGCCTCCGAACCGCGACGTGGTCGAGCAGCAACCGACGAAGCCGACGAGCCACGGCCACGGCGTCGCCGCAGACGCCCCGACGCTGAAGGTGAAGACGACGGTCCACGGCCACGGCGTCGCCGTCGCGTCGCCAGCGACGAAAAGCAGCCGGGCAACGAAATCGAAGCGCAACCCAGACCGCGCAAGCGTCGTGGCGACAGCCAACCCGGCAACGAATCCGAGATGCCGTCGAATCGGCGCAAACGCAAGACTCGGCTCCCCGCCGACGCCAAGAAAGAACAGCCCGAGCCACCGGACATCGATCCAGAGCTCCGCGCCCGTGACATTCGCGCCGCCTTCCGCCCGCGCACCCGCATCCTCCCCGCCGAGCCCACCTTCGGTCACGGTCTCCGTCAAGCTGAAGCCGACAAAGGCGAAAGCTGGGATTGGTGGCGTGGTGGGCCCGGCTCGAACGGCAAAGGCGAGGGCGAA
>JBCDBH010000450.1:0-4553 GCA_039184055.1 Acidobacteriota bacterium
CGGCCCTCGACGAGATGATGCCGCTGGTCTATCGACAATTGAAAACGATCGCCGCCGGCTTGATGCGTCGTGAGCGAGACGGCAACACCCTCGTCTCGACCGCGCTGGTTCACGAAACCTATATGCGGTTGGCGGATCTCGACGGCGTCGATTGGAACGATCGCTCCCATTTCTTCGCCCTGTGCTCGCGCATCATGCGCCGTGTCCTCGTCGACCACGCGCGAGCCCACAACCGTGAAAAGCGCGGCGGCAACGCCCAGCGCGTCGACACCTCCGAGCTCCTCCGGCTCGATTCGAGTCGAAGCCCGGATCTGGTGGCTCTCGATGACGCCCTGTCGGCCCTGGCCGAGCACGATCCCCAATTGGTCGAGATCGTCGAGCTTCGATTTTTCGGCGGCCTCGAACGCGAGGCCATCGCGCAAGTGATGGAGATGTCCTCCGCCACGGTGACCCGGCGTTGGCGCACGGCGCGAGCCTGGTTGATCCACGAGCTGTCCGGAGCGCTGCCGTGAAACCCGGCTCGTGGCAGCGGGCGCGAAAGATCTTCGAGGAGGTGCTGGATCTCCCCGAAGCGCAGCGCGCGGCGCACGTCGAGGCGACCTGCCACGGCGACTCGGAGATGCTCGAATTGATCGAGGGCATGCTGGCCGCCGACCGACGAGCCGATCACCTCCTCGACGTACCCATTCTGAAACCCGACGACGTCGAGGCCACGACGAGGATCGACGTCCCGGCCACCTCTCCCGGTCTCGTCGCCGGTACCGTCATCGGCCGATATCGCGTCCTCCGATTGCTCGCGGAAGGCGGCATGGGGGCGGTCTACCTGGCCACCCGCGACGATGGCAGCTTCGCCCGCCGGGTGGTGCTCAAGCTCGTCCGCTCCGGCATGGAATCGAGCCACGTCCTCGAACGACTGACCACCGAGCGACGCATCCTCGCCGCCCTCGATCACCCGTATATCTCTCGGCTTTACGACGGTGGGTCGACCGACGATGGCCGCCCGTACTTCGTCTTGGAATACATCGAAGGCCAGCCGATCGACAGGTATTGCCGGGCCCACGCCCTGTCGATCGACGAGCGTCTCGAGCTCTTCACCAAGGTTTGCGAGGCCGTTCAATTCGCCCATCAGAACCTGATCATCCACCGTGACCTCAAGCCGGCGAACATCTTGGTCACCGACGACGGCACGCCCAAGCTGCTCGATTTCGGCATCGCCAAGCTGCTCGATCCATCGACCTTTCCCACCACGGTGCTGCCAACCGCGCCCGACTGGCGTGCGATGACGCCCGAATACGCCAGCCCGGAGCAGATGCGTGGCGGGCCTGTGACCACCGCCTCGGACGTCTATGCCCTCGGGGTCATCCTCTACGAGCTCCTCACTGGTGTGCGACCGTACGTCGTCGAGTCCCGGGGTATCGAGGCGATGATGCAGGCGATCAACACGACCGAGCCTCGACGTGCGTCCCAGGCAGTGACCACCGCCGGGGATCTTGATGACGGTCTCGATCCGAAGAAGATCGAGCACCGCTTGCGTGGTGACCTCGACGACATCTTGCGTATGACGCTCGAAAAAGATCCCGACCGTCGTTATGGCTCGGTCGATCAGCTCGCTGCTGATCTACGTCGTCATCTCGACGGTCGCCCGGTCCTCGCACGTCCCGACTCCGTGTTCTACCGAACCTCCAAGTGGGTACGACGTCACAAGCTGGCGGTCGGTGCCGCCGCCGTGATCTTCGTCTTCGCGCTGACGTTCCTCATCACCTCGTGGACCCAGCACGTTCAGATTCTCCGTCAACATGATCGAGCGGAAGAAATTTCCGCGTTCTTGACCGACCTGTTCGAGAACCCATCGCCGGCACGTCGCCGCGGAGAGGCGGTCACCGCCCGCGAGCTTCTCGATCAAGGTGCCCGAGAAATCGAGTTCCGACTGCACGAGCGCCCTGGTTTGCAAGGCGATCTGCTCGCCACAATGGGTGCGACCTATACCCATCTCGGTCTCTACGACGCCGCCGACCGTCTGCTCGAACAAGCGGTCGAACGTACAAGTTCGACGTACTCTCGACGCGACCCGTCGGTCGCTACCGCAAAACAGCATCTCGCCGATCTCCGCCGGGCAACGGAGGACTACGAAGCCGCCGAGAATCTGACTCGGGAAGCGCTCGACATTCGTCGTGAGCGCCTGGGCTCGAATCATCCGGCAGCCGTCGAGAGCCTTGCCAAGCTCGCCACGATTCGACTCGACCGAGGATTTGCCACCGAGGCCGAGACCCTATTCGACGAAGCGCGCCAGCGCGCCCAGCCTCACACGGAGCTGTTGATCAGCATCCTCTTCAAGCAGGCACTGAATCGACGCCAGCAGGGTGACGCGTACGCTGAGGAGCTGCTGCGAGACGCTCTCGACCACGCCGTGACCCATTGGGGCGACGATCACCCCGAGGTCGCCAAGATCCTGGGTCAGCTCGCCGAAGCCGTCCAGCATCGAGACCCGGAACAAGCCGAACGACACCTCGTTCGAGCGGTGGCGATCCAACGTGCCATCTATCCCGAGCCACACCCTGCCCTGGCCTCGACGCTCAACAACCTCGCCGTCTTTCGTCTCGACCGTGGACGCCTCGACGAAGCTCACGACGGTTTTCACGAGGCCATCGACATCTTGCACGAAACCTATGACGACACACCGACCTCACTCGAGGCCATTCTGCTCAACAACCTGGCGCGCTACCACGAGGCGCGTGGTGAACCCGATCGCGGGATCGAGCTCCGCCACAAATCCCTTGCCATGCATCGACAAACGCTAGGAGAGCAGCACAAAGAAACAGCCAACGCCCGACTGAATCTCGCCACCGTGCTACGGACCCAGGGCCGACTCGACGAAGCGCAAGAACTGCTCGAACGAGCGCTCGACATCTACCTCGAAACCTATGGGCCACGACACACCCAGGTGGCGATCATCCACAACAACCTCGGTCTGGTAGCGCAGCGTCGTGGTGCTTGGGAGGCGGCCGAGCAAGCCTTCGTACGCGCCTCCGATGTCCTCGCCGAGATTCCGACCGCTGCCGTCGAGCTCGCGGCCGTCTTGCAGAATCTCGCCGCGCTGGCCAGCCGCGACGGTGAGTACGAGCAGGCCGAGGCCCTCTATTTACAGGCACTCGATAGCCTACGCACCGCCGGACGTGATCGGGGAGCCGAAGGAGCCGCACTCTTCAACAACCTCTCGGTCGACCGCTACCTCGAAGGCGACTACCGAGCCGCTGCGGACTGGGCCGAGCAGGCTCTCACTGTCTACGAGACAATCCAACCTGCCGGCAGCGCAGATCGCTTACGCAGCCGACGTATCGTCGCCCGAGCGTTCCAGGAGCTGGGTGACCACGCGAGAGCCGAAGCCCTGATGCGACAGAATGTCGAGGCGTGTCAACAGCGCTGGGGGAACGGCGACGAACGTTGCGAACGACACCGATCGACACTCGAGGGCTTGCTACATCCTGATCGAAACTGATGGGAGCGGCTCCTTTTCACTGGAGAGGCTCCGCTCCTCCACTGAAACAGTTCATCCGCGACGTACAGTAACCCTCGCCAGTCAAATGCCCGTCGTAGCGACAGCGCCTGTTCTTTTTTCACACCACAACGGGCTAGAATCTCGGGAGGACGTCACATTTGGATCGACAGGCCAGCTTCTCCACAAGATCCTTCGGATTAGACTTCCAAAGTTGGGTAGTATCAGTCGATGCTCTTCGAAAAGCGCGGATCTGCTCTTCTCGCCAGTAGCCTACTCGTTTTGCTTTGTGTGGCGGGCGCCGTGTTGGCGTCCGGTCCGGACGCGGCTTCGGCCGAGCCCAGGGAGCATGCATCGCAGGACGTCTGGTGGTCGAACCTCCAGGCGCTATGCGGTGACGCCTACGCCGGCGCCCTGGTGTCGACCGACGAGGCCGACGCGGCGCTGGCCGGCCAACCGATGGTCATGCACGTCAGGCGTTGCGCACCGGACCGGATCGAGATTCCGTTCCACATCGGTGAGAACCGCTCCCGCACCTGGGTGCTGACCCGCACCGACAACGGTATCCAGCTCCAGCACGACCACCGTCACGAAGACGGCAGCGAGGACGTGGTGACGCTCTACGGCGGCACGACCGCGGAGGCCGGTACACCCGTCGCTCAGTTTTTCCCAGCCGACGCCTACTCCAAGACCCTCTTCGAGGCTCAGGGTCTCGACGTGTCGGTCACCAACGTGTGGAGCATGGAGCTTGTGCCAGGGGAGCGTTTTTCCTACATTCTGCGCCGCCCTGGCCGCCACTTCCGCGCCGATTTTGATCTGCGCGACACCGTCGCGCAGCCACCGGCGCCGTGGGGGCACGAGGAGTAGAGTCCCCGTTGGTCCGAACGTGATGATGTTTCAGTTGCGCTCCGTGTCTCGCAAGTTCACGTCGGTCTTCAGGTCTGTTAGAGCGTAGAGAAACGTCTCTCCGCGCAGGTAGAGATCCTTTCCGACCAGCGCAGCCGAGGCGCTGAAGCCATCGTCGAGCCGATTGACGGCCAAGACGTCGGGTGAGTCGCCG
>JBCDBH010000451.1:0-4544 GCA_039184055.1 Acidobacteriota bacterium
AGGTGACCTCGATCTGCGGCATGCCACGGGGCGCGGGTGGGATGCCGACCAGCTCGAAACGACCGAGCGAGCGATTCTCCGAGGAGATCTCGCGCTCACCTTGGAGCACGTGCACCTCGACCTTGTCCTGGTTGTCGATGACCGTAGTGAAGATCTGAGTGTTCTTGGTCGGGATGGTCGAGTTGCGATCGATCAACGCGGTGAACAATCCGCCCTGGGTTTCGACACCCATCGACAGCGGGGTGACGTCGAGGAGCACCATGTCCTTGACCTCACCACGCAAAATACCGCCCTGGATCGACGCCCCCATGGCGACGACCTCGTCGGGATTGATGTCGCGATTCGGCGCGCGTTTGAAGATCCGTTCGACGGTGCGCGCGACGATCGGTGAGCGCGTCTGGCCGCCGACCAACAAGACCTCGTCGATTTCCTCGGGATCGAGATCGGCGCCGTTCAAAGCGTCGAAACACGGCCCCTCGGTACGCTCGACCAGCTCACCCACCAATTCCTCGAAATGCTCACGGGTCAGGGTGCGTGACAGATGGCGAGGACCGTTCTCGTCGGCGCCGATGAACGGCAGGCTGATCGGCGCTTCCTCACTGGTCGAGAGCTCGCATTTGGCGCGTTCGGCCGCCTCCTTGAGACGTTGGCGCGCCATGCGATCTTCTCGCAGATCGATCCCGGTCTCTTCTCGGAACTCCTCGATCAACCAGTCGATGATCGTGCGATCGAAGTCCTCACCACCGAGAAAGCTGTCACCTGCGGTGGCGCGCACTTCGAAGATCCCGCTCGACAACTCGAGGATCGAGATATCGAACGTGCCTCCGCCGAGATCGTAGACCGCGATGATCTTGTCTTCGTCTTTTTCCTGAAAACCATAGGCGAGCGCCGCCGCGGTCGGCTCGTTGATGATGCGCAACACCTCGAGCCCGGCGATCTTGCCGGCGTCTTTGGTGGCTTGCCGTTGCGAATCGTCGAAGTACGCGGGAACGGTGATGATCGCCTCACCGACGTCCTCACCCAGGGCTTCTTCAGCCGCCGATTTGACCTCTTTGAGCACCAGCGCCGAGATTTCCTGCGGGCTGTACTGTCGACCACGCGCCTCGACACGCACGTCGCCGTTGTCGGCGCCGGACAGGCTGTACGGCAACACCTCGGCGGCTTTTTGCACCGACTCGTCCATGTACTTGCGACCGATCAGTCGCTTGACGGCGTAAATCGTGTTTTCCGGATTGGTCACCGCTTGCCGCTTGGCGATCTGTCCAACCAGCCGCTCGCCATCGTCGGTAAAGCCGACGATCGAAGGCGTCGTACGACTTCCTTCGCGATTGGCGAGCACCTTCGGCGCCATGCCGTCGACCACGGCGACACAGCTGTTGGTGGTACCCAGATCGATGCCAATGACTTTGGCCACGGTGTTTCGAATCCTCGCGCGCCGTGGAGGCGCGCACGTTGATAGGTGTGCCTATCGGGTCAAACCGATTTCTCTATTAGAGCAGAAAGCGCCACAAACCGGTAAAACGCACCCGGCTCTTACTGGCTGTCACCCTCGCCGTTGCCCGGGGCGCCCGGCATGGTCACCGCCACCATCGAGGCGCGCAGCAACCGATCGTGGAGCATATAGCCTTTCATCATCTCCATACTCACCGTCGGTTGACTGACCTCGGCGGACTCGGAGCGTGACACCGCCTCGTGATAGGTCGGATCGAAAGGCTGGTCGATCGCGTCGATCGGCGTGACGCCGACCCGTTTGAGAACACCGACGAATTGCTCGACGATCAGCTCGACGCCTTGACGCAGATCTTCGAGCGATCCCGACGCCGCGGCGGCACGCTCGAGATTGTCGAGCACGGTGAGCATTTCCTTGATCGCCTCGCCGTGCGCATACTTCCGCAAATCGGCCTTTTCACGATCGCTCCGCCGACGGAAATTGTCGAAGTCGGCCATGGCGCGCAGCAAGCGCTCCTTGGTGTCCTCGAGCTCGGCTTGGCAGGCGTCGAGTCGATCGTCATCGGCGGGCTCTTCTTCCACCTCGATCAACTCGATGCCGTTGCCACTCTCGCCGTCGCGTTCGACCGCCGCCATCGCTTCACGAATGACGTCGTCGGCCGTCGCCGAGCTGTCCAGATCGAGCTCGTATGATTCAGTGGCCTCGTCGCCCTCGTCGAGCGACGGCTCGGCCTCGTTTTCGTATTCCTCAGCCATGATCTCCGTCCATCTACTTCAGTGGTTGGTCTCAGGATCGACTGTACGCGGCGAGCGCCCGTGACAACGCCTGACCCAGGAAGTGGACCAGGGCAATGGCACGCGGATACTCCATACGCGAAGGGCCGATGATACCCAAACTGCCCATGGGGCGGGCATCGATTCCATACGGCGCGGCGACCAAGCTGAAGTCGAGCGCCGAAGTCAGGTTGGTTTCGGGGCCGATGAACACCCGCACGCCGTCGGACGACAGGCAGAGATTCAACAGGCCGACCAGCCGCGCGGTGTCGGTAAAGGTGTCGAGCATCTGTCGCACGCGTTCGACATCGGCAAGCTCGGGCAAATCGAGCAGCGCCCGCGTGCCGCGCACCACCACCTCGGGGTTGTGCGCCTGATCGACGGCACGTCGCGCCACGTCGATGGCGTTGGCGAGCAGCCGATCGACCCGCGCGCGTTCTTCCGCCATCAGCTGCACCAGCCGGTTGCGAATCTCGTTCAGGCTGAGACCGGCGAATTGATCGGTGACGTAATTCGCGATGCGCACCAGCTCGTCGCGGGGTAGGTCCTCGTCGGTCTGGATCGATACCGTATCGACGAAACCGGCCGACGACACGATCACACACATGATCCGCTGCTCGCCGACCGGCACCAGATCGAGGGACCGGAGAGTCGTATCCCCGACCGAAGGCGTCAACACCACGCCGACCTGATTCGACAGCTCGGAAAGCAGCTCGCTGGCGACGTCGATCAGCTCGTCGCCATCGACATCGTCGAAATGATCCTCGATATAGCGTCGTTCCTCGAGCGACAGTCGCTCGCGATCCATCAGGTTCTCGACATAGAGCCGATAGCCGGCCTGAGTCGGCACGCGACCCGCCGACGTATGGGGCTGCGTGAGCAAACCGTACTCCTCGAGGTCCGACATGACGTTACGGATACTCGCCGCCGACAGGTCGAGCTCCCCGTGTCGAGACACCGAGCGCGAGCTCACGGGCTTGCCGTGAACGACAAAACTATGGATGATCTCTTTGAGAACCTGACGGTCGCGCGCGGTCAACCGCTCCGAAACGTCGCTTCCCGGCGCATCCATGTCCGCGGGCATGGTGGCTTTTCCTCTCGGGCTGATCGTGTAAGGCCAATGACGTGTCGACAATCCGACAATCCAACCGCCCGGTATTCTAAAACAAGGGACGACATCATGACGGCGGTTCCTCTTCGATGACAGCTTCTGATCGTCACCGTCCACGCGACCGGGATCTAAACGGTCTGCGGGTGACGGTGGCTGGCCCCGGCCGAGTGGGTGGCAGCATGGCGCTCTGGCTCACCACGCGAGGGGCGACGATCGCCCGTATCGCCGGCCGTCACGAGCACGAGCGAGCGCGGGCCTTGAGCACGCGACTGGGCTGTCCGTGGGTGCCGATCGCATCCTCGACGAGCGACGATTGCGATCTGCTGCTGCTGACGGTCGCGGACGATGCGCTCGAAGCGGTCACCGAGAATCTGGCGCGGCGGCCTCGAGCCCCGGTGGTCCTCCATTGCGCCGGTGGCCACGGAATCGCTCCGCTCGCCCCTTTGGCCAGCCTCGGCACGTCCTGTGGAACGCTGCATCCGCTGCTTTCATTCCCGACCGTACGTCCGACCGCCCCGGCCGCGACGGTCTATGCGCTCACCGGCGACCCACCGGCGTTCGAGCTGGCACACCGGCTCGCCCTCGCCTTCGACGGTCACCCGGTACGTGTCGACGACGATGCCCGCACCCGCTATCACCTCGCCGCCAGCCTGGCGGCGGGTGGTGTCGCCACCGTGCTCGCCGCCGCCTTCGAGCTGGTCGACGACCTCGACGACGCCGACGCGGTGCGAGGTGGCTATCTCAACCTGACCCGAGGCGTGCTCGACGCCATGTCGACCAAGCTCGACGCCGCCGGCTCGATCACCGGACCCGCAGTACGTGGTGACGTCGCGACCGTGCGTCGTCATCTCGACCTGCTCGACCACGAGGCCCCCGAGATCGGCCGCCTGACCCGCGGCCTGCTGCGCGAGACCCTCCGTCAAACCGCCGTCCGCATGACCACGGACGATCGACGACGCCTCGCTGAAACAATCGACGACAAAACGCGCAAGCGCCCAGATCACGGGCATTTGCACGCATTCGACCCGGAACCGATTCCTTGACCCTCCGGTGGGCTACTGCTATGCTCCCCACCCTTCCGCACGGGATGACAAGCAATGGTTTTCTTCAACTACAGCACCATGCAGATGTCGGCCAAGGTCGTGTACTACGGCCCGGGTCTGTGCGGTAAGACCACCAACCTGCAGTACATCTTCGAGCACACCGCGCA
>JBCDBH010000452.1:0-4496 GCA_039184055.1 Acidobacteriota bacterium
ACCAACGATTAACATAACCACGCTGCCCTGGAGAATGCCCATGGCCCCTTAGGTCATAACCATAGAGGGCGTACCCCTAGACTTCGCGGGCAAGGTCGTTGCGCTCTTTGGCTGTGGTGACGCCTTGGGTTACCCGGACACCTTCCAAGACGCTCTCGGGATCGTTTGGAAACAGCTCGAAACGCAAGGCGCGACGCTGATCGGCCGTTGGCCCAAGGCGGGCTACGACTTTCTCGAGTCTCGAGCCTTGACCGCTGACGGTGAGCATTTCTTCGGTTTGGCACTGGATGAGCACAACCAGAGCGAGTTGACCGACGAGCGGCTCGATCGCTGGGCACGCCAGCTCGAAGAAGAGCTGGCCACCTACGTTGCCCAGCGTCCGAGTGCAGTTGCCGTCTGATGGTGACTCGAACCGGTTCCACGTAGCGAAGAGCACGTGGAACCGGACTTCAGCTTCGCCGGCTCAAATAGTCCCGCAAAAGAAGAGCATGATTTCGCTCTTGTTCCCGTGTGCTGAATAGAAGTGTGCACACGTCGTCGGTGTTCACCAACTCGCGTACCTCGGCGACGATCTCAGGGTTGTCGTCGAGCTCGGCGTGGTAGCGTTCTCGAAAGGTGTCCCAGTCTTCGAGGTGGGCGTGAAACCACTTGCGTAGCTCGGTGCTCGGAGCGGTGTTTTTGAGCCAGTGGTCGATGGCTGCTTTTTCTTTGCTGAGACCGCGTGGCCAGAGGCGGTCGACGAGAATACGGAGGCCGTCGTTGGCGCTGACGGGGTCGTAGACGCGTTTGACTCGAAGCTCCATCAGCTAAGTCTAGTCTTTGTGAACCGTCTAGGTAGAACAGAAATCTCGCTGGAAACAAAGAAAGCGTGGCTCGGGCTCGCTTACGTCACTCACGTCGCTGCATGGCGATGAGCGCCGCCGCGCCGAGTAGTAACACCAAGAGGCTCGACCCCAGGCCCGAGAGAGTCGGAATGTCGATGATGGGTTCTGTTGGCGGCAGCAGCCGCATGATGAGGAACGCGGACCCTTCGGTCGCTACCGCGCCCTCGCGGGTTCCGAAGACGAGGATGCGACCGTCATCGAATGGGAACATGCCCTGGCCATGGAAGGTGCTTTCGAAGCTCATCTCGAGGACACCTTCGGGCAAACCTTCGATGGGTGTCACGGTACCCGTGACGTCGATATGGAAGATCGTCAGAGGCTCGGCCGCTTCCGCGGGACGCATGCCAGAAAGGACGAGGTAGCCACCCGATGGACGCGCGAGAACGTCTCGGCCAGTTCTGAAGATGTTCTGATTGGCTTCGTTCCGTGGTGGATCGGTACGCAAGCGGGTATCGAGGCCTCCATCGCTCAGAGCAACGGCCATGAAGAGTCGATCGGGGAAGACGTTGAAATTGGCGGTGCCGATCCCGATCACGTTGCCTTCGGGGGTGAGATCGACGGTGTCGAAGAAGTTGGCGAAGACGTCGTAGTCACGCGGAAAGAGGAAACCGTCGTCACTCCAGCTGGTGTCGAGTGTGCCTGACGCGGTGAGCATGACGAACATGCCACGGCCCGTGCCCCAATCACCATCTCTGCCACCGGCGAGCAGGAGCCTTCCGTCTGAGAGGAAGGTGAGGACGTTGCCGTAATGCCAACGCATGGTTTCGGGAGAGAGTGTGGAAACGCCGTCTATGCCGAATCCCGGGTCCGCGGTACCCGAGGGTGAAAAGCGCTGAACGAAGGTAGTCGGATCATTGCTTTGGAGTGTCGATACGACGAAGAAATCGCCTTCGGTATCGAGGACGATGTCACGTGGCCAGGAAGCGAGCGAGACCACGCCCTGCACGCCGAAGCTCATGTCACGGTCGCCGTTGGCGGCAAAGCGCCACAGTTCATAGATCCTTGGAACGTCGCCGATCGTGGCGGCCAGAAAGCCACCGTCGGGCAACACGCGAAAAAACTCGAGCCGGTACGGGTTGCCCTGGTTGTCGAGCGGGACGGGTAGACGTAGACGGCCGGCCTCGCCATAGCTTGAGTCTAGGCTGCCGTCGGCAAGATAGCGTGCGGCGAGAAGGTAGGAGCCAAAGTCGCCGACGCCGACCGCGAGCAGGCGGCCATCGTCCAAGGGCGCCACGTCGAAAAGAAGGGCGCGAATCGGACGGTCCGTCGCGTCGGTGAAGGTGGTGACGACCAAACCCTGGTCACCGAAGGCCGAGTCGATGGTTTCGGCGCTCAGGTGTGGAGTGAAGCAGACAAGACTGAGGATGAGGATCGCGATACGCATCGGTCATCGTTCCTTGTGGATCGTTATGGTCATCCCCGTCGCCGCATGGCGATGAGCGCCGCCGCGCCGAGTAGCAAGGCCAAGAGGCTATACCCGAGGCCGGAGAGAGTTGGGATGTCGAGGATCGCTGGATTCGACTCGAGGCGAAAGAGCAGGAAGCTGGCCAGGGGAGCACCTGAGCCTTCGAACGTGCCAAAGACGAGTGTGGCGCCGTCGTTCGCTGGGGTCATGCCGTGTCCCGCGCTGAGGCCGTCGAGCTCGGGTGTGAACGTGCCGTCGGGAAAGCCCGGGGCCGGCGTGACGGTGGCGGTTTCGTCGAGGTGGTAGATCAGCAGCTGGGTGCCGCTCAGGAACAAATAGCCACCGTCCTCACGTGGCACGATATCCACCGCTCTGCCGGGTGGATCGCCAGCGGGTCCAGGCGGATCGGTGTTCGGCGGTGAGGGGCCAATACGTGGATCGACCGTACCATCGGCGCGTATGACCAACATGCCCAGATAAGGCGGCAGTGGGCCTGGTGGATTGTTGTTCGTCGAGCCGATCACCCAGCCGTCCGAACGTGCGCGGATCGAGCGGTAATCGGAGCCCTCGACACCGATGTCGGTGGCGAGGATGACGCCACCATCACCCCAGGTGAGGTCGAGATCGCCATCGGGCTCGAGCATCGCCATCATGCCAGCACCACCGCCAGGCGCTTCGCTGCCACCTCCGAGCGCAATGCGACCGTCGGTCAGGCTGGTCAACGACGAGGCGGGCCGGCCACCGAGATCGTCGCTTTCGAAAATCACCCTGCCGTCACCACCGAACGACAGATCGGGTTCACCGCTTGCGAACCGTCGCTGGACGATCGTCTGGCGATCGGGAAAAAACGGGTAGCTCAGCAGCAAGAGCCGATCGACGCTGTCGAAGGCGATCCGGTCGACGGGGCTCTCGAGGGTCAGCTCGCCATCGGTTCCGAAGCTCGTGTCAGCCGTTCCGTCGGCACCGTAGCGCCACAGCTCGTAGTCGAAGCCGCCGGTTGGAAACGGATCGATCGGGATGATCACGGCGGCCAGAAACCCACCATCGGGAGCCACCTTCATGGCGGTGACGACGATGGGTTGCGTGATACCCGTGGGGGGTATCGGTATGACCAGCCGGCCACCATCGGCGTAGCCCGTGTCGAGGTCACCGTTGGCGAGATAGCGAGCCGCTACCAGATTGTTGCCATCATCGCTTTGACCGATCGCCAAGTAGGCGTTGCCGGGAATCGGAGCCGCGTCGATCGGGGTGACTTGGAGTAAGAGATCCGTACCAGGATCGAGAAAGGTGGTGACGACATACCCGTTGTCACCGAAGTCGGTGTCAATGGTTTCAGCGGAGATGGGAAGGACCACGAAGACGAGACCTAGGGCGACGATGGCCAAGCGCACAAGAGACCTCCTTGATTTTTGCCATTGTAGCATTGAATGGGGTTGATTTGATGCTGTAGGGTCATTTCTGTCTACATAGGCGGCAATCGACCGAAAACCGGCTCAAACGCGGCTTCCAGCAAAAGAAAACGGGCGACTCCGTGAGGAGTCGCCCGTTTGGCGGGTACCGATCGAGTCGAGGATCAGCCGCGACGACGCATGGTCACCATACCGGCCGCCGCGAGCAGGAGCACGAGGAGACCGAGACCGATCTGCGACAGGGTGGGGATCTCGAGGATGTTGATTACCAAGATCACCACGGTCGGCTCGTCGTCGTCGTTCGGGTTGCCGTCGTCGGTGGGATCGGGATCTTCACCGTCCTGGGACTCGTCGTCGACTTCTTCGCCACCGGGGCTGGTGCCACGACCGATGGTCGAGCAGACGTAGGGACCGGGGTTGTTGCCCGGGTCGATCCGCACGACCACTTCGATGCGGCCTTGGCCACCGATCTCGAGGGTGTTGCCCATCGCCAGGAGGTCGATGTCGTTCTCGCCGTCGAAGGTCGGGTTGACGACGAATTCACCTGATGTGTACGACTCGAGCACCCAGGCTTCGGCATCGGCGAAGACCAGCGCGAGATCCATGATCGCGTTGACGTCGGACAACGGCACGTTGCCGTAGTTCTCGAGCAGGATCTCGTAGGTGACCGTCGACTCGATGTCGTTGACCCGCTCGACCGACACGGCCCGCTTGGCGACACCGATCATCGGCATCTCCTCACCGACCGGCGCGAGGTGGTCTTCGACCTCACCGTTGGGCGCTTCACCCGTGGGCTCG
>JBCDBH010000453.1:0-4457 GCA_039184055.1 Acidobacteriota bacterium
CGATGCCTCCGGCGTCGACGGCATGGCTCGGCGTGTCGTGAAAATGGGTGTTGTAGCCACGCCAGTCGCTATTGAATCGGGTGTGCCAGATCCCGCTATGAGGCAAGCCGATCCGGTAGCTCGGCCAGGCACGATTGGAGAGGTTGACCAC
This sequence comes from Acidobacteriota bacterium, assembly GCA_039184055.1. Classification (GTDB taxonomy): domain Bacteria; phylum Acidobacteriota; class Thermoanaerobaculia; order Multivoradales; family J023; genus JBCDBH01. The sequence goes on from JBCDBH010000453.1 coordinate 152, forward strand.
GACGACCACGTCGTCACCCGGGCCACCTTCGTGCCAGCGATGGTAGGCGAGCAATTTCGCATGGTAGGCACGACGATAGACATCGATGTGACGCCCGGTCAGACCACGCGTGACCCCAGCGGTATTGCGTCGCAATCGGATGAGATCGGCCCACAGCTGCACCAGGCCCTCGTAGCGCCACCGACGACGCCAGTCGAGAGGGATGTGGTCGTCGAACGGCGCCGCCTCGAGGAATTCTTGGCCTTGGAAGATCATCGGAATCCCGGGCGCGGTCAGGGTGAAGACGGCACCGAGCACGGTGCGCTTCATCGCGAACCAACCGTCGGGATTGAGCGGCTCGATCTCCTGGCTCAGACGCGCCTTGTTCTCGGATGCCGAACACTCGTCGTGCGACTCGCTGTAGATGACCCGCTCGAACGGTCGATCGTATTCGAGCGCCGAGGCGATGGCGTCGAGATCACGCGCGCCGTCGTTCGATTGGACGAGGTTATGCCGAATCGGGTGGACAAAGCCCGGATCCCACTGGGTATCGAAACCGGCGCCACCATCGTGCAGGGGTCGCGTGATCGCTTCGCTGCGTCGCAGATCTTCCGCGATGGTGATCTTGTCGCGCCACGTTCGAGCGATCGCCTCGTTGATCTCGCGTAGGAGACGCCAACCATCAGGTAGGACCGCGCCATCCGGCCCCATACGGTGGATATGAGCGGTGGCGTCGACCCGCAAACCGTCGACACGGTGCTCATGGAGCCAATACAAGGCGTTGTCGATGAGGAATCGGCGAACGTCCGGCCGTCCGTAATCGGGTCGTGGCGCTCCCCATGGGGTCGCGATCCGGCGGCGATCATAGAAGTAGATGCCATCGGGGTGATCGCCGCTCCACCAACCGTCGAAACGCACCAAATCGACGTCGTCACCAGGGCCGATGTGGTTGTAGACGACGTCGAAAATCACCCCCATACCGAGCTGATGGGCGGCGTCTACGAAGCGTCGAAAGGCTTTGGGCCCACCGTAGTCACGCTCGATGGCGAAGAGGTGCGCCGGGTTGTAGCCCATGCTGAAGCCACCGGGGAATTCGGCGGCTGGCAGCACCTGTAAGGCGTTGACACCGAGGGCGCGCAGATACCGTAGCTTCGCGGTCAGACTGGAAAACGTCCCCGGGCCTCCACCCGGCCGATCGTGAAAGGTACCCGCGTGGAGCTCGTAGATCACCAGCTGGTTGTGCGGCGCCAACTGGAAGTCGTGCCAGTCGAAGCTCGGATCGATCAGCACGCTATTACCGTTCGAATGCACGACCTCACGCGCGTACGGATCGTTACGCCACAACCGACCGTCGATGACGAATTTGTACTCGTGCCCGACCGTCGCGCCGTCCACCCACGCCGACCAGATGCCATGGCCCTCGGGGGCCAGAGGATCGTCGGCCGACCAGCCATTCCACTGCCCCGCGACGTGGACCTTCGAGGCGTGTGGCGCCCAGACGCGAAAGCTCGCACCGGTGCCGTGCAGATCGGCACCCATTCCAGGATGAGGGGAAGGACTCACTATCATCGCCGCGATCGTAGCGCTTCACTGACGCCGACGCACCCGTTTCGACCAAGACTCTCGCAAGAAATCGTCTACTGCTCCACCCCTTCGACGGCCTGACGTCGCATCTCGCGGATCTTGTTCTCACCTTCGACCTGTCCCGCCCACAGCACGTCGGCACGCTGCTTGGCGCCTTCCTGGTCCTTTCGCCACTCGGCCAAGCCGTCGAAATCGCCAGCTCGGTAGAAGAGGTGTAGCCGACCATCGATGACGGCAAAGGACTTGGGATTCACCTGATAGCGCCCTGGGGTCACACCGTAGGCCTCTGGATCGACCCCGAAGCCGAAGGCGCAATAACCACCATACGCGGGGAGGTAGTACTCCGGATCCGCCACGAACACCTCGCGGTTCTCGGCGCTGGCAAAGCGAAACACACCTCCCGCGTAGGTCGCGGTGATCGCGGGATCCCCCATCACCGGCTTCTCCTCGGTGTGGTACGCCACCGCGTCATAGCCGGCGAGCGCCAGCTTGTCGGCACCGAGGTTCTGTGGCCCCTCGCTGAGCTTCGGTTCGGAGTCTTGCTCCGCGACCAGCAGAGCCGGTACCAGGAGCAGAGCGGCGAGCAGCATGATGGCTCTCACGTATCTCATGACGCCAAGAGCCGGATGGCGGCGAGGGTTCGTTCGACCTGCGCCAGATGTTCGAGCGTGTGGACGCGAATCCCCATGGCGAATGCCTTCCACTCGAGCGGCTCGGTCCATTCGATCGGGCGATCGTCCACCTTGATGACAAAGACGGTCGGAATCCGCACCTTCGAGCGGTGCAGGTCGGCGACCCCGTCGAGGCAGGCCAAGATGTCACGATGCACGGTCGCCAAGGCTTCCTGCTGGGTCGTCCAGTCGATCGCCCAGGGATCCGAGCTCAGCAAATGCGCCTCGATGGGCTCGTCGCACGCTTTGCCGGCAACGGCATCACGGAGCTGGCATATCGCCGGACGATGGCTGATCACGAGATGATCGACGATCTCGTGAATCGACCAGCCGCCTTCGGGTGGCGATTGCGCGGCGACTTCGGCGGGGACGGTCGCGAGCCGCGCTTCGATGGTGTGAAACGCCTCGGTCAGCGCTTGGCGCACCGAGCTCGTCGAGGCTTTGGTGCCACGACGCTCCAAATACGCCAAGGCACGTGCTTGTTCGGGTTTCGGGTTCTGCGGGTGGGCATGGACCATGGTGTGGATGTCTCCCGATTCAAAAGCTATCCGTAATCGATGCGGCCGGCCGGAGCACGGCCCTCATGTCTACGGATCTCGTCGGCGGATCGTTGACATCTCTCTCGCTCGGCAGTGCGAGAGTGGTGTCGAACTGGGTCAGAATCGAGTCATCAACATTGTGCCACGGCTCGAAGGGCGCAGGTAGAGCCCTCGCGCGAGCCGGACAAATAACGTCGTCGGGAATCATCGTCAAGAATCAAATCGACCCTCGAAGATTATCAAGTCCCTCGCCGCGCACCGAAGAGACGGAGGTGCAATCGATCACCAAAACGGTAACCATGACGTAAACACGTATCGACCACCATCTTTTGCCGCTGCTCGAGGGTCGTGGTGTCGAGCGCCTCGGGCATCAACACCACCCGATCGGCCGGCAACGCCAGGTCCGCTACCAGCTCCCCGATCTCATCGAGATCGCGATCCTCGGCGAGCACGAGCTTGAAGATCGCTTTCGGTGACGCGGCAAAAAAACGTAGCGCGTCACCACGTCGACGATCCTCGAGCTCCACACCGCTATTCGCCAGCTTGGGGGAGACATTGTACCGCCTCACCAGCGTATCCAACTCCGTACTCGGCGTGAGCGTCCCGTTGGTCTCGATCTCGAAACGATACGCCTCGTGCCGCGCGCGAAGGGCGGTCATCAACGCGACCAGCGCCCGTTGCTGCAAAAGCGGCTCCCCGCCCGTCAGCACCACATTGCGACAGTCGACAGCAGCCACCCGTTCCGCGACCTCGATCGGCGCCAGCTCGATCACCTGCTCCTCACGACGAAACTTCTCGTAACCGGGCGTGTCGTCACGCACGTGTCGATAGCGCGTGCCCCGCCAATTCCAGGTGTAATCCGTATCGCACCACACGCAATAGAGATTGCAATGCGACAACCGCACGAACACGCTCGGTGTGCCGACCGATACACCCTCACCCTGAATCGTGTGAAAAATCTCCGGCTCTCCCGTCGGGAGCTTGGCGAGCTTCATTCGACGCATTGTAAGAACCTGAGACCAGGTGAGCAATCGCGTCAGAACCACACCCCAATGAAAAACGCCCCGTGATCTCACGACCACGGGGCGTCACTCACGCACCGGTCACGAGATCACGGCGTGAGCGGAAAGGGATCGACGTCGTCGGGCAGGCCGTCGCCGTCGTAGTCGCTCATCAGGTACAGCACGAGACCGTCGTGGTCGGAGGACCGTAGAGCGGTGGTCGCGTCGTTGATGAGGTCGCGGGCGGCGTCGGCGTTGCCACGACCGTAGTAGAGGTCACGGACGTAGGTGTTCGCGACGCTCGAGGTCATGGCGTGATCGAGCACCTGGGAGGTGCCCCGGAAGATGAACGAGTAGCGCTCGACCGCCGGGATCGTGGTGACCTGGTTGGTGAGATTCGGGCTCACCAGGTCCGGACCGCTGAGCAGGTTTTGCGCCGCGTTGATGTCACCACGAATCTGACCGATGACGTCGACGTAGCCATCGGTGAATTCGAAGGCATTGTAGTCACCGACCAGGATCAGCGGGGTGC
>JBCDBH010000454.1:0-4450 GCA_039184055.1 Acidobacteriota bacterium
GATTCCCGAGGCGGATGTGTCGGTGGTGAAGACGCTCGATTCACCGGGTCCGTTCACGGCTGGTGACACGATCCAGTACACGCTGGTGGTGTCGAATGCGGGTCCAGACGCCGCGACGAATGTGGTGGTGACGGATAGCCCGTCGAACCTGACGTTGACGAGCGTGTCGAGTGCGAATTGTTCGTCGTTCCCGTGCACGATCCCCTCGCTGGGCGTCGGTATGTCGGAGACGATCGCGGTGGAAGCGACGATCGACATGGGTGGCGCCTTCGACAACGTGACAACGGTGTCGGCGGACGAGCTGGACCCGGATCCGAGCAACAACACGGACGATTCGGGCAACGGTGGCAACGCCGTGCCGGCGGCGGATGTGTCGGTGGTGAAGACGCTCGACTCGCCGGGTCCGTTCAACACCGGTGACACGGTTCTTTACACGCTGGTGGTGTCGAATGCGGGTCCGGACGCTGCGACAAATGTGGTGGTGACGGATAGCCCGTCGAATCTGACGTTGACGAGCGTGTCGAGTACGAACTGCTCGTCGTTTCCGTGCACGATCCCCTCGCTGGGCGTCGGCATGTCGGAGACGATCGCGGTGGAAGCGACGATCGACATGGGCGGGTTCTTCGAAAATGTAGCGACGGTGTCGGCGGACGAGTCGGACCCGGATCCGAGCAACAACACCGACGATTCGGGTGGCAAGGCCGGTTTCGTGGCGGACGTCGCGGTGACCAAGAGCATCGATCCGATGGAGTCGTATCTCGTCGGCGATTCGGTGACCTTCTCCCTGTTGGTCACCAATATCGGACCCGATACGGCCACGAACGTCGTGATCACCGATACGCCGATCAACCTCGAGATCACGGATGTGCTGGGAGACAACTGCGCGACGCTGCCATGCACGCTCGACAGTCTGGCGAGTGGTGAGTCCGAGCTCATCATCGTCGTGGCGACGATCTTGAGCGAAGGCGACTTCCTCAATCAGACATCGGTCATGGCGGACGAGGTGGATCCGGATCTGACCAACAACGAGGATCTCGGAGCCGATGGTGACAACGGTGGCACAGCGGTGTCGATCATCGACATTCCGGTGAACGCTGGTTGGGCCATGGTCTTGTTGATCTTGGCTCTCGGATTCGTCGGTATTCGGACTCTGCTCCGGAACTAAACGAGTCGATTCAATCAGCCCACCGACTCGTGCATGACACGGGTCGGTGGGCTTCTCGCTAAAAGTTCCCTGCCACCAGCACAATCGATTCGCTCTTGAACAGGAGGTCTCGTCGATCGAGAACCCGCCACGATAAGATCGCAGCGAAATGAACAAGCTAGATTCTCGCACCCTCTCTTTCGAAGGGGAGGGGGCACCGGTATATCCAGAAAGCACCGGGAACTCTGTATTCCAGCCTGGCCAGCGACTCGGTCGTTTTCGACTGCTCACCATGCTCGGCCGTGGCGGGATGGGACAGGTGTTCGAGGCGTGGGATCCCCGTCTCGATCGCCGGGTCGCCATCAAGTTGATGCGCGAGGGCGATCCGAGGTTGTTGGAGCGGTTCGGTCGGGAGGCACGGGCGCAGGCGGCACTTTCGCATCCCGCGATCTGTCCGGTGCACGAGGTCGGTGACGACAACGGTATTCCCTTTATCGTCATGCAGCGTCTCGACGGCGTGCCGCTGGACGAGGCCGTCGAAGATCTGTCTATCGAGGCGAAGCTGACGCTGATGCGGCAGGTTGCCGAGGCGGTTCACGAAGCGCATCGTACCGGTCTGATTCATCGCGACCTCAAACCGAGCAATGTTCTCGTGGAGACTCCACCTGGTGAAGCTCCACGACCCTACGTGCTCGATTTCGGTCTGGCGCGGCCGCTCGACCGTACGCTCGGCCCGGCGATTACCGAAGAAGGCATGGCGGTTGGCACGCCGGCGTTCATGGCTCCGGAACAACTCCGAGCCGACCTCGGCGCGCTCGATCGCCGAACCGATGTTTATGGTCTCGGCGCGACGCTCTACTGTCTCCTGGCGGGTGAGCCGCCGTTTCGGGTCGAGGGTCCGACCTTCGCGACCGAGGTCCTGCATCGTGATCCCCCCGCGTTGCGAAGTCAGGGCGTTCCGCGTGACGTCGAGATCATCGTCTTCAAATGTCTCGAGAAAGATCCGGCGCGTCGTTACGGCTCGGCCAAAGAGCTCGCCGACGACCTGGGGCGCTATCTCGACGGGGAGCCGATCGTCGCGCGGCCCGCGAGCACCAGCTATCGCGTCGCCACATGGGTGCGTCGACATCGCCCCCTCGCGGCCTCCTTATTGGCCCTCTTCTTGACCCTCGGCGGCTCGATCGGCTGGAGCGCCCACAGCGACTTCCGAGCCCAGCAACGAGAGGTGCTCGTCGCTTCGTTTGTCGAAGACGTCGAAGAGATGGAAGCCGAGGTTCGTTTTAGCCACATGGCTCCCTTGCACGATATTCGGCCCGATCGAGAGCTGCTACGCGATCGGATGACGACGATTCGGGCGACGATGGAAGCTCACGACGACGTTGCCCGTGGCGCCGGTCATTTTGCTCTTGGATCCGGTCACCTGGCTCTCGAGGAGCTCGAGCAGGCTCATCATGAGTTGGAATTGGCGTGGAATGCCGGCTACCGCACACCGGAAAGTGCATCGGCGCTGGCGCGTACCCTGTCAGCGCTCTATCGCGAGCATCTCGCGGATGTCGAATTGGTCGTCGATTGGCACTCTCGACGCGAGAAATTGGTCGCGCTCGACGCCCGGTATGGAGAGCCTCTTCGGGCTTACCTCACGTATACGGTCGAGCATGAGCCCCTCCTGAAGGCATTGGCGCACTTTCAACATGACCGCTTCGAGGAGGCTCTCGATGTCCTCGAGAGCTCGCAGGTCCAACTACCCTGGGACTATGAGCTGCCTCGTTTCGAAGGTGAGATTCGCCGAGCGTGGGCGATCGAAAAGAACTTCGACAACGACAGCGAAGAGGCTCGGCGGCAGCTCGAGCTGGCTCGTGACGCCTACCGGCGGGCCGCCGACATTGCCGAGAGCGATCCGTCGATCCACCGTGCACTGGCTCAGGTCGCATTTCAGTGGCTCAACCTCGACAAGTCGTCGGGCGAACAGCGGGAACTCTTTCAACAGCAGGGGTTGGCGGCAGCTGAGCGGGCTCTCACAGCCAATCTCGACGACACCCGTGCCTGGTTGTGGAAAGCTCGTCTCCACCGTGGCATGGCCACCGACCTTCAGCAAGGTGGGCACGATCCGGTAGAGCATCTCGAGCATGCCATCACTAGCGGTCGACGTGCCGCCGAGGCGGATACTGCGCCGGCGTGGCGCGAGCTCGGTCGTGGTCATGTGGGTTTGGCGCGTTGGCTGGAAAGCCGCGGCGAAGCGCCCTTCGAGCCCCTCGATCGCGCCGCCGAGGCACTTGCTCAGATCGCCGTGGACGATCGACAGTTCTATGACGAGCACTTGACAGCGATGGTGCACCAGATCCGGGCACGGTATCGAACGACACAAGGCGAAGACGCATCCGACGATCACATCGCGGCCATCGAGGCCTATCAAGCAGCCATCGCGCTTCATTCTGCTCCCTACAGTGCGTGGATCAACCTTGGATCCACTGCTATGTCGCTGGCCGTGCTCGATTCGGTCGACGACGCCGAAGCTCGTCTCCGCCAAGCGGTCGAAGCATTTACCCACGCACGCGAGCTACGTCCCGAGAGTGCCGTTGCCGCCTACTACCTTGGAGTCGCGCAAATGCGCTTGGCGCAGGGGGGAAACCCGGCTACGGGTCAGCTCGATCTAGAGGTTGCCGACCAGGCCGTGGCGTCGTTTCATCTCGCGCTCGAGCTTCGTCCTTCGTTGTTTCAGGCACGAGTCGGTCTCGGGGAGATCTATCATCTACGAGCCCTAGAGCGATCCGCACGTGGCCAACCGCCCGGCGACGACTTCAACCTGGCTCGGGCCGCGTATCGAGCCGCTCTCGAGGCCGCGCCGGACCACGCCATCACTTTGTCCAATCTTGCTTGGACCGAGTACTTTGAAGGCAAGCTCCGGGTCCGGGCCGGCAACGCCCCGGGAGACCATCTGAAGCGAGCCCTTGCTCTCAGCACCCAGGCCTTCGAGAGCATCGGTCTATCTCATGCCCTTTTGTGCGTTGGTAGCACGCATCGTATGGAAGCGGAGTGGCGGCTGCGTTCTGGCGTGGGAGACATTGTTGACACGATCGACCGTAGTCGCCAAGCCTTTGATCAGCTTCTCGAGCTCGATCCGCAACATGCCGAGGCTCATCGTTCACTCGGCCGCCTCTTGACCCTCGAGGGGCAGTGGCGGCGGCTACGAGGCGAAGAGCCACGACTCCAACTCGATGCCGCACGTCACTTGCTCGAACGAGCGGTCGAGCTCGAACCGGATGGCCGCGACTATTGGCTGGCCTTGGCACGGCGCGAGCTCGAAGA
>JBCDBH010000455.1:0-4407 GCA_039184055.1 Acidobacteriota bacterium
CTGCCGCAGATGATCGCGCTGCAGAGTCAGCTCAGCGTCTTCGCACACACGGCGCGCTACATCAAGAATCCGCGCCTGCGCCAGGTCTTCAGCTTCCATCCACTCCTGGTCGGTGGCAATCCCTTCACCACGACCTCGATCTACTCGTTGATCCATGCTCTCGAACGCAAATGGGGCGTTCATTTCGCCATGGGAGGAACCGGCGAGGTCGTCGCGGGTCTCGTCCGACTGATGGAAGAGGTCGGCATCGAGCTCGATCTCGGCCGCACGGTGGACGAAATCACGGTCGAAAATGAACAGGTCCGCGGCATCAGACTCGCCGACGGTACGACGATGCCCGCCGATCTGGTGGTGGCCAACGCCGATGCGCCCTTCGTCTACAAAAAGATGATCGCACCGGAGCACCGTCCGAGCTGGACCGATCGTCGGATCGAGCGCCAGCGCTATTCGATGGGTCTCTTCGTGATCTACTTCGGCACCACGCGCCGCTATCCCCAGCTGGCCCACCACGAGATCTTGCTCGGCCCACGGTACAAAGGCCTGATCAAGGACGTCTTCGAAGGCGACCATCTACCCGAGGATTTCAGCCTCTACCTCCACGCCCCGACCCGGACCGATCCATCGATGGCGCCCGACGGCTGCGAGAGCATGTACGCGCTCGTTCCAGTGCCGAACCTGCGCGCGAATATCGACTGGTCGTCCGCGGGCCCAGAGCTTCGGGATCGCGTGCTCGCTTATATCGAGAACGCGGTGTGTCCTGGTCTGGTGTCACACGTGGTGGAAGACTTCTACGTCACCCCCGAGCACTTTCAAAACCGATTGCTCTCGTTGCACGGCGCGGGCTTCTCCATCCAGCCGACCCTCACCCAAAGCGCCTATTTTCGTTTTCACAACCGATCGGAAGACATCGGCAATCTCTTTTTCGTCGGCGCGGGAACGCAACCCGGCGCCGGTATGCCGGGTGTCCTGAGCTCGGCCAAGGTGATGGAGCGACTGCTCCCCGAAGCACCAGCGCGCCGAGATCGCGTCACGGTCACCGCGCCCAAGCTTGTCCAGGACAACCAGATCGACGAGTTTCGCGACGCGGCGGCCGCCGCCTCGGTCATGACGCGCTATGGCACCACCTTCAGCTGGGCGGCCTCGCTGCTCGACAAGGGCCTCCATCGGGATCTATCGATCCTCTACGCCTTCTGTCGCTATGTAGACAACCTGGTCGACGAACGCCCCGACGATCCCGAGGTACCCGAGATCCTGGCGCAAATCCGTCACGATCTCGAGCGCGGTCAGAGCGCGATCCCGCCGGTGGCGCTCTTTCTCGATCTGGCTCGGCAACACCAGCTGCCGATCGTATGCGCGCTCGATCTGGTGAACGGTGTGGCGAGCGATCTCGGTGAGGTGCGGTTCGCCGAAACGAACAAGCTCATCCGCTATTGCTACCGCGTCGCCTCGACGGTCGGCGTGATGATCTGTGGCGTGTTGGGTGTCGACGAGCCCGAGGCACTTCCTTTCGCCGCCGATCTGGGCATCGCCATGCAGCTCACCAACATCGCACGCGATATTCAAGAAGACTTCGACAATGGGCGGATCTATCTACCGGCCTCGATCATCGACCCCGCGCTGGTCACACGGGTGTTGACGGACAGGGCCGACCCCCACGAACACGAAGCCCTCCAGGCCGCGGTGGTCGAATTGCTGGATCTCGCCGAGCGCTACTACCGCAGCGCCGACAAGGGTATGCGCTTCCTGCCGAGGCGTGCGCGCTGGGCGATTCTCACCGCGAGCCGGAGCTATGAGGCCATCGGGGATCTCATTCGACAACACGGAACGGGCTATTGGCGGCAGCGGGTCTACACGTCTCGGCTGCGCAAAGTTCGCGCGATTCTGGGCACCGGTTGGGGTATGTTCTTCGATCGCGGCGACCGGCACGCTCCGCGTCGAGTCGAGCACGAACGAGGGTTGCACAACGCGCTTTCCGGTCTCTTGAGCGTGAGTCAGCTCGGGTATTGAGGCGGTCGTGTCCGACATCGTCATCGTCGGCGCCGGATGTGCCGGTTTGAGCGCCGCGGTTCATCTCGTGGAGAGCGGCTGTCGGCGGCCGATCACCCTGATCGATCCACGGACTCGTTTCGATCGGGATCGTACCTGGTGCTTCTGGCGAGTCCACAGCCACCCATTCGAGCATTGCGTCTCGCATAGCTGGTCGCGATGGCGGGTACGCGGACCCCTCGGAAATATCGAACAGGCCTCGGAACGCTACCCCTACCAGCACATCGCCGCCGATGACTTCTACCACAGCGCGCTCGAACGACTGAAACGGCACGATCAGGTCGAGCTCCGCCTCGGCGAGAAGGTGACCCGAGTGATGAACGTGGACGGTCGTCTCCATGTCGCCACCGAGCGCGACCTCCTCGACGCCGCGCTCGTGCTCGACAGCCGACGTCCGCCGCCCCAGCCGCCGGCCGCGCATGACATCGTGCTCCATCAGCACTTTCGTGGCTATTTCATCCGCACGCGAAACGACATCTTCGACCCCGACTCCCTGGTGCTGATGTACTTCCAACCGAGCGGCGAGCACGATGGCGTGCATTTCATCTACCTGCTGCCGTTTTCGCCTCGCCATGCGCTGATCGAGTCGACCTGGATCAGCGAGGAGAAGCAGTTCGCCGACGCGACCTACGATCACGCCATCCGAAGCTACCTCGATCGTCACCTGACCAAGGGCGGTTTCTACAGCATTTACGCGTCGGAACGAGGGGTGATTCCAATGAGCACGGCGGCCATGCCGGCGAGCTCTCCGGGAATCGTCCGCATCGGCGTCGCGGCGGGGATGGCGCGTCCATCGACGGGCTACGCGTTTCTCGCCATCCAGCGTCATTCCGCCGCGCTGGCCGCCGCGATCATGGCCGGAGAACGACCCACGGCGAGCCCCTACACGCCACGCTCCGCCATGCTCGACCAGATCTTTCTCAGCTATTTGAGCCGTCATTGGCGACGTGGCCCGGAGCTCTTTTCGCGTCTCTTCACGAACCCGCGCGTCGAATCGGTGATCCGTTTCCTTTCGGGTGTCGGAAGTGAGCGTGACGACCTCTCGGCCGCGCTCACTATGCCCTTCTTTCCCTTCTTGCTCCAAGGTTTCCGTACGACAACAAAACGATGGACGGCGTGAGCTGGCACGCGGTCGCCTGGCGGCGACATCGTGTCCTTGCGATCGCGGTCACCGGACTCGCCATCGTCACGTCGTGGCTGGTGGCGCCATCCAGCGAAGCTCAGCTCGTCGTATTGCTCGTCGGCGTCGCGCTGCTCGGTTTGCCTCACGGCGCGGTCGATCACCTGCTCGGACGGTTCTTGTGGCGACCTCGGTTTGGCCGGGCGTGGCCGATTCCTTTCCTCATCGCCTATCTCGGCGCCGCAACGGTGATGCTCGCCCTGTGGTGGTTGACACCGAGATTCGCTCTCGCCTTCTTTCTCGTGCTCACCGTACTGCACTTCGGCGAGGGCGACACGCTTCCGAAGAGCCGAGCGCGTCTCGCGCCGACCCTGCTCCACGGTACCCTGCCTCTCGCCCTACCGATGAGCGTTCACAGTGACGACGTGACCGCGATCTTCAATGCCCTGCTGCCGGCTACAGCCGGACTCGATTCCGCCTTCGTTGCAACCGTGGGTGGATTCGGTATGCTCGGCGTAATCGTGACGCTCGGCGTCATGCTCGTCGATCGACGCGATGGTTCGTATGAAGACGGCGGCTCCTATGAAGACGGCGGCTCCCATGAAGACGGCGGCTCCCATGAAGACAAAGCCTCTCTCGTGTCCGAAATTGGAATGTTGACTTTGCTCTTCGTGCTGACGCCACCGCTGATCGCGTTCACCATCTATTTCTGCTGCTGGCATTCGTCTCGACACATGCTGGAGCTGGCGACGCGTTTCGATCCGGTCGACGCGTGGCGCGGCATAGGCGCATTTCTGCTCCACGCCCTGCCGCTCTCGCTGCTGACGATCCTGCTCGCCGTGGCGATATTTGCATTCTCGGGGACGCCGGCCGCCGGGACGCCGGCCGCCGGAACGAATGAACAAATCTTGCTGCGTATCGTATTTATCGGTTTGAGCGCTCTGACCTTGCCACACATGATTCTCACCTTCGCTCTCCTCCGCCGCGAGCCCGAACGGCTACCGACCGGATGACGATGACCGACGATCGACTCGCCATCGGTAACGTCGCACGACGTACCGGTCTTCAGGCCGATCTCATTCGAGCCTGGGAGCGACGCTATGGCGCGATCGAGCCCGAGCGCGACAGGAATCAGCGGCGGCTCTACTCGGAAGACGACGTCACCCGGCTCGTCCTTCTACGTCGACTGGTCGAGGCCGGACACAGCATCGGTCGGGTCGCCGAGCTCGACGACGACGAGC
>JBCDBH010000456.1:0-4404 GCA_039184055.1 Acidobacteriota bacterium
ACCGAACGGCGAATGGCGGCGTTGACGGTCGAGAAACCGACCCCTTCGAAGCGCTCGATCCAGCCTTCGGACTCGCTGGTGAAATAGAAGCGCTGGCCACAGCTATCCCAGAAGAACCTCGAGACGCCGTCGGTGCCGTGAGGGAATTCGAGAATGCCACCCTGCACCGCGGCGGGCGGATCGTCTTGGTCGAACGGCGCAACGATGCCCTCGAGCCAATGCTCGTCCACCGGCACCGCGTCTTGATTGAGGAAGATCAGCACCTGACCACGCGCCAACGAAGCGCCGAGATCGCGGGTCAGACCGTGATTGAAGTTCCGCTTGTTGATGCCGTGGAGCCGGACCCCGTGCCGACGCATCATCGCCACATCTTCTTCCCGTGAGCCCGAATCGACGATCACGACCTCGAAGTTGAGCTTGGTGTCCTGACCATGAATCGCTTCGAGACTGCGGTCGAGTAACCAGCCGCCGTTCAGCGTCGGCATGATCACCGAGACATCGACGTCACGTTTCTTGGGCAAGCGACGATGGCCGTTGCCTTGCGCGTGGTCGAGCGCGTCGGCCGGCGGCTCGCTGTCCGCCTCGCGCGTGTCCTCCGACGTCACTCGATCGCCATCGGCCGCGACGACACGGTCTTCGATGTCGACGTCTTCGGCCGCGACGTCGTCTTGCGTGGCGATGGTCTCGGGCTCGGGTGCAGCGGTGGCGACCGATGTCGCTTCACCCGTGTTCAAGCCCAGAAGCTCGTAGACGCCCATAACATTGGCCGCCGCCGAGCGGCTCCAATCGTAGCGCTCGAGCGCCAGGCGACGCGCCGCCGCGGTGAGCACGGTATAAAGCGAGTCGTTCTCGAGCAGCTGGACGATGCCGGCGGCGAAATGCTCGGCATCGTCACCGATCAGCAGATGCTCACCGTCCCGATAGGCGATGCCCTCCGCGCCGACCGTCGTCGACACTGCGGCGATGCCGCTGGCGAAGGCCTCGAAGAGCTTGAGGCGCGTGCCCGAGCCGGCGCGGAGCGGCACCACCAGAACCCGGTGGCTGTGGTACCAATCACGCATTTCCGGCACCTTGCCGACGATCTCGATTCCATCGCGACCATCGTGCTCGTCAAACCAATCGGGCATCTCGGCGCCGACCACCGAAAGCGTCGCCTCGGGCATCAGCTCACGCACCCGTGGCCAGATCTCTTCGATCAAGAACTCGAAAGCATCGACATTGGGCAGATTCTGATAATTGCCGACCATCAACACACCGGCGCGATCCGTCGGGCGATCGTCGTCGGGAGGCTGATAGTGCTCGACATCCACGGCGTTCGGCACCACACGGATCCGTTCGACGCCGTCGTCGAGGTAGGCGGCGAGATCCTGACCGTCGTGCTCCGACATGACGTGGATCTGGTCGACCTCACGACACGCGGTGATCTCGAAACGCAGCAGACGACGCCAGTCTCCGGTCGTGGCGCCAAAGAACCGACTCTCGGGAAAACGCTCGAAAAACTTCAGCGAGCGACGCCGATCGAGCGAACGAAAGGCCAGATCGTGCTCGACCAGGATCACCTTCACACCCTCCGGCACGGCGTGCCGATAGTGCGACAGCTCGGTGTACTCGATCTGCACTACGTCGATGTCGTGGGTCTCGACGATATCCCGGAGCTGCAGCGATGCTCGTTCATCCCCGAACAGCCACGCGCTCGGCGGCACCGGGCTCCACGCCGGCCGATCGAATTTGGGCCGCCAATGATGGAAGTGCACGCCGGCGCAATACGGTTCGAGCGCGGCGCTTTGCACGGGATCGTCGTCGCCGCGAATAAAGATCATCAGGTGCAATTCGCACCGCTCCGACAAACGTCGCACCAAATTGAACAGCCGTACCGCGCCACCGTGGGTGATGGGATAGATCGGATACGGACAGAGAATCAACAGTCGAGGCTTGGTCTTCACCTCGGGGAGCTCGTCGACGCTCGCCACCGTCAGCTCGCCGACCCCTCGTTTCCGTCGACGTTTGGCGCGACGCTGGGTACGCCACGTGCTCGAACGGAGAAACACCGCCGTCACCGTGCCGCGCGCGAACTGCCCGATCCCGACGATGGCGCCACGGATCGCGCCGACGATCTTCCGGATCACCCACATCGGTCCACGCCATAGCCACGACACGATCCGCATGACGGCGCAATACGCCATCCACAGCTTCCACATGCGTGATTTGTGGATGGCCTCCAGCTCGGAAGCCTGTTGCGCGCTCACCCGCTCGAGGTGGCTCAGATAGTGGAATTGATGATGGACGTGACCTTCGACCATGGAGAGATGATCCTCCAGGCGGGTCAATCGACCGCCGCGATCACGATCTCGCGCCGCCTGACGGCGGCTATCGCGAAGCGCGCGGGATTTACGTCGTCGGTTGTACTTGGCGGCGCGCATTCGAGCTGCGGCTATCTCGACTCGTCGAAAAAAGAGGGTAAATACAGGGCTGCTTTCGTTGGAGGCGTGACTCTAGCACAGGTATCGTCACTGATTGACGCTCTTCGATAGCCCTCAGTATACTCCCGGTTCACGTCATTCGATATTCACACCCGCCACGCCGTTTCCGGCCCGAACCGAGGATCCCCATGCCCACCATCGAGCAAAATCGTACTGTCTTCACGGATTACGACTGGAGTCGTGAAGGCAACGAATGGTCGGACAATTGGGGGGAAACCGAGGTGCTGTGGACGGCCGATCTGTGGCCGCGCATCCGCGCCCAGGTCCCGGCCCGAAACGTGCTCGAAATCGCCCCGGGATATGGCCGCTTCACGCACTACCTAAAAGATCTATGTGATCGCCTGGTGATCGTCGATCTGCTCGACGTTTGCATCGACGCCTGCAAAGAGCGTTTCGCCGACGAGAAACACATCGAGTACTGGGTCAACGACGGCAAATCGCTTTCTTTCGTCGACGACCGCTCGATCGATTTCGCCTTCAGCTTCGACTCGTTGGTCCATGTCGAACGGGACGTGATCACCGCCTACATCACCGAGCTGGGTCGCCTGCTGGCCGATGAAGGCCGCGCCTTTCTGCACCACTCGAACCTCGCCGCGCTCAGTGACGAAGACGGCAACCTGCCGTTCGAGAACAAACACTGGCGCGCCGCGACGGTATCGGCGGATTTGGTGCGCGAGCTCGCCGACGCCAACGGCTTGAGCTGTGTGCGGCAAGAGCTCGTCACCTGGGATCAGCCTTTTCTCACCGATTGCTTCACCCTCCTCACCCGGAAGGGTTCGGGCACCGATTGGCCCCAGGAACGACGTGAAAACCATGCGTTCGCGCAAAACGCGCAGCGACTCCGCGATATGGACGAGTTCTGGCGCGAGCCGGCGGCGGATCGCCAGCACCGGCCCCTGGTCGTGGTCGACGCCCTCCGTGGCGGCGAATCGCGCGACACGACCGATGCCCCCGTCGACACGCCGCCGCCGAGCGAGTCGGAAGCGACCAACGCACCGGCCGTGGTCAGCACCACCGCGACGGTCGATCGCACCCGCGACTTCGACTACGACCGGCTGATCGAAGAGGAAAAAGAGCACTACTCGACGATCGAAGTCACCGAGACCCTGCACGAAGGCGGTGTCCACGCGCGCTCATCGTGGGAGTACTACTGGCAGCGGGTCGCCTTGACGATCGATCGCAGCCCCTTCCACGATCTGGCCAGCTGGCTCGAGGTCGACAGTCTGCGTCGCAACCTCGGCCGACCGATCCGCATCCTCAGTCTCGGCAGTGGCTATTGCGGCCCCGAGCTGGCGCTCGCGCGGGCATTGAGCGTGCCCTACGAAGTGCGCTGCACCGACATCAACCCGGATCTCTTCACCCAGGCGCGGGAGCAAGCCGAAGCCGACGGTCTATCGCTCGACTTCGCCGAAGCCGATCTCAACTTCATGACCATCGAGCCCGGGCATTGGGATTTGATCTTCGCCCACGCCTCGATCCATCACGTCATCAACCTCGAGCAGCTCTTCGACCAGATTCGTGGCGGTCTGAGCACCCACGGCATCTTCCACCTCGTCGAGGTCGTCGGTCAGAACCGCAAGCTGATCTGGGACGAAAACGAGCGCTACGCCAACCGCCTGCTCGATCTGCTACCCGCCGAGCTGACCGGCGACCAGCGTCTGGCCGTGCCCGAAGAGGTCGACGGTATGGAAGGCGTGCGTCAAGAAGACATCCTGCCTCTGCTCCGCGAGCGCTTCACCGCCCGCTTCGAGCATCGCCACGGCGCCTTCATGCGCTTCGTCTGCACCCACATCCACGCTGGCGAGGCGCTCGACCCCGGCAACCCCGAGACCCTCGCCTGGCTCGACATGTTGATCGACGCCGATCAGAGCGCGGTGCAGCGGGGCGTGCTCGAGCCGCTCGAGATTTGGGGCGTCTACAAGGC
>JBCDBH010000457.1:0-4374 GCA_039184055.1 Acidobacteriota bacterium
CGACGGCGGCGCGTTCTTCGCGACGGACTTCGACAGCGATTGGAGTGTCGGGGTGGACTTCACCTGGAGCCTCTTCGAGGGCGGCGGCATCAAGGCGAAGAAGCAGCAGGCCGCGCTGCGGGTGGACCAGCTCGAGCTCACCTTGCAGCAAACGGCCGACGTCATCGAGGCCGACGCCCGCGCTCGGCTGGTGGAAGCGGCCTCGACCCGGCTCAATATCGGCTTCGCCGACGCCTCGGCGGAGGCGGCACGCCAAACCCTCGACCTCGTCACCGATTCCTATGCGCGTGGAACCGCCAGTTATATCGATCTGATCGACGCCCAAAACACCTATCTGAGTGCTCGGCTGGCGGCTGCCAACGCGGTCTATCAGCACTTGCAGGATGTCGTCGAGCTACAGCGGTCGATCGGCTTCTTCGAGTTCGCTGCCTCGCCCGCAGACGAGCGGGCCTGGTTCGATCGCCTGAGTCGTTTCCTTCAACCCACCGAGGACGCCACACGATGAAACCACGCCTCCTGCAACCCATGCTGGTGCCCTGGACGCTCGCCGTCGGCGCTGCCCTGCTCATGGTCGGCTGCGCAGACGAGGCGCCACCTCCCGAAACGGCCTTGCGACCGGTGAAATCGGTCGTTGTCGAGAGCGGTTCGGCATCGATCCGCAACCGCGTCTTCAGCGGCGCGGCACAGTCCGCCGAGGAGGCGGCGCTCAGCTTCAAGGTCTCGGGCACCGTCGACCGAGTGCCCGTCGAGGTCGGCGACAGGCTGAAGCGAGGCGACTTGATCGCCGCTCTCGATCGCGATCTCTTCAACGTCGAGCTCGAGCAGGCCCTGGCCGAGGAGGCGCGCACCAAAGCCACCCGTCGCAGCGCCGAGGCGGAGTACCAGCGAGTGCGACTGCTCTTCACCAATGACAACGCGTCGCGCAACGAGCTCGATACCGCGCTGGCCAATGCCGAATCCGCCAAGGCGTCGTACAACGCCGCGGTGCAGACGGTCAGACTCGCGCGGTTGAACCTGGGCTATACCCGGCTGACAGCATCCGAAGACTGCTCCGTGGCCGAGCTGAGCGTCGAAGTCAGCGAGAACGCGTCGGCCGGGCAGACCGTGGCCCGGGTCAACTGCGGCAAGGGTTGGGAAGTGGTCCTGGCCGTGCCGGAGAGCCTGATCGCCTCCTTCGAGGACGGCATGGCTGGTGTCGCGCGGTTCCCTTCGGTGCCGGGTCGAGCGTTCGAGGGGGTGGTCAGTGAAGTGGGTGTCGGTACCCGGGACGCCCGGACATTTCCGGTGACGTTGTCTCTCGCGGCCGTGCCCGAAGACATTCGATCGAACCTCGCGGCCGAGGTGACGTGCCAGTTCTCTGGAGGGGATAGCCCAGGAGGTGACGGCTCCGGGGCGACGAGCTCCGATCGGCTCTATGTGCCGCCGTCGGCGGCTCTCGAGGACGAGAACGGCACCTTTGTTTTCGTCGTCGGGCCGAGCGATCAGCCAGGCGCCGCTGCCCTCGAGCGGCGGGCCGTGGAGGTGGGCGAGATCTCCGAGCTGGGGCTCGAGGTGCTCGCGGGCCTCGACGTCGGCGAGCGCATCGTCACGGCGGGTCAAATCCACGCCCGCGACGGCATGCTGGTGCGCGAGCCGGCGCAGTAACAGGGCCTGTCATGAACATCACCGCCGCCGCCATCCGCTACAACCGCGTGACCCTCGTGGCCGTCCTGGCCCTTTTCGTCAGCGGGCTCTCCGCCTACGTGCAGCTGCCCAAGGCCCAAGATCCGGGTTTTACGATCCGCACCGCCACGGTCACGACGCCTTTTCCCGGCGCTAGCCCCGAGCGTGTCGAGCAGCTTGTGACCGATGCGATCGAAGAAAAAATCCAGGAAATGCCGGAGGTCGACGACATCACCAGCGAGTCGATCAGCGGCGTCTCTGTGGTCACCGTCAACTTCAAGGACAGCTACTCGCACATGGCGCCGATCTTCGATGATCTGCGCCAGAAGGTCGAAGCCGTCATCCCCGAGTTGCCGGCGGGTGCCATCACGCCGACGGTCAACGACGAGTACGGTGACACCTACGGTCACCTCTACAGCCTCGTCGGCCCTGGCTTCACGCCGAAGGACCTGCGCGACGCCGCGCTCGATGTGCGCGACGCGTTGCTCAAGGAACCGGATATTGCCAAGGTGAATCTCTACGGCGATATCGAAGACGCGATCTACATCGAATACAACAACGCGCGCCTCACCGAGCTCGGAGTTTCCCCGCAGCAGCTCGAGGGCGTTTTGCAGTCACTCAATATCCTGTCCTCGGGCGGCGACATCACGATCGGCCGCGAGCTGATCGTGCTCGAGCCGACCGGCAATTTCGACACCGCGGAAGATCTGCGCGAGGCGATCGTCGAGATCCCCGGCAGTCGGGCGTTGGTCCGGCTCCGGGACATCGCCAAGATCTACCGCGCCTACGAGGACCCGATCAGCCAAAAGGTCCGTGTCGACGGCGAAGATGGCATTTCGCTCGCCATCTCGATGCGCGACGGCGGCAACATCCTGACCCTGGGCGAACGCCTCGAGACGCTGACTCGCGAGCTCGAATCGGGCCTGCCGCTGGGCATGGAGCTGCGGCCCATGTTCCTGCAGTCGAAGCTCACCGGCGCCAGCGTCGACGCTTTCGTCAGCAACCTGGTGCAGGCGGTCGTGATCGTGATCCTGGTGATGATCGTCTCGCTCGGCGTTCGTACCGGTTTGGTGGTCGCGTCGCTGATCCCGGTGGTGATGGTCTCGACCTTCATCTTGATGTCGGTCTTCTCGATCGGCATCGATCAGATCTCCCTCGCCGCCTTGATCATCTCGTTGGGATTGCTGGTCGACAACGCCATCGTCGTGGTCGAGGCGACCATCGTGCGGCGCCAAAACGGCGAAGCGCCAATCGAGGCGGCGATCGGCGCGGCGGGGGAAATGATGGTGCCGCTGATCATCTCCTCCCTGACCACCGCCGCGGCGTTCACCCCCATCGCCCTGGCCGAGTCGGCGGTGGGCGAATTCACCGCCTCGATCTTTTACGTGGTGACCATCGCCCTGCTGCTCTCGTGGACCATGGCGATGACCTTCATCCCCATGCTGACGCCTTTTATCAAGGTGGAGGCGAAGCCGAAGAGCGAGGGTGAGGGTGAGGGTGAGGGTGAGGTGGAATTCGACACCGCCTTTTACCGCAGCTACCGCCGCCTGCTCGCCGTGGTGATTCGCTTTCCGCTGATTTTCTGCGCGCTGGTGATCGCGCTCTTCGCCCTCTCGATGGTGGGGATGGGATCGGTGCCGCAGGTTTTCATTCCGCCGTCCGAGGACGCCGTGCTCACCGCCACCCTCGAGCTTCCGCCGGGTTCGGACATCGAAGCGACGGAGGCCCTGATTCGGGATCTCGACGGCTTTCTCGAGTCCAAGAAAGCTGACCCCGAGGATCTAGAGGCGATCGGCACCCGCAGCTGGACGAGCTATATCGGCTCCGGGGGACCGCGCTTCGTGCTCTCTTTCTCGCCGGAGAATCCGCGCAATTCGGTCGCCACGGTGATCTTGAACGTCAACGACAGCGCGTCCCTCGACCCGGTCAAGCTGGCGATCGAGAGTTACGTCTTCGAGAACCACCCCGACGCTCGGCTGCTGGTGAGTCGGCTCGCGAACGGCCCGCCGGTGACCTACCCGATCGAGATCAAGCTCTCGGGCCCGGATTTCGACGAGCTTTTCGCCCTACAGTCGCAGATCAAGTCGAAGCTCTGGGAATACGACGTCGTCACCGCGGTGCAGGACACCTGGGGCCCGCAAAGCAAAAAGCTGATCGTCGACATCGACCAGGCTCGCGCTTTCCGCGCCGGTGTCTCGAACCTCGATATCGCCACGTCGCTGAATGCCGGACTCGCCGGCATGGAGATGACCGAGTTTCGCGAGCAAGACGAGACCATCCCGGTGATCCTGCGCACCGAGGGCGCAGACCGCGAGGACCTTCGAAAGCTCGAGAATCTGAGCGTCTTCTCCCAGAGCAGCGGCGCCGTCGTGCCGCTCAGCCAGGTCGCCGAAGCGCGGGTGGTATGGGAGCCGGCGCGCATCGAACGCCTCGATCGGGTGCGCATGATCACGATCCAAGTGCAGCTGCAAATCGGTGTCACCGTCGCCGAGGTACTCGACACCTTCCGTCCGTGGCTCGACGAGCAGCAGGCCACCTGGAAGCCGGGCTACAGCTATATCGAAGGCGGCGAGACGGAAGAGTCCGACAAGGCCGCCGTCTCCGTGGTGGCGGCCTTGCCTTTCGCCCGAAACCTTACAGTGGGAGCTGACTATTTATGGGGCTCAAGTACTAGCATTCTACATTTTCTAACACTGTCCATATGTCAGGTAC
>JBCDBH010000458.1:0-4372 GCA_039184055.1 Acidobacteriota bacterium
AATTGGTCCCGTATTCTTTGAGTCAGTATTCGATTGGCACCATTTTTTGATCTTCTGATGGTGCCAAGTTTCTCGACAAGGGTCCAATTGTCAACTCACACTCAATGATCGACTTCCAGATTGACCGCGACGCTTCGATTCCCCTCGCCGACCAGGTGGTGCGGCGAATCGAGACGTTGATTGCTCGAGGCGAGCTACCGGCTGGCGAACGGCTGCCGTCATCCCGGCAATTGGCGAGCTCGCTCGGGGTGAGTCGCAATACGGTGGTCTTGGCGTATGAGCGTTTGCTCGACGAAGGGTGGGTCGAAGCCGGAGTCGGTCGTGGCACCTTCGTGGCCGAGCGTTCCATCGAGATCGACACCTCGACCGCGCCTTTTGCGTGGAATCGTCTGTTGACGCCACGTCTTCCGGCGCCGGTCGATGCCGCGGCCGGCTCGACGATCGATTTCGCTGGCGCGGTGCCCTCGGCGGACTCCTTTCCCGTGGCGGCGATTCAACGCGCCATGCAGGATGTCTTGGCGCGCGAGGGCGCGGCGGCGCTCGGCTATGGACCACCGGCCGGGTATCGGCCGTTGCGTGAGGCGATAGTTCGCCGCTTGCGTGCCGCGACTCCAGATCTCGACACGAGTCACATGTCGGCCGATCAGGTGTTGATCGTCAACGGTTCGCAACACGGTCTCGATCTGCTGGCGCGTTTGTTGTTGCGTCGTGGTGAGTCGGTGGCGGTCGAATCACCGACCTATGCCAATGCGCTCCAGCTGTGGCGTCTCCACGGCGCGCGATTGGTGCCGGTGCCGATGGACGCGGACGGTATCGAGCCACGTGCTTTACGCCGCGCGTTGCTCACCGAGCAGCCCAAATTGCTTTATCTCATGCCGAGCTTTCAGAACCCGACCGGTCGCACCATGACCCTGGAGCGGCGGCGTGAGGTGTTGGCGGCGGCGCTCGAAACCCGTGTGCCGGTGTTCGAGGATCATTTCGACGCCGAGCTGCGGTATCGCGGCCGCGACGAACCCTCGCTGGCGGCGCTCGACCGGCATCAACAGGTGGTGCAGATCGGCACGTTTTCGAAGATCTTGTGCCCGGGTTTCCGGCTCGGGTGGATTCTGGCGCCACCGGCGCTGGCGTCGCGTCTGCTCGATCTCAAACGGGTGTGCGATCTCACCAGCAGCCTGCCGGCGCAAATGGCGCTCGCCGAGCTCTTCGCGCGCGGTGAGATCGATCGTCATCTCGAGCAGGTTCGACGCGCCCACGGTGAGCGCCTCGACACCATGATCGAGACGATCACCACCGTTCTCGGGGGTCGGGTAACGGTGCAGCCACCGCTCGGCGGTGTCACCGTGTGGCTCGGCCTGCCACCCGGGGTCGATGCCGAGGCTTTGGCGGCGCGGGCGCGTCGTCACGGTGTATCGGTGGCGCCCGGAACCTGGTTCGACGGCGGGCGCGATCACATTCGTCTGTCGTTCGTCGCCGAGCCACCACAACGCATTCGAGTCGGTGTCGAGCGACTCGCGACCGCTCTCGAGGCGGCGCTCGACGAGCGACGACACCCATCGCGTCACGAAACCGCGGCGCCCTTTGTGTAGGGGCCACTTGTTCAGCTTTCACTCAGCTTTCAACACGATAAAGGAGCACGAAGATGTCCACAGCAACTCATGGTGAAACCGGCACGCCTCTCTTGAAGACGGGACTCGCCGAAATGCTCGAAGGCGGCGTGATCATGGACGTCACCGATGCGGCTCAGGCGAAGATCGCCGAGGACGCCGGCGCGGTGGCGGTGATGGCGCTCGAGCGGGTGCCGGCCGATATCCGGCGCGACGGTGGCGTGGCGCGGATGTCGAACCCGGCGATGATCAAGGAGATCATGGCGACGGTATCGATTCCGGTCATGGCCAAGGTACGGATCGGTCATTTTGTCGAAGCTCAGATCTTGCAGTCGCTCGGGGTCGATTTCATCGACGAGAGCGAGGTGCTCACCCCGGCCGACGAGGCATATCACGTCGACAAATTCGCCTTCGAGGTGCCGTTCGTATGTGGCGCGCGCAACCTCGGCGAAGCGCTGCGGCGCATCGGCGAAGGCGCCGCGCTGATCCGCACCAAGGGTGAAGCGGGTACCGGCAATGTCGTCGAAGCGGTGCGTCATATGCGTGCCATTCAAGGTGGTATCCGCCGGTTGACCACCTTGCCCGCCGAGGAGCTGATGAGCGAAGCCAAAGAGCTCGGCGCGCCCTACGATCTGGTGCGTTGGGTGGCGACCGAGGGCAAGCTGCCGGTGCCGAATTTCTCGGCCGGTGGCATCGCCACGCCCGCCGATGCGGCGCTGATGATGCAGCTCGGCGCGACGTCGGTCTTCGTCGGTAGCGGTATTTTCAAGAGCGAAGATCCTGCCCGTCACGCCACCGCGATCGTCAAAGCGGCGACTCACTTCCGTGATCCCGCCATCCTGGCCCAGGTCTCCGAGGAGATCGGCGCGCCGATGCCCGGTTTGGAGATCGCGCCGCTCGCCGAAGCGGGTGAATTGTTGCAGCATCGCGGGTGGTGAGCGTGGCGCCACGGGTCGGCCTGCTCGCCCTTCAAGGCGGCTTCGCGGCGCATGGCCGGACCTTGCGCGCCCTCGACGTCGAGCCGGTCGAGGTGCGTCGCCCGGCCGAGCTCGATGGCCTCGATGGTCTGGTGATTCCGGGTGGTGAGAGTACGACGCTGATCAAATTGATGGCCTTCGAGCCGAGTTGGTGGCAGGCCCTGCCGGCTTTCGTGGGTCGGGGTGGCGTCGTATTCGGCACCTGCGCCGGACTCATCTTGTTGTCCCATCGGGTCGAGCCCGAGCAAGACTCGCTTGCCTTGCTCGACGTTACCGTGGCGCGCAACGCCTGGGGACGCCAGGTCGACTCCTTCGAGGCCGAGGGGCGTTGGGGAGACGGTCGATCATTGCCGATGATCTTCATCCGCGCTCCCCGGATCGTCGAGGTCGGGGAGACGGTCGATGTCCTGGCGACCTATCGTGATGAGCCGGTCCTGGTGGCGAGTGACAACGTTCTCGCCGCCACCTTCCATCCCGAGCTGACCCACGACCTCGCCGTACACGACGCTTTTCTCGAGCGTGTGCGTTCCGCGGGTGGTTGACGGGGAAAGTCTTGCCCAGAGATTTGGTCAACCCTTGAAGATCCAGCCTTTTGGATCTTGGCTTGGCGGGAAGATTCCCGCAACAAGAGAATGGGCACGGAATAAAAATATCGACGATTGGCAATATTTGATGTTGACCGGCCGTGTGCAGTGATTTAGACTAATTTTTGTCTGGCGAGTGGCCACAACTGACGTCGACAGTCGGAGTCCCCCTCCGGCACCCATGGGTTTCGTTCTCGTCGATCTGAGGATCGATGACTATCTGATCTCGTGTCCCACGGACGCGTGTCGCTTCCCGAGGCACCGCTCAACGCGGCCCGGGCACGCGACTCGTGTCTCAACGGAGGAGAAACGAACCATGCGTCGTTTTCTTGTTGTCCTCGCACTGATGCTCGTGCTGCCGGCTGTCGCGGCCGCACAGCAATACGTCTACGCCGTCAAATACGTCTGCGGCTACAACGCGTCCGCAGTCGGTCAGACCTCGGCCGGTGTCATCGGCGGTGAGCCGATCGTCAAATTCGGTAACTACGCCACCGACATCAACATCCTCAACGCCAACGACTTCCCGGTCGACATCGAGAAGAACTTCTACCTTCTCGCCGAGAAGACCGACGTCAAAGCACGTGAGCCCGAGCAGGTCCCACCGGCCGGCTTCGACGGTATTTCTCTCGATCCGCGTGGCGCGACGGTCGATGACTGCGTGCGCATCTATGAGGTGCTCAACGGTGGCGCCCCGCCGCCGGTCAACCCGCCGATCACCGTCGGTTGGGTCGTCTTGCGCAGCAGCCATGAAATCGATGTGACCGCGGTGTACACCGCCGCGATCTGCACCGACTACCAAGCCAACGGTGGTCCGGTCGGCTCGTGCCGTCCGGGTGTCGCCCAGGGTGCCGGTCTGTCGATCGACGTCGAACAGATCGAAGGTCGTCGCATCAACTGACTTCCTTGCCGGTCGAGTCGAATTCGGGGGTGTGCCTGTCCGGGCCACCCCCGCTTTTTTTGGCCCACAATTCTCATCAAACACCGTGACGACGGACCGCGGCTACGAAGCGGAGATGCACGTCATCTCTGGGCGTGCTCGCTCTTCGCTCCCTCGACGTACCTTGGGGTACGCCTCCGGTCGCTCACCACTGTGCTGCCCAGATCTAACGTACCTCTCCACTTTCGTGACGACGAACCGTCGCTTCGGTGTTTGATGAGAATTGCGGGCCTATGTTCTCTTCGTAAGGGGTTCTCTTCACTTCACAGC
>JBCDBH010000459.1:0-4350 GCA_039184055.1 Acidobacteriota bacterium
ACCTCCGAGCGCCCCGCCGACGAGCACCGCGGGCACCAACCACCACCAGTCTTCCCCCGCGGGCCAACGCCAACCGAAGCGAAACCATCGCCCCTCGGCGAATACCGCCATGAAGGCGAGCGCCGCGAGCAGCATGACCCCACCGATCGCAGCGAGTCGTAAGGTGTGATCGGCCACCGTCGTCACATCGACGGTAACGAACCCCCACAACCAATGAACGCTGGCCGCCGCGCCACCGATGAGAATCGCCAGCAGGGCGGCGAGACCGACACGCTCGACTTGCCGCCAGCGGTCGACCGGGCGGAAAACCCGACCGAGCACACGGGCGATTTCTTTGGGCGCCAGGCCACTGCCTCCGGGTCGAGGCGAGCCACCGATCTCGTCCGATCCGCCCCAGCGTTTCTCGGCGGGCCGTCCATCGACCGCCGGATCGAGCTGGTTGAGACGATCGTAGGCCAGTTCGAGGTCGATGTCCGACAAGGCCGCGACTCGACGCAAGGTGTAATTGCGATCATCCTTGGCGAGGGCGATGACCCCGAGGCGATCGTTCCAAACTTTCTTGAGACGCTGTTCGACGTCGTAGATGCCCTTGTCATCGCGACACAAAACGGCGACCTTGTCGTTGCCGATGTCGACGTGACCGAGCTCTTCCTCGACGCTATCGAAGTCCTCGAAGTCCTCACTCCGATACACCAGGCGATCGATCTCCGAGAGCATCCGACGAGTGTGCTCGGCCAGGTCGACACGATCCCAACCGCCACTCGACTTGGACTCCCGTTCGATGGCGAATAGGTCGTCGATCTCCTGACGACCACGTTCCAGCCACTCGGTGGGCAAGCCACACCACGAGGCGACCTCGAAACCGTTGGCATCGATCGCGCCCTCGAGTCGAATCAAAGCCGCGATCTTGTCTCGTGACGCGCCGGTCATGGTCCGCAAGCGCCGATAATTGAGCAGCACCCAGATGGCGAAAACCGTGTCGAGGTCAGGCTCGTTGGCGACGATTTTCCAATCGCCTTTGTCGAGCTCGAGCCCCTTCACCACCATCAGCAACGCCTGTTCACACGTCGCCAAAGTAAAGGTGCGCAGGCAGTTGGCGTGGTGATCCAGGTTGTAGAGCTGCTTACCGGTATCGACCATCGGGCCGAATTGGCCGACCCCGTCGAGCAAGATGACCCGCGCGCCGAGCTTGCGGGCCTCGGCTTCGGAGAAGTTGAACGATCGATCGATCGCGACGCCGACTCCCGGCGCCTCCTTGCAGCGCAAATAGCGGCCGCTTTCACTTTCACGAATCTCGTAGCGCTGCGGCAGGTCGTCACCGGGTGGCGTCTTGGCCATCTCGTCCGTGGAGTCGAGGGCTTTCGACGGCTGCCAAGCACGAAACGCTCGAATCGACGTGCCGGTATCGGAGTCGACCAAAGATAGCTCGGTCGGGTCCGGCGACTCGATTTCGTCTTTCTCGGGCGTGGCCACGTCGGTTTGCTCCTGAGAGATGGACCCTCATCCTATCCCAGGCGGCTTTCACACCAAGCCGTGGGGACCAATCGACTCATTCCGCGAGGGACCGATCGCACGCGCCGCCGATGAGAAGCGAGCTTCGTGGCGCACCGATGAGAGTTTCGAGACGGGATCTGGATCGACAGGAAGCAACCGCGGAAGGATGGGAGCGATCGCCGGACATGAGCTTTCAAGGTGTGATGGTAGGCCGTCAGGGACTCGAACCCTGGACCCGCGGATTAAAAGTCCGCTGCTCTGCCAGCTGAGCTAACGGCCTACGAAGCGCGAACTATACACCAGCTTTGCCGTCACGGTGCTCGAGTACGGACGACAACCGATCACCCAACAGACGTTCGGCGAGCGGATCGACCAGGATCGTCTCCTCACGTCGCGCACCGGTCGAAACCATCATCGCCGGGGCGCCGACGAGCTCTTCGACCACCTCGACGAATCGTCGTGCCGCGAGCGGCAGATCGTCGATCCGCGTGACCCCCGTGGTGGCGGCACGCCATCCTTCGACTCGACGATAGATCGGCTCGGCGGCCTCGAGCACGGCGAGCGACGACGGGAAGTCCTCGATCACCTCACCCTGATAGCGGTAGCCCGTGCACAGCTGGATCTCGTCCAGATCATCGAGCACATCGAGCTTGGTCAACGCCAGAGCGTCGAACGCATTGAGGCGATGGGCGTAGCGCGCCGCGACGATATCGAGCCAACCACAGCGTCGTGGCCGCCCCGTGGTCGTGCCGAACTCATTGCCTCGATCGCGGAGAAATTCGGCGACGTCGCCCTCGAGCTCGGTCGGAAAGGGCCCCCCACCGACCCGCGTGGTGTACGCCTTGAGCACGCCGATGGTGGCATCGAGTCGCGTCGGCGCGACACCGGCGCCCGCCGCCACACCGCCCGCGGTCGGTGTCGAGCTGGTAACGAACGGATACGTCCCGTGGTCGACGTCGAGCAATGCGCCCTGCGCGCCTTCGAAGAGAATCCGCTCTCCGGCGGCCATTTTCTCGGCCAAACGAGCCGATACATCGATGACGCGCCCACCGAGCTCATCCGCCCAGGTCCGACACAGCGCCATCAGCTCGGACGGCCTCGGCATGCCGTCGACTCCGAGATGGTCGAGCTCCGGCATGATCCGCATGTGCTGGACCCGTAGCCGCTGTTCGAGAAGCTCCGCGTCGAGCTCACCCATGCGCACCCCACAACGCGCGGCGCGCATTTCGTAGGCCGGGCCGATGCCACGCGCCGTCGTCCCGATCCGGCCACTCGACGCCTCTTCTCGCGCCTGGTCAAGGCTGGCGTGCGTCGGCAAAATCACTTGCGCGCGGTCCGAAATGAACAGACGACCGGTCGTGTCGACACCGGCTTCGGCGAGGGATGCCAATTCGGTGTTCAAGGCATCGGGCGCGATCACCATGCCGGGGCCGAGAAAGCAATCGACCCCGCTATGCAAAATCCCCGAAGGTACGAGGTGGAGCGAGAAATGACGATCGGCGAAACGCACCGTGTGACCAGCGTTGTGGCCGCCTTGAAAACGCACCACATTGTCGAACGCCGGACAGAGCAAATCGACGATCTTGCCCTTACCCTCGTCTCCCCATTGGGCACCGAGAACGATGACGTTCTTCATGATGAAACTCCTCGAGCGGCACGGGTAGCCAGGTTCACGATCGGCCACGGCGGTGAAACGACTGAGGACAAACGAACAGACCGGGCCTCGATCAGCGTCACTCCATAGCCGATGGGCGGTGACGCGGCGGCATATGAGCGACGCCGGACCCTAGCAGAATGACTGCGACCTCTCAAGCAAGACACCAGCGATGGTAGGCTAGCTCCGCGCGGAGCTCGGCATCACTGTCGACTGGTATCCGCGCGACGACTCATCCATGCTGGACCTCGCTCTCCGCTTCGCCGAAGTTTTCCTCCCGCTCCTCTATCTATTGGTGGCAGTGTGCTACGGCTTTGTCTTCTTCGACAAGAGCCGAGCCGCGGCACGGCTCGCGCAGCCGTCTCTCTACTTCTTGCTCCTTCTCCACCTGACGTATCTGGTCCTGTTGGCCATTCGTTTCGAACAATTCCCGGCCGCCACGCTCGCCCAGGCGTTGTCGGCGATCGCTTTCGCCATCGCGGTCGTATACAGCTTGGTCGAATGGCGAGGCCAGGTGCTCAACACCGGGTTCTGGATGCTCGCTTTGGCGTTCTTCTTCGAGCTGCTCTCGACGATTCTTCGAAGCGGGCCACCTCCAGATCGCGCTGTCTTCCACAACCCGCTGTTCGCTCTCCACGCCGCGACCGGCTTGGTTGGCTACGCGGCTTTTGTCGCCGCCGCCATTTACGGCTTTCTCTTTTTGCGGGTCTACGGCGAGCTCAAAGCCAATCGCTTCTCCGTCTTCTTTGGGCGATTACCCTCACTCGAAGTTCTCGAGCGTATGATGGGTGTCGCCTTGATGGCCGGCTTCGGTGCCCTGACGGTTACGGTCGTGACCGGCGCCATATGGGCGGATCAGCTCTACGACGACTGGTTGCAAGACCCGAAGATCTTGGTCACCGCGGTCACGTGGCTCTTTTACGGTGGGGTGATTCTTCTCTGGCGCGTGCGTCATTGGCCGGGCCGGCATATCGCGGTGGCCAGTCTGGCGGGATTCGTCGCCGTCCTCTTCTCCATGCTCGCGGTCAATCTTTATCTGACCGACCTCCACGGTTTTCATTGAGACCCCGGCCGTGCAAAACCACATCGCGCATAGCTTCACAAAAACCAGCTCGTCGCCGCATCTCTTGATGATCGGGGTCGACCATCGCTGTGCGCCCTTGGCCTTGCGCGAATCCGTCGCCTACAACGACGACGACACG
>JBCDBH010000460.1:0-4342 GCA_039184055.1 Acidobacteriota bacterium
CGGCTCGATCAACGCCACCACCCCGTCGGCGCCGGTGGTCATCTGCCATTCTTCGGCCTGAATACCGTCGGTGAACACATTCACGCCGACTCCGTTGTCTTGCATCCCGGCGGTCACGGCGGGAGCCGGCCGGTACGCAAAACCTCGGCTCAGATCACCGACGTACATCTCCAGCGTCGGCAGGGTCTCGTTGATCTGCTGGAAAAAGACGTTGCCCGGCGCATTGGCATCGACGTTGAGCGAGATGTAGACGCCACCATCGGTGCCGACCAGCAGGTGATTGCGGTTCTCGCCGACAAAGGCGATGCCGTGGTGGTCGACGTGCACGCCACGTGGCATGTCGGCGTAGCCACAGGTCAGATTGATGAACGTCTCACCACCGTCTTGCGATCGAAAGAGATCGACCGTCTGAATGAACACCGTGTCCGGATCGTCGGGCGCCACGGTCAGATTCTGGTTGTACCAATTCTGCGGCCAATCGCCGACACAACCCCCCAAACCAAAACGATCCGAGCGCTGCTCCCACGTGGTGCCGCCGTCGGTGCTCCGCCACACGCCGAGCTGGCCACGCAGCTCGACCGATTGCACCTGCGCGTAGATCACATCGGGATCGGTGGGAGCCCGCGCCAGGTCGATCCGCCCCACCGAGTTGGCCGGAAACGGCTCCCCCTCCGTCGTGCCTTCGGGCCAGCCAGACGTCAACGGCTCCCAGACGCTCGGACACGCGCCTTCGGGCACCGTCGTTCGATACAGGCCGTTGGCGCCGTTTTGGTCGAGATCCGGCTGCACCGGGGTGCCAAAACCACGCACGCCCACCGCCGCGATCACCTCGGTGGCGTCGCCTCGATCCCGCACCAAAAGCGACGTGATGTCCTGACGCTGATCGGCAAAGGCATTGGTCAGACACGGGCCGATCCAGCTCTCGCCGTCATCGGGCGAAAAGTAGACGCCGGTCTTGGCACCGACGACCAACGTGCCCGTGCGTGGATCGACCGCCACCGCGCCGATCGCTTGATTCTGTGGAAAGGCACCCGGTGCCTGAGGCAAAGCGGCGGCGAACACCTCGGCGCCCAACGTCTCCCACGTCTCGCCGGCGTTGCGACTCCGCAACAAACCCGTGCTGCCAAACGACCACGAGCTCCAGCGCAAATCGCCGGTACCGGCGTAGACGATGTCCGAATCGAGAGGATCGAAGGCCATCGTGCCGATCGCGATGGTTGCCAGGGCCGGATCGTCGGTTACCGGTTCCCAGGTGGTGTCGGCGGTGCAGCAATTGGTCGTCTTCCACACACCACCACCGTCGGAGCCGGCATAGGCCACCGACGGATCGCTCGGATCGCTCAATACCGCGTTGATCCGTCCCGCGACTCGACCCCAAGGGGTGCATTGGGTACAGCCATCCATCTCGAGCGGCTGAGGACCGATGGCGACGAAGCGATCGACGGGCAAGGCCGCGCCTTCCCGCGCCGCGGGGGGTCGCCACGTCGGCATACGTCGTGGGTGTTCGGGGGCGGCGCGGGGCCCGCGTGGATCGACACGACCGGTGGGATAGGCGACGCGGAGCGCCCAATGATCACCGTTGGCGGGAACCGCGAGATCGTGTGCCGGGGGCAGCGCGGCCACCGCCGCGAGCCAGTCGTCGGCGTGAAGAGAAGTGTCGTGAAGAGAGGAGGAAGGAACATCCGTCGTGAGTGTCACGACGAGGGCGAGAAGAGCGAGCCAAGCGAGTCGAAATCGTGCCACGGGCGTATCTTATCGCCCGCGAACGTTCAGCCCTCGTCGAGCACGGCGCGTACCGCGCGCGCCGGTGCCAGACCGCTCGAGCCATAGGCGCGCACCACGCCTTCTTGATCGATCACCACCAGCGTCGGAATCGCAAACACCGCGAACGCTCGATCGGCGCCCCCCGCGGAGCCATGAAGCTGTAGCCAGGTCATGTCGTGCTCTTCGATCGCCGCCTCGGCCGCCGCCAGATCTTCGTCGAGACTGATGCTCACCAGGGTGACGTCGTCACGGCTGCCGAGTGTTTCGTGCAGCTTGCGCAGCTCGGGCATCTTGGCGATACACGGTCCACACCACGACGCCCAGAAATCGATCACCGTCACCTCACCCCGGTGATCGGCGAGTCGCCATACCGACCCGTCGTCGAAGCGCACCGCCGTCGTGTGAGGCGCCGGTTGACCGACAAACCGTTCACGGGCGTCGCGCATCCGCAGGAATTGATTCGTCACGTTGAGCACCAAGAGCGCGAGGATCACAGCGAGCACGACGTTCAACGCCATGCTGAAAATCTTGCCGAGCTTCATCGTCGTATCACCCCTGACATGAACCTTCATACGCGAGCGCGATCCGAGCGGCTTGCATCGCACAGCGATTCGGATAGGTCTCACCGTCGACTCCACACACCGGTACGAATTCGCGCGTGCACGCCATCGGTCCACAGCCGCCGGTCATGCAGCGTTGACCCACTGGGCAATCGCAATCCGACACGCAATTCCCGGCGCGGGCACCCTGAGGTCGACACGCCCCGTCCGCCGCGAACGCCACGTGCGCCGCCTCGAGCTCACAGCGGTTGCCATAGGTCTTGCGATCGACCCCACACACCGGCACGAATTCACGTGTGCACGCAACCGGCCCACACGTGCCACCGATCAACCTCTCACCCGCTGGCCGGCAACGTTGCCCCTTCGCACAATCACAATCCGATAGACACGAGCCGTCCGGTTCACTGGCAGTCTGAGGCGGTACCGACGCCGTATTCGGAGGCACGGTTGGCGCATCCGGAGACGCGGTTACCGTCTCCGGAGGTACCGAAACTGTCTCCGGAGGCGGAGCGAGCGGCGTCGTGGCCGCACCGGTCGTCGAGCCACCCGACGCACAGCCCGTCGTCATCAGAACGAACATGATCGAGACGAAAACGAATACGGCACGACTGATGAGCTTCGTCATGCGATCAATCTACCAGGAGACGATCCGAACCCCATCATCTCGTGAACACTTGCTATCGTGCTCGCGCAACCGAACATGAGGAGATCCGCCACCATGAGCCAGCCCATTCTCGTCATCGGAGCCAACGGCAACGTCGGCGGCGCCGTCGTCACCCAGCTCGCCGATGCCGGTCACGCTGTCCGCGCCGCGGCGCGTCGTCCAGATAGCCTCGACACCCCTACCAGCGTCTCGACCATTCGCCTCGACTACGACGACCCGGCGAGCTTCGCCCCGGCGCTCACCGACGTCCAGGCCGTCTTCGCCGTCGCGCCGCCGCTCGACGCCCACGCCGACAAACGCATGCGCCCCTTCCTCGAAGCCATTCGCGACCACGGCACGCCACGGCTCGTCCTGCTCACCGCCATCGGCGCCGACGATCCCGACGCCGGAGCGCTTTATCGACTCGAACACATCGCCGCTGACTTCGACATCCCTCGCACCGTGCTTCGTCCGAATTGGTTCATGGACAACTTCTACCCCGGCTACCTCTACGGCACCATCAAGGATCAAGGCGCCTTCTACCTCCCCACCGACAACGCCGCTTCCGCCCTCATCGCCGTCGACGACATCGCCGCCTGTGCCGTCGCGGCTCTCACCGCAGACACCGCCGACAACCGCGCCTACGACCTCACCGGCCCCGAAGGTCTCGACCACCACCAAGTGGCCCGCACCCTCAGCGAGCTCGGCGGTCGCAACATTCGCTACGTCGCCGTCGACGAAGCCGCCGCCCGCGCCGGTATGGAAGGCATGGACGAAAGCGCCATCGACTACATGATCGACCTCTACCGGCGATTCCGTGCCGGCTACGCCGCAGAAGTGAAGTCAGGCGTACGCGATCTGCTCGGTCGCGATCCGATCGATTTTCGGACCTGGGCCGAGGCACGGGCGGAGGCGTTTCAAGCCTGAGCTTGCGGCTCAACGGATGGCGTGGCGGAGCTGGATAGCAGGTCTGCCTTCGTAAACTTCTCGGACTTGAGCCACTCACTGATGTGCTCGATATCCTTGTTGAAGATCTGCTTTTCAAGTCCTGCTGCCGTAGCCGCGCGCAGATCTCTCAAAATTGCCTGGGTCGTTCCCGTTTTGCTTCGGATCCAACACTCTGCGCGATTGAGCTCGTAAAGACGATAACCCTTGGAACCGAGCGCATCACGAAGTCGGATCGCCTCAGAAAGGTGACCGATGGCACGCTCGTACTCAGGATCGGCCTTGTCTTTCAAGGCATAGCCAAGCTGACCGTGATCCCGGTGATAGCTGGGATCGGCGTGAATAAGCGCCTCGAACAGTGGAATCGATAGCTCCATGGTCTGTTTGTCATTTCGCCAAGTTGCCGCACGTACTTTCTCGGCCTGGCGAA
>JBCDBH010000461.1:0-4299 GCA_039184055.1 Acidobacteriota bacterium
ATCGCGGCGTTTTGGGCGGGTCAGAAAGGCAGTTTTCTGATCTGGCTGCTCTTCGGCGCCTTGCTCGGGTTGCCGCTGAGCCGCGCTGCCGGGCGTGACGAGGCCCCGGTGATGGGTGTCTACCTGCTCACCCTGTGTGGCCTGCTCTTCATCCTGGTGCGGGAAAACCCGTTCGTGATGCTCCCCCAAGCGCCGGTGGACGGCGCCGGGCTCAATCCGCTGCTTCAAGACGATTGGATGGTGATCCATCCACCGATCATGTTCGTCGGCTACGCGGCGGCGGCGATACCGTTTAGTTTCGCCATGGCCGCGATGTGGCGTCGCGATACGTCGTCCTGGGCGCAACGCGCGTTTCCGTGGGCGCTGATGGGCTTTTTGGTGCTCGGCTTGGCGATTCTGCTCGGTGGCTATTGGGCCTACAAGACCCTCGGCTGGGGTGGCTATTGGGGCTGGGATCCGGTCGAGAACGCGTCGCTGATCCCCTGGCTCTTCGGCGTGGCGCTGGTGCACGGGCTCTATCTCGAACGCACGCAGAAGCGCTATCGACGAATGAACCTGGTCTTGGCGGTGCTGATGTACCTGGCGGTGCTCTATGGCACGTTCTTGACCCGCTCGGGCGTGCTCGCCGATTTCTCGGTGCATTCCTTCGTCGATCTCGGAATTTCGAGCTGGCTGGTCGCCCTGATGACCTTCTTCATCGTCAGCTCGCTCTATCTCCTCATCACGCGACTGCCCAAGATCACCAGCCCACCGAATGAAGACCCGATGTTGTCGCGCGGCTTCTTCTTGGTGGTGGCGACGGTGACGGTCTTGCTCTCGACCGCGGTGATCACGGTCGGCACGTCGGCGCCGCTGCTCACCCGCTTCATGGAGAATCCCGGACAGGTCGGACCGAGTTTCTACAACACGGTCAACATGCCCCTGGCGCTCCTGGTGGTGCTCCTGCTCGCCGCGGTGCCGTTCGTCACCTGGCGAGGCACACCGGCGCCGGTGCTGATGCGGCAGATGATCCCCGGCCTGCTCGGCGCGGTGGCGATCACCGCCATCGCGATGGCGAGCGGCGTGACGCGTCCGCTCCACGTCCTGTTCATCTTCCTGTCGGCCGCCGCGCTCGCCACCAATCTGCACAAGGTGGCCAGCATGATTCGCACCAACGGGCTCGGACGCGCC
This sequence comes from Acidobacteriota bacterium, assembly GCA_039184055.1. Classification (GTDB taxonomy): domain Bacteria; phylum Acidobacteriota; class Thermoanaerobaculia; order Multivoradales; family J023; genus JBCDBH01. The sequence goes on from JBCDBH010000461.1 coordinate 1,171, forward strand.
GGTGGCTACCTGGCTCATGTCGGGGTCGGGGTGATCTTCATCGGCTTCATGGCGTCGACCGCGTACGACCAGAGCACCAAGCTGACGCTCGAACAGGGCGAGCCGGCCCAGGTGGGTGAGCTGACCCTCACCTTCGAGCGTTTCGTGCCGCGTCAGGGGCGTGAGAAGGAGAGCATGGAAGTCACCGTGGCGCGGGCCGATGGCCGGAGCTACAAAGCGTATCCAAAGCTCTTCGTCAACGATCGCACCCGTCAGCTGATGGCCAATCCCGACGTCCGCACGACACCGCTCCAGGACATCTACATCTCACCGATCCAATACGATCCGGGTGAGCCACCGACCATCGAACAGCGCATCGCGCTGCGTCCGGGTGAGGTCACGCGAGCCGGCGATCTCGAGGTTCGCTTCGTCGACTTCGATCTGGCCGACAACCAAGACGTCATGACTCAGTTCGCCAGCGGTCGCACGGTCAATGTCGGCGCCGAGCTGCAGGTCAGGCACCTCGATACCTGGGTGCCGATCACCACCGTCTATCGTTTTCAATCGAACGGGGTGATCGAAGCGCCACCGACCGCGCTGCCGGGTGGTGGCCTGATCCAAATGACCCGGATCGAGCCGACGACCGGCGCGGTGCAGCTCGAGATCGCTGGACGCACCACGTCGCTCGAAGCGCCGAGCCTGTCGATCGACATCACGCGTAAACCCCTGATCCAGCTCGTCTGGCTCGGGCTCTACATCGTGCTCGCCGGAGGTGCCCTGTCGACGGTGCATCGCTACCGTCAAGCGCGCAAAGTCGACGCCATGGCCGCCTGATCGAGGGCGCGCGAGGCAGAGCGGGACAGCCCGCATTTCTCACCAAACGCCGTAGCGAACGGTTCGTCGACACGACGTGGAAACGTGCGTGAGATCTGGGCAGCGCAGAGATGAGCGATCGAAGGCGTACCCAAAGGTACGTCGAGGAAGCGAAGAACGAGCACGCTCAGAGATCGCGTGCGTCTCCACGCTGCAGCCGGCGGGCTGGTGAGAAATGCGGGTAGACTTCGTCGTATGCGTATCCTCGATCTCAGCACCCTCTCCGACACCCTACGGCACGCCGTCGATAGCCTCGACGGCGAGCCGATCCTGATCGTTCGTGACGGCCACGTCGTGGCCCGTCTCGACATTCATCCACCGGCAGAGCGGCGTCAGCAGAGTGGCCCGCGTCATCAGGTCGCCGGCACCATCAATATCCAGGGCGACCTGGTGGTCAACGTCGAAGGCGATGTCATCGCCCCGATCGAGCCTCAAGAAGGTTGGGAAATCGAAAACGAATTCGAGCTCGGCGACGACTACGACGACTTCGAAGACGACGATGATTTCTACAACGAGCTGATGGAAGACGACGACGAGGAAGAGGACGACGAGTCCGACTCGGACGAAGAAGAGTGACCGCAAAACGGGCGCCCTCACGGGCGCCCGTTACCGTTCCACACATCGGTACAAGTGGGCTCAGGCGTCGCGCACCCGTCGTAGCTCCTCGAGCGCTTCGGTGAATTGCTCGAGCGCTTTGTCGATATAGGTGTGGGCTTCGTCGATATAGCCATCGGTGGAGGTCGACCACACCCGATTGAGATAGCGCTCGGCGGCGGCGAAGGGGTTCATCACGTCGGCGTAGGCCTGCAGGCCGTAGGAGTTGGCGATGGACTCCCTCGCCTGGACAAAGGCGTCGAGATACTCGGGAAACCGCTTATCGATCTCGTGCCGCAGATCGTAGACGTCGATGTCGTCCTTTTCGGCCTGGAGCGCCGCGACGTCGGTGACGACGTGTTCGAGACTCTGCTCGAGCGTCGCCATGTCGCTGGCGAGCTTTTCTTCCTGCCCCGCTTCGGCCTTCAGGGCGCGACGCACCACGACGACTCCCATGATGCCGGCGACCATGGCGGCCGAAAAGGCGCTCCAACGAACGCCATCGACTTGCTCGACGGCGATGTAGGAACCGAGTAGAAAGCCGAACGTGATCAAGATGTAGCCGATCATCTTGCGGTTCATCACCCACCTCCCGCGTACACTTTGGCGAGCGCGACACCGACGCCGATGAGCGCCTCACCGACGATGAAGCCGGCGGCGATCGGCACCCCGACGTTCTCACTGAATGCATGACCCATCTTGGCGTCGGAGACGACCCGCAAGACGGTACCGATGGTGTAGGTCAGGACGATGGCGAAGGGCAGGTAGAAGCCGAGACCGACGAGCACACCCAGACCGCCGATGCCACTCGCCGACAGCAGCGCGCCGATGCCGGCGCCGGCGAAGTATTTGTCGAGCGGGACGTCGCCACCGAGGATGCCCTGGATGACGCTCGCCAACGCTTGGCCTTGAGGCGCCGGGAGCTCGTCGCTACCCATGCCGTAGGCCTGGTGCAACACGACGATCAGACCCATGATGATGATCGGTCCGAGCCACACGCCAGCGAATTGGGCGATCTGCTGTTTGCGTGGAATCGCACCCACCAAATAACCGGTCTTGAGATCGAGCATCAGATCGGTTGCTTGCGCCATGGCGACACAAGCCGCCGCGCCGACGATGATCGAGGCGACGACGGTCGAACGATCGTCGAGACCGCTGGCGACGAAGACCAAGATCGTGATCGCGATCAGGGTCATGCCGGAAAGCGGAGACCAGTTGGTACGACCGATACACTCGGCGAGCACGACGCCCGCGACCCATACCCAGAGCGTGCCGAGGATCGCCATCAAGGCGCCACGGATAAAGCCGATCTCGGGAACCGCGAGCATGGCGATCACGGCAAGCACGATGAAGGCGCCGGCAACCCCGTAATAGAGGAATTTGATCGGCATCTCGTCGGTGGAGACGACGCTCTTGGTCTTGGCCGCCGCCTGCATACTCCGGATCGCCGAGATGACGAGCGGAAACGCCAGGACGATGCCGGTCAGCGCACCACCCACCAACATACCGATGCCGAGCGGCCGGTAGAGCGACAGGCGCAACGCCGTCGCCATGGTGGCGGGGTCCTCGACTACCGGTAGCTTGCCACCGAAATCGAGCAGCGGAGCGAGAATCCAATAGCAAACGTAGCCGCCGATGATGAAGAACACGCCGCCTTTGCCCGCCAGGAAGGCGACCCCCAAG
>JBCDBH010000462.1:0-4218 GCA_039184055.1 Acidobacteriota bacterium
CACCAGCCGGGCGCCACCGCTGTCGTCGGTGACGACGTCGCGTTCGAGAGTCGGTGAGGCTTCGAAGCGCTCGGTACGTGAAAACCGACCGTCGCTCGACCACATGAATCCTTCGCGTTCGGGAGCTTGCCAGGTGTAGGGGAATTGCGTTACCCGCCAGGCGAGCGGTCGACCGGCGACCCGACCGCCGGCGTAGTAGGTCGCGGTGAGATCGACATTGAACGGGGCGTCGAGGGTCGCGTACTCGGGCCGCGCCAGGTCGATTTCGAATCGTGGCAGTCGGTAGGCTTCTTTGCGGAATTGCACCCGTCCGAAGCTCTCGCTACCCGAGCGCGTTTCGCGTTCGATCCACACGTTGTACGAGCCGGTCGGAACCTCCGCTTCCTCGAAACGGTGGTAGATCGCGCCGTGGCGATCGGCGGTCAGCGGCTGACGCCAAATCACGTCGCCCGGGCCATCGATCACCAGCGTCACCGCACCGCTGATCGGGATCAGCTCGCCACGGTCACGGGTGCGGAGAAAGCCACGGATGTGCACCGCTTCTTCGGGCCGGTAGACGGGGCGCTCGGTAAAGAGATGCGCCAAGGACACCGCTTGCGGGCCACGATTGGCCACGCCGCCCTGGGTCCACTGTAGCCAACCACGATTGTCTTCGAGCCACGCGCCGTCACGATAGACATCCGGCGGGCGTCGCGCGTCGAGGATCAGGACGTCGTTGCCTTTGGTGACCTCGATCCGTCTGATCTCGATCGCGCTCGAGGCGTTGTCGGGCTGGTAGGTCACCAGACCGGTGGCATCGGTGCGGCCGGTGAAGACGGTCGCCCAGCGCTCCTGACGGCGGTTGTAGCCGGCCACGGTGACGGTCGCGTCGGCGACCGGCGTGCCACGCGATAGGGAAGTAACGGCGAGCTTGACGCGGCGCGGCTCCTCGAGGGTGGTGAGGGCGAGATCGGTGACCTGGAGCCGCATCCACGCGCGTTCGCTACCCGCGTCGAGACGACGCAAGCCGAGTAAGTAGTGCCCCGTGGCATCCTCACCGCTGACCCGGTCGAGCGCCTGGGAGAGATCGAGCCCGAAGGTCTTGGCGTCACCGTCGCGACGCAGGGGAAGCTCGATCAGATCCGAGAACGGTGGCGAACCGAGTCGGCCGAGCTGAGCGCGCAGCTCGTCGGGGGAGATGGCGCGAGCCGCCTCGGTGTACGGGTCGGGAACCTCGCCCGGACCCGGTGGGCGACGATCCTCGTCGGCGAGCAGCGGTCGATCGGGAAAAGGCCAAAACGACCGATCACGAGGGTTGATGCGATGCAGCCGAAGATCGACCCGCTCGGTGCCGCGTCCGGTGATCGGCACCGTCTGAGGGCCGCTCCGTTCCACCAAACCGCCGGATGCCTGCCAGGCGAGATAAGGTGGCTGCGCCGGAAAGTACACATGCACGCTCGACGGCTGATCGAGCTCGAGACGCCGGCCACGACGATCGCGTAGATCGGCGGTGGCCAAGGTCACTTCGTACACCACGTCACGCGCGAAATCGCCGCGAATATCGAGCCTATAGCCGTCGGTCGTCCAGCTGAGATTGTCGACCGCCGGGGTCAGGCGAACGAGGTTACGACCCACCAGTGGATCGACCGTAGCCAGCGCGGCGGAAAAATCGACGCTCACCGCGACGTCGCCCTCGCACCGAATGGCCTGGGTGTCGGGATAACGACTCCCCGTCGTGGTGACGGGAAAACGGTTGCTCGGGCAGCCGAGCGCGGTGGCGCGAAACGGCTCGTCGGTGCGAAAGCTCACCCGGGTAAACGAGCGCGGCGCGTCGTCGAGAGCGAGGCGGAAATGCACGATGGCGCGACGGCCGAGCGGGATGGGCTCGGCGAGCGCCAAGACATAGCTCGCCGGGGCGTCACGCTGGGCGCGATCGAGCGTTTTGATCTCGAAATCACGCGCCCCGAGCCAGCGGGTGTCACGGGTGCCACCGATACCGGGTAGCGGGCGAATCTCGATCGTGACCGCCCGGGCCAGCGCGTCGGGATCGATCGGCTCGGCGAATGTGAGGGTGATGGCATCCACCGGTTCGAGCCCGCGCGCTTCGTCGGTCGGCAGCGTCGCGGTCGGTGCCGCCATCAGGGTGACGAGCGTCGCGCTGGCATTACCGGCGCGCCAGCGATAGCGGGTGAGCGCCGGCCACGGATCGGCGGGTTGGAATTGCAGCGTGCGTGCGTCGAGCCAGGTGAAGGCTCCCGGGTGGGTCGGCTCGACGGTGACGTGACGCTCGGGCGTCGCTTCGGGACCACCGGTCGCGGGACCGATCTCACGATCGAAGAAGACCGTGACCGGATCCCACCGACGCAAAACATCGTCGGGCACGATCACCGTGCCTTGGGCGGTGGCGGGCCGGGTGACCACGGTCGGGCCGTCGGCTTGAGTCGGGGTGGCGCAATGCATCACGCCACCCAGGAGGAGCAGGACACCGAGTACGTGACCTTGCGTCACACGGACGAGAGAATCGCGATGTTTCATGGGGTCTCCGTACGGGTGTCGGCGTCGGTTGCAGAGGTCGATTCGGTTTCGGTCGATTCGGCGGCCAAGGCGCGATAGCGATCGATCACATCGTCAGGGGGTCCGGTATCGGGCGGTTCGAGACCGACCACCACCGGCCGGGCACGAGTGGGACGCGCATCGCGATCGAGACGGAGCGAGAGGATGTACGAGCCCGGTTCGAGATCGTGCATGTGTACCGCCCCGGCGCCGAGCACGCGACCGTCGGCGTCGCGGAGCTGGGTGCTCACGACGTCGTTGTCGGCACGCACGCCGATGCCCACCGTGCCCGTCGTGGTGACCGAGAAGACGAAGTCACGGCTGTCGTCGGCGGTGAGCAGCACCTCGGGACCGAGCCCTTCGCCGATCTCGATCACCGGATTGGTGCTCATGGTGAGGGGGACGCCGTCGAGGCTCGGCACGCCGACCGGCCACAGACGAAGCTCGGCGTCACCGGCCGGCAGATAGAGATACGCGCGTCGACCGGGTGGATGGAGATCGACGTAGCGATCGCCATCGGCGCGTTCGAGCGCCACCACCAGAGCCGACGGGCTGTCGACGATCAGGTGCCGCGGGTCTGGGTCGTCGCCGATCTCGATCACCGTGTGTGCGCCGCTGAGCATCATCGTGCCCGGGATGGTGCTGATGATCGCGGTTTCGAGCTCTGGAGTCCGCGCCGCGTCCACCCAGACGACGAACGGCTCGGCATCGTGATCGATCTCGACGCGTCCGGCGCCGTGAAAGCGCTGACTCGGTCCCGTGCCGACGCCCGATTCCGCGATCACCCGCATGTCACGAGCGCCTCGAACCTGAATCGAACGTGGTGTCTTGTTGGGTTGGGCCAACGTGGCAAGATCGACGATCAATGTGCCGCGTGACGCCGGGGTCTCGATCCTGAGGGGCGAGCGTGGCGTGGCGGCGTGAGGCACGAGCTCGAAGCGGACCGGAGCAGTGGTCTCGGCGGCGATGGCCACTTCGGTACTAGACGTGATCCAAGTGGCGTCACGGGCACCGTCAGCGGCCCATAGCGGACCGGGCGCGGCGTCGGGAAGCGCGACGGCGCCGCGACCGATACCGAGCCGGATCGACTTGTCCCCCGCGGGCAGGATGAAGCGCTTCAGCTCGCCCGGATCGATGACGTGGTCGGAGAAGCCCCATGGCACCACGGTGGAGCCGCTCGCACCGGGTTGAGGCATCGGTGTCGAGAGGGTGTCGAAACGGAGCGAGACATCGAGCCCTTGGGCCGAGTCGGGGTTGCGCACGCGGAGACGTGGCGCTTGTCCGAGCACCAGCGATTCGCGCCCGGAGACGGCGAGCGTTTTACCGGGATCGACCCTCTCGTCGCCATCCATCAGGGCCAGCTGTGCTTTGCCATCGCGGGTGGTGGTGGCGACCATCCGACGCGCGCCGTCGAAGGTGTCGTCGAAACGGCAAACCAGCTCACGGTCGGCACTCAGCGTGACGTCGAGTGTGCCGTCGGCGGGAAAACGCTGGGGTTGGGCAACCAGTTCTCCGGGCGCCACGACCATCAAATCGGTCGCCGCCCACACCAGCGGGTCGGCGACGCGCAAGGTCTCGCCAGCGAGACCGACCCGCGCCCCCTCGGACAGGCGCAGGCAGTCCACCGAGCTGAGCCGGGCGGCGTAGTAGGTCCGGCCAGCGAAGAGAAAACGCGATGTCGACACG
>JBCDBH010000463.1:0-4215 GCA_039184055.1 Acidobacteriota bacterium
CCTTCATCAGTCTCAAGCTCGGTCCGGAACGACTCGCACGGGAGATCAGATTGCTCGCCGCGGTCAAGTACTTCGAGCTCGGCAAATTGTCGTCAGGCAGAGCCGCCGCGTTGGCGGGTATGGAGCGTCTCGAGTTTCTTTCGATCTTGAGTCACTACAACGTCGGCCCATTCGAGCATTTGTCCGAGGAAGATCTCCAGCGAGATCTCGAGAATGCCTGAGCGATCGTAGAGTCACGAAGATCGAAGCTTGGCGCAGGTAAACGCATCGTGCCAGAGAGCTTGGCCTGGCGGCGCAAGTGCCAGTGAGTACAGTAGACTGACGTCTCTTCCCTGATCCGCCTTGCGCGAACCCCATCGATGAAAGTCCAACTCCAGCCACCCGATCGTCGTGACCTCGCTTTGCTTGGCGTGGTCGCGGCAGTTGCCGTGATCGGCATGTCGATCCTCCTCACGCCGGTCTGGTCGGATCCGGACGCGGTGTTGTCATTCAATGACGGCAATCTCGAGGTGGTGCTGTCGCCGTTGTTCAGCTACCCGGACAGTCTGTGGCGGATTTGGAATGACCATATGTTCTTTGGTCGGGGTGAGCCGGGGATCGGGATCAGCGTGTGGTCGATGCTGGAGACGGTGTTGGGGCCGTACGAGTATCGACGACTGTCGCCGATTTTGGCGGTGTTGTTGACCGGGCTTGCGGGGTTCTGGACGTGTTGGCAGCTACGGATGTCGCGACCGGCGGCGGTTGTCGCCGCGGTGTTTTTCGCCTTTTGTGGTTGGACGTCGACGGCGCCGTTTTCGGGCCTGGTTGGACGGTCGACGACGTTGATGTGGGCAATTCTCGCGCTCGGGTTGTTGGAGCGCACGGAGCGCTGTGCGCGGTCGCGCTGGGAACGACTCTTGGGCTATGTGGCGACGGGTGGCGTGGTGGGGCTGACGGTGAGCGAGACGCCGGATATCGGCGCGCTGCTCGCCATGTCGATCGCCGCGTGGTGGTTGCTGGCGGTGCGACCGGTGAAGGAACGCCTGCGGGCGTGGCGCACGGATGGCCTGGCGTTTGTCGTCTTGGTGCTGGTGAGCGGGCTGACCGCGAGTCATATGTTGCACAAGATGGCGTCGACGGAGCTCGGCGCGGCGCTCGAGCAGCAGTCGAGTGACGCGGCGATGAATGCGTCGCAGCAATGGGATTGGGCGACACAATGGAGCCTGCCGGTCGCCGAGACGTTTTCACTCGCTGTGCCGGGTTTTCACGGGTCGACCTCCCGGAGCCTGGAGGCGCCGTATTGGGGCAAGGTGGGGCAGACGCCCGATTGGCGCCCGGGTGGACCGGGCTGGCAGCATTTCAAGCTCAACGGCTATTTTGTCGGGCTGACGGCGACGCTTCTTTTGCTGTTCCTCGGCGCGGAGCTCTATCGGCGCAGAATCGACGATCCGGACGTTCGACGTCGCGCGCTGTGGGCGTTGGTGTTCGCGGCGGCGGCGTTGATGCTCGCCTGGGGACGATTCTTCTTTGCCTATCGTGTCTTTCACACGCTGCCGTTCATGGACACGATTCGCAATCCCGAGAAATGGCTGGGGCCGATGACGCTTTTTGTGGGCATCGGCGTGGCGTTCGCGGTCGATCGTCTGCTCGAACGTTCAGCGGAGAAGCCGAGCCGTCGTTGGCTACGCGTGATGGACGCGACGCTGTTGCTCACCGCGGTGACGTGTTTGTTTGCTTTCGATATCGCTTTGCCGGGGGCGGCGGATCTTGCCGTCGATCGTCACGGTCTCGCGGCTGAGGCGTCGCGACAGGCGGTGCTGGTCGCGGTGTTCGTGCTCTTCGGTTTGGCGTTGGGTATGCGCCTGGTGGCGTGGCTGCCACGTCCGAAGCGCGCCGCCGCTGTGGCGGTGGTGTTGAGCGGGTTGATGTCGACCGAGCTGTTGTTCGCCGCGCGGCATTATGTCGAGACGTCGGATTCGAGCTATTTGAACGCACCCTCGGAGCTCGCCACCGCGCTCGACGACCTCGAGCCGACGGGGCGTCTCAAGCTGGTGCCGGCGCGTCATCCGGTGCTCAACAATTGGCGGCAGACGTATTTGGCCAGTCGCTCCATGCCGCTTTTCGATCCGATTTCGATTCGGGTGATGCCGGTCGAGGAAGCGCGTTTCTTTTCGGTCTTCGAGCAACGACCGACCGAGCTGTGGCGACTCACCGGGGTTCGGTGGATTCTGGGTACGCCGTCGATCGTCTCGGAGCTCACCGCGACCAGCCCTGACTTCGTCGTCCGCAAGACTTTGCTACCCGCCGCGTGGGATCCGCGATACGGCGATGTGAACGGACTGGGTGGCCGCAATCCGCTCATCCTGCGTCAGCCGATCTCGCTGATCGAGCTGACCACGGCGCAGCCAACGGTGCGCATGCTTGACAGTTGGGAAGCCGTGGGGGATGACGCCGAGACCGACACCGAGCTGCTGACACGGTTCTTGGATCCGAGCTTCGCGCCGAGTGAGGCTCGATTTCTCCACTTGCCTGCCGATGTCGAAGCACCTACCGCCGAGAGTGGTGCCACCTGGGAGGTGGTCGAGGAGAGCCCGACTCGACTCGCGGTGACGACGAAGGGCGCGGGCGTGCTGCTACGTGCCAGTCGTTACGACGAGCGGTGGCGGGTGACGATCGACGGTGAGCCGACGCGTTTGCTCCGCGCCAACGTGCTCTTTCAGGCGGTCACGTTGCCGGAAGGCGAGCATCGCGTGGTGTTCGAATTCAAGCCACCGCAAACGCTTTTTGCTTTGTCGATCGTCATGCGGCTCGCGCTCGTCGTGATCGTCGTGCTCTTCTTGGCCCGTGTCGTACCCCGACGTGAGCCGGCGACGGTGAGCGAGTGAAGGTCGTTTGTCGTCATGCTGCTGGTGAGGAGACTCCCGAGCTCTCGGTGGTCTTGATGTTGCGCAACGAGGAGCCGACCGTCCCCGTGGCGCTCGACAGCCTCGCGGCGCAGGAGACGAGCTTTCCTTTCGAGATCATCTGGGTGGACGGCGTATCGACGGATCGCTCGGTGGAGGTGATTCGCGAGCATCCGGTGTCGAGCGCGGTGTCGACGGTGATCGCCGTGCAGGATCCCGACAACGCCGGGATGGGGGTGGCGCAAGCGCTCGGCGCCGAGCTGGCACGAGGCGAGTTTCTGGTGTTCATGCAGGCCGATGTGCGCGTGCTCGATCCCACGGCGCTCGAGACGATCCGTCGTGCCTTCGACGATCCTGACGTGGTCGGGACGAGCTTCGTCGGGCGTGGTCCCGATTTGGTTTTCGATCGATACGACTTCTGGGGTCAGGTCTTCATGTCGCGTTTTCTCGGCGATCGGGTCGAGGATGATTTCGATCTCAAGCTCAACGGCGTGCGACGCAGCGCCTACGACCACATTGGTGGCTTCGATACCGAGCGTCTGCCCTTGGGTGGCAACGACTTCGACTTCTCGATGCGGCTGCGCGAAACGGGTCGGATCGCCGCGCTCGAGATCGAAGCCGAGCACCTTCACGGCCTGGGTAAACGACACCAGCCTCTCGGATTGCTACGCAAGTATTGTCGCAACTCCGAAGTCGCGGGGACCACGGCGGGCTACTACTTTCGCTACCGCGACAATGTGGCGGGCTATGCGAGCTTTGTCGTGCAGCAGATCGCGGTGGTCGCGGTGTGCGTGGCGAGTGCGATCCCGCCTTTGTGGCCGTACTCGTTGCTGCCGGTCGCGTTCTTTGCCGTGTGGTGGCATCGAAAAGCCTGGCTTCACGTCCGCGACCTGCGATTGCCCCTCGTCTTTCCTCTCGGGGTGATCGGCCTCTACGCCTTCGCGTTCTTCTTTGCCGCGGGTCTCTTTTTCGGCCGGACACGGTTTGATTTCGACAACAAGATGCACTGATTCCGCGGGTCGCTTCGCGGCTGACGGCGTGCTGCTGATCGTCGCCAACGGGCTCGCCGGTCTGTTCTTCCTGCTCGTCCATGTCGTTCTCGGGAGATGGATGAGCGGCACCGACTACGCGCTCTTGGTGTCGTTGATCGGTTTGCTCAACGTGCTCAGCGTCGGCGCCAACTCGCTTCAGCTCACCGTGGCGCGTTTCACCGCCGCCCGCCCCGAGCCCGACGCCTGGCGCGGGCCGTTGCTCCACGGCGCGCGGCGTCTGGCGTTCTGGATCGTGCCGCTCGTTTTGGGTTGGAGCGTGGTGTCGTTGTGGTTGCGGTCAG
>JBCDBH010000464.1:0-4204 GCA_039184055.1 Acidobacteriota bacterium
CGATGCCGTTCAGATGATCGAACTCGTGTTGAATGATCCGTGCCTCGTAGCCCTGCGCCTCGATATGCCATGGCTCCCCGTGACGATCGAGCGCGTGTACGCGAACCGACGGATGTCGAGGCACCAGACCGCGCAAATCGGGAATCGACAAACACCCTTCCCAGTCGTACACCAAATCGCCCGGCACCGGCTCGACCATCGGATTGATCATCACCCGCGACTCTGGCTCTTCATCTTCAGGAGCCTCGGGATCCACCGCTAAGTACACGAAAAGCTGGTGGGAAAGACCGACCTGGGTCGCCGCCAGACCGACTCCAGAAGCCGCGCTCATGGTCTCGAACATATCGTCGATCAGCGTCTGGATCTCGGCGCCCGCGATCCGCTCCTTGCTCAACGACTCCGTCGGCAAACGCAACGCGGGATGACCGAGCTTGACGATGGGTAGAATACTCACGCGACACCTCCGACAGATAGCGAACGAGAAGCCACCACCGGGCGACTCCAATATATGAGCGTATCACCACGTCAGTATGCGGCATAATCTGCCGCAAAGCGGCGAAAATTCACCGCCGATCCGGTCCAGCGTGGTATTCTCGCCTTTCCATGGCCGCGCAACGGCACGACGAAGAAGAAGTAAGACGACGTCGAAACCAGCTCGTTCGCGGGCTGTTGCTCGGCGGTGCCGCGGTGGGCGTTCCCGCCTTGATCAACGCCTTTGTCGACCGGCGCAACGCCAGCCTCCCCTTGGTCAGCTGGGGTCGTGGCACCACCTGGACCTGGCGTGACCGCGCATGCACGCTCCGCCGACTCGGTGACGGCCCACCCATCGTGCTGCTCCACAGCCTCGGCCCGGGTCATCACGCTCACGAATGGCGGCGCGTCGCCGAGCGCCTCGCAACGAGCCACGAGGTTCTGGTGCCGGACCTACCCGGCTGGGGATCCTCGCCCGCGCCTCCCGGTCGACCCCGACCCCGGCTCTACATCGACTTTCTTTCCCAGCTTCTCGACGACCTGGTCGATCAGCCGGTGGTACTCGCCGCCGCTGGACGAAGCGCGGCGTACGCCGTCCAGCTCGCCGTCGATCGCCCGAGCCTGATTCGCGCGCTCGCATTGGTGGGACCACGCGGTCTCGAATCGACCGCCCAGGACCCGCCATCGTGGCGCGACTACCTCCTGTACGGATTGTTGCGTACCCCGGTTCTCGGCGTGTCGGCGCTCAACGTGCTCACCAGCCGCAGCGCGATCACTCGCTATGTGCGTCGCCACGTCTACGGCGAACCGTCGATCGCTTCAGAAGCGCTCATCGAAAGCGTGTACCACTGCGCCCATCGCCCCGAGGGTCGCGCCGCGCTCGCCGCCCAGCTCGCCGGCTTGCTCGACCACGGTGTCGGTTCGATTCTGGCCGCCACCGAGCAACCTCTTTGGCTCGCCTGGGGACGTCGATCCCTGGCACCACCCGTGGAAACCGCCGATCTCTGGCTCCGCGAACGCCCCGATGTCACCCTCGAGGTCATCGAGCGTAGCGGCCTCCTGCCGCACGCCGAATCACCCGTCGAGCTGAGCCAAAAACTCGAAGATTTTCTCCGCCGTCTCGATTCCTGACGGTGTATGTTTGCAACCACGAAACACGCTTTCGCCAACAGGAGCTCGATCCATGGCCGGAATTTACAAGGCATACGACATCCGGGGTCTCTACCCCGAGCAAATCGACGAGGACATCGCCCGCAAGATCGGTTTGGCGGTCCAACACATTCTCGACGAAGACGATCGACAGAACGGCAACACCGTGGTGGTCAGCCGAGACATGCGCTCACACAGCGAGCCGCTCGCCGCCGCGCTGATCGAAGGTCTGCGTGACGGCGGTCTCGACGTGGTCGACATCGGTCTCGCCACGACGCCGATGAATTACTTCGCGGTGGGTCATCTCGGCGCCGCCGGTGGCGTGCAGGTGACCGCGAGTCACAACCCGGCACGCTACAACGGGCTCAAGATCTCGCGCCGCGACGCTCGACCGGTATCGGGTGACCACGGCATCCTCGTGCTCGAAAAGGCAGTTGCCGAGGGCGATCTGCCGGTGGCCGAAAAGCGAGGCGGCTTTGATCGCGCCGATATCGGCGATGCGTATCGCGAACGGCTGCTCGGCGCCCTCGAACGTCCGGCGGGGGCGCGTCCCCTGAAGGTCGTCGTCGATGCCGCCAACGGCATGGGTACCGTCTACCGTTCGCATCTCGAAGCCGCCGGGATCGAGATGATTCCGCTCTATTTCGAGCTCGACGGCACCTTTCCCAACCACGAAGCGAATCCGCTCAAGCTCTCCAATCTGAACGATCTGGTGAACGCGGTCAAAGAACACGACGCCGATCTCGGTGTTGCGTTCGATGGCGACGCCGACCGCGCCGGTTTTGTCGACGAGACCGGCACCCCGGTGGGCGCCGATCTGGCGACCGCGTTGATCGGCGCCGAGCTTCTGGAGCGTGAAGGCGGTGGCGTGGTGGTCTACGACCTGCGCTCGTCACGCGCGGTCCCGGAGCGAATCCGCGACGCCAATGGCGAGCCAGTGCGTGAGCGTGTCGGGCATTCGTTTATCAAGGCGACGATGCGTGAGCGTGACGCGATCTTCGGTGGGGAGCTGGCCGGTCACTATTATTTCCGTGAGCTCTATACCGCCGACAGCTCGTTGCGCGCGGTGTACGAGATGCTCAATCTGCTCTGGAAGACGGGCAAACCGCTCTCTGAGCTTACGCAGCCGTTGTTACGGTATGCGAAGAGCCCGGAGACGAATTTCCAGGTGGAGGACAAGCAGGGCAAAATCGAGATGCTGGCCGAGAAGTACCACGATGGAGAGGTGGATTATCTCGACGGTATTACGGTGCAGTACCCGACTTGGTGGTTCAATGTGCGGCCTTCGAATACGGAGCCGTATCTGCGGTTGGTTTGTGAGGCGGATACGGATGCTGAGTTGAAGGGGCATATGGATGAGTTGGTTGGGTTGCTTGGGGAGCCTGTTTGAGCCTTTTGCCGGACGTAGCTGAGGCATAGTCACCTTCGCTTCAGCGATTGAGTCGGGTTCGCCATCACTTGCTCGACCGTAACGAAATTTGCCTCGGGATATTTTCGTAGGTCACGTAACGCTCCGAAGGAGCGTAGTGACTGGCGCTTAAAGACAGAGGACGGTCCGCTTCGCGGATTGACTGCGAACGGACCGTCCTTGACCATGTTGTCGTTTCTTCGACATCCTTGGGTCTACAAGTCAGCCTGGTTTTCGTTACCTTCTTCGCCTCGCGAGTACACATCCCTGACTCTGATTGTTCGTGCCGTGTTCGGTACGTGGCCGTCCGCGCCAGCTGCGCGCGCGATGGCGAGCCCCGCCTCCTTTGGCTGAGTTTTGTTCCTGCGTACAAACAAGTTAAAGCCACCTAGGCGACGATCGGGTTTGGTGTGTCTGTTGGATAATGCATCACTCGCAGTTGCGGTATTCTGTTGTTGGAGTCTATGTAAGTTTCACGCTGCCATCCGGTGAGGTGGGCGAGGCGAAGGTGTTGGTATGGATAGGAAACCTGTATTTGTAACCGGGGCGACGGGGTATATCGGTGGGCGGTTGGTGCCGCGTTTGTTGGAGGCGGGGTGGCGGGTTCGGTGTGTGGCGCGGGCGCCGGAGAAGTTGCAGGCTCGGGTATGGGCGGCGGATGAGCGGGTGGAGGTGGTGTCGGGGGATGTGGAGAATACGGCTGAGCTGACGGCGCGGATGCGGGGCTGTTCGGTGGCGTATTACTTGGTGCATTCGATGATTTCGAGCGCGGCGTTTCGGGATCATGATCGTGAGCTGGCGGTGAGTTTTGCGCGGGCGGCCGCCGATGCCGGGGTGGAGCGAGTTGTTTATTTGGGGGGCCTCGGAGAGACGGGGCCGGATCTTTCGGAGCATTTGGCGTCGCGACGGGAGGTGGAGGGGTATTTGCGCTCGACGGGGGTGCCGGTGACGGTGCTTCGCGCGGCGATCATTATCGGCTCGGGTTCGGCTTCTTTCGAGATTCTTCGCTACATCACGGAACGTTTGCCCGTGATGATCACGCCACGGTGGGTGCGGACGGAGTGTCAGCCGATCGCGGTGCGTAATGTGTTGACCTATTTGGTGGCGTGTTTGGAGGTCGAGGAGACGGTCGATGCGACGCTCGATATCGGTGGCCCGGATGCGTTGACGTATGAG
>JBCDBH010000465.1:0-4197 GCA_039184055.1 Acidobacteriota bacterium
CGATCTCGGCGGCCTCGTCGAGCACGTCGAGGTCGTCGGCGAAAACACGGATCGCCACCGGAGCTTCGACGCTGAGCGCCGACGAATCGAGCAGCTCGGCTTCGAGTCGTGGAAAGCTAGCCAAGAGATCGCGCACATCGGCCACCGCTGTGTCTTGCGCGTCGAGGTCGAGCGCCGGATCGAGCACCAGATCGATCTGCGCCAGATTCTCACCCAGCGTCCGACGACCTGAGGCACTCGACGGCAGGCTGCCGGCGACGGAGAACACGCGGACGAAGCGCTCGTCGTCGAGCAGCAGATCTTCGACCCGCGACACCGTGTCGACCGTGCTGTCGAGCGGTGTGCCTTCGGCCAGGCGGAGCTGGAAGGCGAAAGAGCCCTGGGCCAGGTCCGGAACCAGCTGGGTGCCGAGGAGCGGCAAGGCGACGATCGAGCCGGCGAAGAGCGCCACCGCGATCACGATCACCACCCAGCGACCCTTGAGCGCGGCGCTCAGGGTGCCGGGGTAATGACGCTGGATCCGACCGAGCAGGAACGACAGCGGCGACGTCGCGGCGAAGAAGAGACGGCCGATCAGCGTACCGACCGTCACGAGCAGGACCATCGCCAGCAAGAGCACCAGCCGTGGCAAGAAGAAGATCACGGTCAGGATCTTGCTCCACAGACCGTGGCCGTCGCCGATCGGTAGCAACTGCAGACCGAGCAGCTCGAAGGTCCAGGGAGGCGTCTCGCCCGCGCTCTTTTCGAAGCTCAGGCGCTTCGGGTCGAAGGCCGACAATGACGGAATCAGCGTCAAAGCGACGATCAACGACACGATCAGCGAGAAACACACCGTCAAGGCCTGATCGCGGAAGAGCTGGCCGGCGATACCTTCGACGAAGACGATCGGCAAGAAAACACAGACCGTGGTGAAGATCGACGCGGTGACCGCGCCAGCCACTTCGCTGGCACCCTGAATCGCCGCGGTTCGACGATCGGCGCCTTCTGTTCGATGTCGATCGATCGCTTCGAGCACGACGATCGCGCTATCCACCAACATACCGATACCGAGTGCCAGACCCCCCAACGACATGATGTTGAGGCTGACCCCGAATTGTTGCATCGGCAAAAAGGTGGCGATCACCGACACCGGGATCGACAAGGCGATGATCACCGTCGACAGCAGATCGCGCAAAAAGAAAAAGAGCACGATGACCGCGAGCACACCACCGATCAAAGCCGCCGAACGGACTTGATCGACCGCCGCCTGGATGAAGACGGACTGGTCGGTAAGGACTTCGAGACGCAGGTCGTTCGGCATTTCGCCGTTGAGCGCGGCGAGCTCCTCACGGATCGCCGCCGCCACCTGCACGGTATTCGACGAGCCTTCGCGGTAGAGCGCCAGCTCGACCACCTCGCTGCCATCGAGAAACGCGGCTTCTTCGCGGTCGCGATGACCGCGATAGACCCGGGCGACGTCTTCGACTCGGACGCGTCCACTCGCTTGCTCGCGCACCACGGTCCGTTTGACCTGCTCGAGATCTTCGAATTCATGCAGCGTCCGCACCAGATAGAGCGCGTTGTAGTCACGCAGGGTGCCACCGGGCGTGTTGATGTTCTCGGCTTCGAGCGCATCGGCCAATTCATCGAGCGTCAGGCCATACGCCGCCAGTCGATCCTCGTCGGCTTCGACCACGACCTCGGGATCGAGACCGCCACGGACCTTGGCGGCGGCAACGCCTTTGACGCCTTCGAGCCGAGGCTTGAGCCAGCGATCGGCGAGCTGTCGGAGCTCGTCGAGTGGGCGGGGACCGGCGAAGGCGACGCGGACGATCGGATCGAGCGAGGGGTCGAAGCGCAGCACCCGAGGCACGTCGGTCTCGCGGGGCAACTGCACCGTGCCCAAGCGTTCGCGCACCTCGAGGGCGGCGAAGTCCATCTCCTGGGACCAATCGAACTCGAGGATCACCTCGGAGCGTCCGGGACGCGACACCGAGCGCATCTCGCGGACCCCCGAGATCACGCCGACGGCTTCTTCGATCGGTCGGGTGACGAATTGCTCGACCGACCACGGCGCGGCGTCGGGATATTCGGTCTCCACCGTGACGGTGGGGTAGGCGATGTCGGGGAGCAGGTCGACCGGCAGGCTACGTGAAGCGAGCACGCCGAAGATGGTCACCGCGAGCACCGCCATCGAGACGGTGACCGGGCGACTGACCGCACCGGCGGGTAGCGACATCAGCCACGTCTCCCGCGACGACGTTGACGTTGACCTTGACCATCGCCCTGACCGGAGCCGTCACCTTCGCGCATCTCCGGACGGCCGTTACCGTTTTGGGCTGCTGGTGGCGTTTCGCCTTCGATGTTGAGCTGACTGCCCGCTGACAGGGCGCCAGCTCCGGAGACGACGATCCGGTCGCCATAGGTGATCGGCGCGCCGTCGCCCACCGTCGTCGCGACCTCGACTTTGTCGCCGTTCTCGTAGCCGAGCTCGATCTCGACCTGCTCGGCGCTCACGCCGTCCTCAGCGACCCGGTAGATCAGCCAGCGTCGGCCTTCGGCGACCAGCGCCGAGCGCGGTACCACCAGGGCTTCCGGACGGACGTCGGTGACGATGTCGGAGCGTACGAACGAGCCCGGGCGAAGGTCGGCGTCACCACCACCGGGGACGATGAGCGTGACTTTGACGGTACCCGTCTCGGCGTCGACCGCGGGTGCGATCCGTTCGATTTTCGCTTCGACCTGTTCCTCGCCAGCGTCGGGGGTCAGACGCACGGTTTGACCGGGAGCGAGACGGGCGACGTTGCGTTCCGGAACGTTGACATCGGCGAGCAGACGGCCGGCGTCGGCGAGGGTGTAGACGGCGGTGCCGTCGCTCACCGTGTTGCCGACGTCGAGATGCCGTTCGAGGATGACGCCCGAGAAGGGAGCGCGAATCTGCGTCCGCGACAGCTCGAGGTCGGCCAGCTCGCTGAGATGCTTGGCGTCGACCATGTCGCGCCGGGTCTGCTGGAAACCCTCTTCGGCGATCAGCTCTTGCTCGAAGAGCCGTTCGGCGCGTTCGAGCTCGGCTTGTTGGGTGTCGAACTCGGCTTTGGCGCGGGCCGCGGCGATCGTCTGCTCGTCGTTTTCGAGCTCCGCGAGCACCTGGCCGCTGCGCACCCGGTCGCCTTCTTCGACCATCAGGGCTTCGACCACGCCACGCGTACGCGCGGTCACCGTGGCGATTTTCTCGGCGCGCAAGGTGGCGCTGGTCGAGTAGAGCGCCGCCATCTCGGTGCGCGCCACCGGCTCGACCCGAACGAGTACCGCTGGCGCCGCGCGCGGGCCACCAAAGCCCTGGCCACCTCCGGGGCGGCCCTGACTGGCACCCGGGCCACCGCCACGGTTGTCACCACCCGAGCCACAGGCGGACGCGGCGAGAAGAACGGCGGCACAGAGCATCAGCCGCGACGAGCATCGAGACAATCGGAACATCAGGGGGGATCTCCTGGCGAATCGAGAGAGCATCTATGGGTGCCCGGGCCCGAGCCCAAGAGCAACACCAGCGGGATACTCGATGATACGGCGCGGCTCGAGTGGAGTTGTCAGAGTTGTGTAAGAGGCAGTCTTTCTCTTATTCGCCACTCGCCTCGGTGGTTTCGGCCTGGGGCGCCGCCGGTGGGGTATCCCAGGTCCAAGCGCTCAGTGCCTCGAGCTCGCGAACAAAGATCTGGTTGCCGCTCACCGCGACATGACCCCATGTCTCGGCGTCGGCCACTTCGCGCTGGTCGAGCAGGTTGAAGCTCTCGGGCGAAGCTTCGATCAACAAGAGCTCACCCTTTTCGTTGAGCGCCAGGATCGTGCCCTGACGGTGCACCATGCTCCAGTAGTCGCCCATCGGCTGGGTGGTCCAATACGACTCACCGGTTTCGAGGTTGATCGCGGTGAGACGACCGTTGCCGAGATGGGAGTAGACGACCTCACCGACCTTGACCGGTGACGACATGTACGCATGGGTTTTGTTCGACCAGCGTTCGGCGACCGCGTAGCCCTCACCACCCTGAGTGACATCGAAGAACCACGAGGCGTTGCGCGAGCTGCTGGTGAAGATGCCATCACCGTGGGCCAGCGGCGTGAGGATGTTCATGCCGCGAAAGCTGGGGACGAATTGCGACCACAAGACTTCACCGGTCTCGGGATCGACACCTTTGAGCTCCTGACGAGTCTGCACCAGGA
>JBCDBH010000466.1:0-4196 GCA_039184055.1 Acidobacteriota bacterium
CGCACGGCACGATGAAGTGGCTCTTGTGGAGACGGCCGCCGCGAAATCCGGGGTTGAATCTGCCCCGGTAGCGCCGCTCGATCTGGACGGATAGACCCGCCCAGAGCCTTTTGTCGTTGTACGACATGGGTAGCAAGGCCTCGGCTCGCCCCACGGTGATCCCGCCGCGCCGGTCGACAGTCAGCCGATGCACGACGGGCCGGTCGCGAAAACGACGCCATTGCAGCAGCTCGGCTTGGGTGAAGTAGCTGTCACGGTAAGCATGCGTGTCGAGGTAGAGGAAGACGTCACAGGCGTGCAGGTAGTCGTGCGTGGCGCCCATGATCTCGAAGTATTCGTAGGGCAAGAAGAGCTCGCCTTCTTCGCAGAACGTCGCGGGCTTGGCGTAGACCACCCGCCCACAATAGCCCTCGTTGATGAGTGTTCTCTGGGCGTGAGCGGCGGCTTTATGAGCGCTGCTTCGATAGCTGATGAAGGCGAAGTCACCGATGCGATTCGACATCGTTCTCATCCCTCCTACCCACTCAGCCTACCGGGGATGATCCGGTTACCCCTCCAGCGTCCCGACACTTGACGCTGCTCGTCAGATCTCGATGACCCGATCTGCTCACGGAGGTGAGACAGCCCGAACCCCGGCGACAGGCTAGGAGCCAGCTTCGGGCCGAACGCGACCGAGTACTTCGTCGAGCTCTATGACGACAGCGACTGCTCGGACCGTGTTCTTCGTTTGCCTATTGAGACCCTCATCATCCCCCGTCCTGACTACAAGAAGGTGAAAGCGAGCGGCAAGATGGGCTTTAACGACAAGGCGTCGGCGGCGCGCTGGTACCTTCCAAAAGACAAGTTCTATCGTCTGTACGACAACGCCAACTACGGGGGCAGAACGTACGATCTGGACGGTACCGGCTCGCTTGTCGAATGCACCAAGCTCGAGGGTTTCAACGACAAGACGTCGTCGTCGAAATACCTCGACGAGTCGGAGAAGCTCTGATCGTAGGCATATGAACGGGCGCTCAACCCCACAGCCTCGAAACTTCGTAACGGTCGAGTTGGACATCACGAGAAACGAGCTGGGCGGAGCGTATGCTGGCTTGTGCCACCAATAATCGATCGAAGGGATCTCGATGGTGGAAAGGCAATTGCCCAGCTTCGTACGCTTCGGCAGGCTCAACGGAAACCCACCGTAGACCGGTTGCTTCGGCTGCTTCCAGCAAATCAGCTGGTGCGTCGAGCTTGCCTATTTTGGCTTTGATCGAGATCTCCCAAGCGGACGCCGCACTGACCAACACTTCGTTCCCAGGATCCTCGATCGCTTGACGCACTGAAACCGGGAGTCGACTGTCACTGACGAGCCACCAAAGCAGAGCATGAGTGTCAAGTAGAAGACGAGACACCGTAGATATCGTCCTCGAGCTCGGTGAGCGGCTCGTCAAAGTCGTCGGACATCCGCACCTTGCCCTTCCAAATACCGCCTACTCGTGGAGCTTGCTCACGAAAAGGCCGCAACTCGACCAAAGGCTTACCAGCCTTGGCGATGACGATCCGCTCCCCAGCCAAAGCTCGGCGAATGAGCTCTGAAAGATGAGTCTTTGCTTCGTAGCTGTTGACGATCTCCATGCTAGCTACTATATCGCGAGTTGGTCTAGTTGGTCTTACCTTCAGCACATACAGAAGGAGGGCGGTCGATTCCGCCCTCCTCGGTCCTGCCCACCCTGGAACCGTGGCGCCTCACGCCGCGCAGGCGACGACTTCGACCTCCACCAGCCAATCGGGTGACACCAAACCGGCGACGAAGACAGTGGTGATGGCCGGACGCACGCCGTCGAGTCGCGCTTTACGCACCTCGACGAGCCCGGCCATGTCTTCACGTCGGACGAGGAAGAAGGACATCTTAACGATGTCTTTCTTGGTCATGCCGGCGGCATCGAGCACGGCTTCGACATTGTCGAGGGCTTGGTGACATTGACCGTGAAAGTCGACGGCGAGGCCGCCGTCGGGCGCGACACCGATCTGACCCGAGATACGCAGCGTGCGCGCGCCGGCGCGGGTCTCGACACCATGGGCGTAGATGCCGTGATAGGGCTCCTGCACCGGGAAAGGATCGTGACGAGTGGAAACGGACATAGGAAGTGATCTCCTGGATTGGCGTTGTTGGCGTTGCCGACCCGAGTCGGCACGTCCTTCTATAACGACTGTGCCCGGCCGACTCACTCACGGAGTGCCTGTCCTCGCGAACCGACGGGCAACATCCGACTCCGGCAACAGTATGTGACTTCATTCCTAACGCGGAACCGCCGCGATCGTCCAATGAGTATCGATCACCTCGCGAGGGAGGCAACATGCTCAGAGTCTCGACGCTCATTCTTCTTCTCATCTCATGTGCCGCGTGCTCGCCACGTGTGCAGCCGGATCGCACCGAGCTCGATCAGGCGCTCGACGAGCTCTTCACGACCGCCGGCATCGTCACCGCGGGTGCCGGTGTGATCGAAGACGGGGAGCTTGTCTGGACGGGCTACTACGGTGAGCAATCACCTGGGATCCCTGCGTCGCGCACGACCCTCTTCAATGTCGCCTCGATCACCAAGACGGTAGCGACGGAAACCGTGTTGCGGCTGGTAGCGACCGGTGATCTGTCACTCGATGAGCCGATGGGCGCGTTTTGGGTCGATCCGGATCTCGCCGACGATCCTCGCGCGCTCGAACTGACCCCACGGATGGTGCTCACCCACACGACCGGCCTACCGAATTGGCGGTGGTCGAACAACGGCGTCCTGCGATTCGAGCGTGATCCCGATACGGGCTTTGTCTACTCCGGCGAAGGGTTCGAGTGGCTGGCACGCTTTGTCGAGAACAAATTGGGTGACGATTTCGAGACCTATGTCGAGGACTTGGTGTTCACACCACTGGGCATGGAAAACGCGTCGATGAGCGTGCGCTCAAGCCGCTTCGATCAACTGGCGCAAGCGGTCGACGAAGACGGCACGTTCTCGGGCCACTACTGTCGTCCGAATGGCTGGTGCCGCCCCGAAGGCTCGTACTCGACCGCCGACGACATGGTGATCTCGGTCGAGGATTACGCGCGATTCCTGATCGCTTCGATGAACGGCACCGGTCTCACCGAGGATCTGCGTCGTGAACGCGATCGCGTCCAGGCCAACGTGAACCGCAACCACGCCACGGTCGATTGCGCTTCAGTGTCCGAGGAGGCATGTCCCGAGGCCCAGGGCTACGGTATCGGCTGGACGGTCACGGACTACGGCACGGACCAGCTGATCGGCCACGGCGGTAGCGATTGGTCGGAGCTGGCGATCGCGTACTTCCACAACCAATCACACGACGGCATCGTGCTCTTCTTGAACGCTCCACCGAGTCGTGCCTTGTCCGTGATGAGCGACGCCATCGCCTTGCTCGATCCCGACTCGCCGATGATCGACTACTACCGTCGATGGCACGAAGCGGCGACGACCGAGTAGCCAGTGGTACGCTTTGTTCGGATATCCCTGGAGGCCACCATGATCCGGACTCGACCGCTAGCAGCCCTGCTTCTTCTCATCACCCTCGTCGCCGTGCCTGCGCTCGCCGCCGACTCCACGCTCGACGAGCTCGCCACCCACATGACGGGTGTGTTTACGAGCGCCGAGCAAGCCAAGGCCGATCCCGAGGCCTTTCGTGACGTCCGCCTGGTGATGGTGCCGATCTTCTTTCCCCTTGTGATCTCTCTTGATCTGGGGATGCCGCCGGAGCAGATCGCGATCTGGTTCGGCATCGTGGTGGTTGTGGTGACGGAGATATCTTTGATCACCCCGCCTGTCGGCCTGAACGTCTTTGTACTTAAGGGCGTGGTGGGCAATGTCACCACCGCCACGATCTTTCGCGGGGTCACGCCGTTTTGGATCGTTGATCTGATCCGCCTGGCGCTTTTGGTGCTGATCCCGTCGCTGGTTCTTTTCCTCCCCAACTCGATGTAAAGTCTAGGCGGGTCGTCATGTCGCAAAAAAGACCGAGGTTGTGATGTTCGAAGGGCAAGTGGCCGTTGTCACAGGTGGCGCACAAGGGATCGGCGGCGCTGTCGTGGATCGGTTTTTGGAAGGCGGCGCGCGGGTCGCCATTTGGGATGTCGATCAGACGTTGGCGGCCAAGAAGGCGGCCAAGAAGGCGGCCAAGTCCGACTGTGTGCCGGTCGCCGTCGATATCCG
>JBCDBH010000467.1:0-4145 GCA_039184055.1 Acidobacteriota bacterium
ATGCTTTCTTCGAACGGATCACGTCGGTCGTGGTGACTCTCGAGACCGGTGAGATCGCCGAAGACATCGATCCCGAGATCTTCGATCAGCGTAAAGCTCAGAAGGACCCGGCCACCAGCCAGGTCGCTCCGGACAACAACGCTGGCATCAACCGCATCCCGGACCACGCGGTGGTGTTCCAGGTGTTCGACGATCAGAATGCGCTCGACATGGTGATTCTGCCGGTCGAAGGCTATGGGCTGTGGGGCACGCTCTACGGTTTCATCGCCCTGTCGTCCGACTTTCAGACCGTCCGTGGCTTGACCTACTACGAGCACAAAGAGACTCCGGGTCTCGGCGGCGAGGTCGACAACCCGCGTTGGAAAGGTCTGTGGCCGGGTCGCAAGATCTTCGGTGAGGACGGTATGCCCGAGATCGAGGTGATCAAGGGCGCGGCCGGTCCCGTGGCGGATGCGCCGTACGAAGTCGACGGTCTGTCCGGCGCCACCATCACCAGCCGTGGAATCACCAACATGCTGCACTTCTGGCTCGGCGAGCAGGGCTTCGGTGCGTATCTCGACAAGCTTCGTGCGAGCACGGAATCAACACAGAGGAGGGCGGCCTGATGGCCAAGTCGAAAGACGTTCTGTTAGACCCCCTGTTCAATAACAACCCCATCGCCATCCAGGTGCTCGGTATCTGCTCGGCGTTGGCGGTTACCACCAAGCTCGAGACCGCGCTCGTGATGTGTATCGCGGTGGTCTTCGTGATGGCGGGCGCTAGCTTCACCGTCAGCTTGCTCCGTAACCGGATCCCACCGTCGATCCGCATCATCGTGCAGCTGACCATCATCGCGTCGTTGGTGATCATCACCGATCAGGTGCTGGCCGCCTTTGTCTACGACATCTCGAAACAGATCTCGGTCTACGTCGGTCTGATCATCACCAACTGCATCGTCATGGGGCGCGCCGAAGCGTTCGCGATGCAGAACGACCCGATCTCGAGCTTGATCGACGGCGTCGGCAATGCCTTCGGCTATAGCCTCATCCTGCTCGGAACCGCGTTTCTGCGCGAGCTCTTCGGCTCCGGCAAGCTCTTCGGTCTCGAAGTATTGCCGCTGGTCACCGAGGGTGGTTGGTACGTCCCGAACGGATTGATGGTCCTGTCGCCGGGCGCGTTCTTCATCATCGGAATCTTCATCTGGTCGCTCAAGGTTTGGAAACCTGAGCTGAATGAAGAGGAGGAGGCCTGAGATGCTCGAAGCGTATCTGAGCCTATTCGTCAAAGCCGTGTTCATCGAGAACATGGCGCTCGCCTTCTTTCTCGGCATGTGCTCGTTCCTGGCCGTATCGAAGAAGGTCGATACGGCCTTCGGTCTCGGGCTGGCGGTCGTCTTCGTACTCACCGTCACGGTGCCGATCAACAACCTGGTCTACACCTACCTGCTCGCCGATGGTGCGCTGTCGTGGCTGGGCCCGGAGTGGGCGCAATACGACCTGTCGTTCCTCGGCTTGCTCAGCTATATCGGCTCGATCGCCGCGATGGTGCAAATCGTCGAAATGGTACTCGACAGATATGCTCCGGCTCTATACGGCGCCCTGGGTGTATTCCTGCCCTTGATCGCGGTGAACTGCGCCATTCTGGGTGGCTCGCTCTTCATGGTCGAGCGTGAGTACAACTTCGGCGAAAGCGTCGTCTTCGGCGTCGGCGCCGGTGTCGGCTTCGCGCTGGCGATCATCGCGCTCGCCGCGATTCGCGAGCGGATGCGTTACAGCAATGTGCCGGCCGGCTTACGCGGTCTCGGCATCACCTTCATCCTCACCGGGTTGATGGCCATCGGTTTCTTGGCCTTCTCGGGTATTTCGCTCTGATCCGGGGGCAACTCTCATGATCGAAACCATCGGCCTCGGTATTTTCCTCTTCTGGTTCGTCATCGTCTCGCTGGTCGGCGTGCTCATCTTGGCGCGCAAGGCTCTGGTGGCTAGCGGTGAGGTCGACATCATCATCAACGACGATCCCGACAACACCCTCAAGGTGGCGTCGGGCTCGACCTTGTTGAATACCCTGTCGGCCAACAAGATCTTCATCCCCTCGGCCTGTGGCGGCAAAGGCAGTTGCGGTGTGTGCACCGTGACGGTCAAGGAGGGCGGCGGCGCCATGCTGCCGACCGAGACCAGCTTCATCAGTCGCGGCGAGGCTCGTGAAGGCTGTCGCCTGTCGTGTCAGGTGAAGGTCAAGGGCGACATGAAGATCGAGATCCCAGCGGAGATCTTCAGCGTTCGCAAATGGACCTGCAAGGTTCGGTCGAACCACAACGTCGCCACCTTCATCAAGGAGCTGGTGTTGGAGCTGCCGAAGGGGGAGGAGGTTCCCTTCCGCGCCGGTGGCTACATCCAGATCGAATGTCCGCCCCACGTCGCCAAATACGAGGATTTCGTGATCGAAGACGAGTTCCGTGGCGATTGGGATCAGTTCAACATGTGGCGCTACGTGTCGAAGGTCGACGAATCGGTCGAGCGGGCCTACTCGATGGCCAACTATCCGGCCGAGAGCGACATCATCATGCTCAACGTGCGTATCGCCTCGCCGCCGCCGCGCGCGCCGGAAGACACGCCGCCAGGCAAGATGTCGTCGTACATCTTCAACCTCAAGCCGGGTGATGACTGTGTCATTAGTGGTCCCTTCGGTGAGTTTTTCGCCAAGGACACCGACAATGAAATGGTGTTCATCGGTGGTGGTGCCGGCATGGCGCCGATGCGTTCGCACATCTTCGACCAGTTCCGGACGCTCAACACCTCCCGCAAGGTCAGCTACTGGTATGGCGCGCGTAGTCGTCGCGAGTCGTTCTACGACGACGAGTTCGACGAGCTGCAAGAGAAGCACGACAACTTCGAGTGGCATCTCGCGCTCTCGGATCCGCTCGAGGAAGACAATTGGACCGGCTACACCGGTTTCATCCATCAGGTGCTCTACGACGAATATCTGAAGGATCATCCGGCGCCCGAAGATGTCGAGTACTACATCTGTGGGCCACCGCTGATGCTCGCCGCGTGCATGAAGATGCTCGATAGTCTCGGTGTCGAGCCGGAGAACATCCTGTTCGACGACTTCGGTGGCTGATCGGTGACTTGGAACCGCCCTTCCGAGTGGCGGAGCACGGCGGCCATCGTGGCCGCCGTTGTCTTATCTTGTGTAGTCAGCGGTTGCGCGCCGCCGTCGCCACCGACGTCCACCGAGACGGGTGGCACGATGTGGCGGTTCAGCGGTCCCACGCTGGGGACGAGCTATTCCGTCAAGATCGTTGCCACGACGCTCGAAGAGACTGAACAGGCGGCGATTCAGGAAGCGATCGAGACCGAGTTGGAAACGGTCGACGCCGCGATGTCCACCTATCGCGACGATAGCGAGCTGACCCGCTTCAACCGATACGGCGGTGCCGATCCGATGGTGCTGTCGGTGGCTACGTTCACGGTCCTGGCCGAAGCCGCACGCATCGGCGATCAGTCGGGTGGCGCTTTCGACGTCACCGTCGGTCCTCTGGTGAACGCACTCGGTTTCGGTCCTGATGACGAGGTCGGTGGCCGCAAAATCGACGATACTCTGCTCGATGCGCTACGTGATCGGGTGGGGTGGGACAAGCTCGAGATCGATCAGGGTGATCGAAGCGTCGCCAAGAGTCATCCCGCGGTGTACGTCGATCTCGGCGCGATCGCCAAGGGCTATGCGGTCGATCGGATCAGCGACGCCCTGGCATCACGAGGCTACGACCGTTTCATGGTCGAAGTCGGTGGCGAAGTTCGAACCGCCGGTGTCAATGCCGAAGGTGAAGCCTGGCGAATCGGTGTCGAACGTCCGGAGACCGAACGTGCCGGGATCGTCGAGGTCGTGCCGCTGCGTGATCGCGCCATGGCGACCTCGGGCGATTACAGGAATTACCGCGAGATCGATGGGCGACGGATCTCGCACATCATCGACCCGCGCACCGCGCGTTCGATCCGACATCGGCTGGCTTCCACCACCGTCGTCTCGGACCGCTGCGCGACCGCGGACGGTTGGGCCACCGCACTGATGGTCCTCGGTCCCGAGGAAGGGATGAAAGTGGCCCGGGAAGAAAAGCTGGCCGTGCTCATGTTGGTACGTGAAGACGATGGTTTTCGCCACATCCG
>JBCDBH010000468.1:0-4112 GCA_039184055.1 Acidobacteriota bacterium
AACGCCAGCGGCGCTACCTCGATGATGCCTTTTTCCATCAAACGGCTCGCTTTGTCGAAACCGATCAAATCGTGAAGCGCGTCGTGCAACGGACGAAGATACGGGTTGACCTTCTCCGCCAAGTCGCCGGGGAGAAAACCGAGCTTCTCACCCGCTTCGACCGCCGGACGTGCCAGCACGATTCGCTTGATCCGGCTCTCGAGCAGGGCGGCGGCGGCCATGGCCACGGCGAGAAACGTCTTGCCGGTACCCGCCGGGCCGATCGATACGACGATGTCGTGATCGAGCATCGCCTTCATATAAAGATGCTGATTCAGACTACGAGGTTGGACCTTGCCACGCGCGGCGAGCAAGGTCGCGTCGCCGGGCACGAAGAAATCCACCAGCGAGATGGTCGGATCCTGTTGCAGAACGCGGATCGCGGTGCGCACATCCTGCTGCCGGATCCGCTGCCCACGGGTGGCGAGCTCGACCAGGCCACGAAGCAAATGCTCGACGGTCGAGGCCGCGTCGCCCCGGACGGTGACCTCACCACCTCGAGCGGTGATCGACACGTCGAAGGCACGCTCGATGCGGCGCAGACTCTGATCGCGCGCCCCGAAGACCTGTTCGAGGCCACGCTCGGCGAGAGTCAGGCGAATCTCGTCTCGTAACGCGTCGGGCGACTCGTCCGTCGCATCGACGATCGACGCGCCATCGGCCGGCGTGACGGCCGAGGCGGATGAAGAACTAGAAGTCATGGAGAATACTGAAGTTGTTTGCTCGAAGATCGCGCCGAAGGCAGCGACGGTGGGTGCACCCGAAAGAAGCCGACCGGTGATCATGCACGTCCCGTCGCGCTGCTTTCCGTTCGCCGAGAACGTTTGGATGACCGACGAACGTATGGATGGCCGACAGGTTTCGGTCGAACTGGGTATCGATCGCTTCCCACGGCGATCAGATCGGCCACTATAGCATCAATCTCACGGCACCATTGCCGCCGCTCCGTCGATCCGAGCTCCCGCCGGTCCGGAACGAGCATCATGGTCCCTTCGGCAACGGAAACACGCTCTCTTCGACAGGGCCCCGCCGCTTGGCTCCGGCCCCCACCGGCTGCCATAATCGACGTTCATGATCCAGGAGACGTTATGCGCTTGTTGACTCGACCCGACCTCGACGGACTCGCCTGCGCGCTGATCATCGGCCGCCACGAGCCCTTCGACGAGTTGGTGCTGGTGCACCCTCAGCAAATCACCGACAAAAAGGTCGAGGTCCGGAGCGACGACATCATCGCCAATCTCCCCTACCACCCGGCATGTGGCACCTGGTTCGACCATCATCTACTCACCGAGTCGAACGAAAAACCACCGGCCGAATTTCGTGGATTGTGGCGCAAGGCGCCCTCGGCGGCTCAGCTGGTGTGGGAGTTCTACGGCGAAGACGCCAGCTGGCAGCCGATGGTCGAACAGACCAACAGGCTCGACTCCGCCCAGCTCGACGAAGCCGACGTGCTCAAGCCCAAAGAGTGGATCCTGCTCGGCTTCGCGCTCGACCCGCGCACCGGTCTTGGCGACGACGAAGGCTTCTTCCGTCGCACCCTCGATCGTCTCGACTCCATGAGCCTCGAAGAAGTCCTGCTCGAAGCCGAAACCGGCGAACGCATCATTCGCATGTTCGAGCAAAACGAAGAGTTCTGCTGGACCATCATGGACATCTCCCGGCTCGAGAACAACGTCGTCTTCTCCGACTTTCGCCGTGTCGAAACGCCCCCGGCCGGCAATCGATTCCTCGTCTACACCCTCTTCCCCGAAGCCAACGTCTCCGTGCGCGCGCAATGGGGCAAACGGGGCGACCACGTCATGGTCAACGTCGGCCACTCCATCTTCAACCGCACCTGCCAAACCTCAGTCGGCGAGCTCATGTCCGACTACGGCGGTGGCGGCCACGTAGGCGCCGGCTCCACACCCCTCCCCCTACTCGAAGCCGACACCAAAATCCTCGAGATCATCTCCACCCTACGCACCAACGGATAACCACCTCGATGCCGAGGGGCGGTAGCGTGCGTTAGATCCAGGTAGCGCAAGAGACGAGCGAACGGAGGCGTACTTCAAGTACGTCGAGTGAGCGAGGAACGAGCACACCTGGAGATGACGTGCGATCCCGCCCCGTAAGTCAGAGATGTGTGATCGCGACGTACCGTCAAAAAAATGCGAGAGGGCGGTTTTGGCCGCCTAGTAGTGTTAGGCAGCGTAGCGCCAAACCCCGCACCTCTTTGCGCTCTTCCTCGCCACAGTGACTTTGCAGCACATCGGCGAAACCTGGAATCTCGGGTGCGTCACAGGTGAGATTTTCGGCGATGTAGACCAGACGGCGTAGATGCACCGCCGGGTCGAGGTCGCGATGGTGACGGATCCAATGGCGGGCCATGGCGTGGTAGGCGTTGAGGCCACCGATTCGGGTCAGGGCTTCGGCGGCGAAGGGGCCGAGCAAGATATCCGTCAAGACGCTGACCAAGCCGGGCACCGCGGCGGTCGAGCCGAGACGACCGAGAGCTTCGATGGCCGCCGCCGCGACCCAGAATTCACCATCGAGCAAAGGCAGCAGGTCGTCGAGCGCTCGGGTGTAGCCGAGACGGCCGAGAGCGATGACCGCTTCTTGCACGACGTTCGGATCTTCGTGGGTGAGGGCGCGGGTGCGCAGCATCTCGAGCGCACGCAGGTCTTTGAGGTGGCTGAGGATGAGCACGGCCTGCAGCACGACGTCGGGATCGGCGTCGTCGAGCAGATGCGAGGCGAGACGAAAAGCCCGCTGGCGGCGTAGCTTGAGCATCTCGACACCGGCATTGCGCCGGACGTCGTCGGCTTCGTCGCGAAGAAAGTCGACCAGACGTTCTTCGGTCAAGATGGCCGAGCCCATACCGATCACCCGACGCCGGAAGTCGATGTCGGGTACGTGAATCAAGCGCTCCAAAGTCGCCAGCTGCTCGTCGACATCCATCGCCGGCAACTGATCGAGCAGTGCCCTGGCATCGGGGGGTGCCAGAGTGCTGTCCGCCGGTTGCAATACCGTCTCCTCCGAGTTGCTTCTCTCTTCTCTCGATGGGACTTTACCATGTGTAAGGAGGAGCCTGGCCTGGCCACTATACTTTGTGGTCGTGACGCGACCATGACACCATCACGGCCGGTCGCCCCCTCCACGATCCGTCACCAACCCATGAGCGTGAAAACATGACTGTACCGTTTATCGATTTGCGCCGTTTCGAGCCGGATCTGCTCGAGCGCTGGGCCGTGCTCTGTCGCGAAATCAGCGCCCATACGCAATTTGTCGGTGGGCCGCGAGTCGCGGCGCTCGAGGCGCGTATGAGCGAGCTGACCGGCGGTCACGTGGTCGGATGCGCCAACGGCACCGACGCACTCCAGCTCGCTTTGCGCGCCGCCGGTGTCGGCCGTGGTGATCGCGTGGTCATCCCCGACGCGACGTTTTGGGCGACCTACGAAGCGGTGGTCAATGTCGGCGCCGACGTGATCACGGTCGACGTCGATCCCGACGATCTGCAGATGGACCTCGAGCTGTGTCGCGAGGCGATCGAGAAGCATCAGCCGAAAGCGGTGATCCTGGTGCACCTCTACGGCTGGGGCTCGGCCCGGCTCGATGCCTTTCGGGAGCTGTGTCGTGAACGCGGTGTCACGCTGATCGAGGACGGCGCGCAGGCTTGGGGAAGCACGTGGCGAGACGATTCGGTATATCGCGACGCCGAGCTGGCGACGATTTCGTTTTATCCCGCCAAGGTGCTCGGAGCCTGCGGCGATGCCGGTGCGGTGGTGTGTCGCGACGAGGACATGGCGCGGACCGTGCGCCAGCTCGGCAACCACGGTCGCACCCAGCACTATGAACACGGTTTGATCGGCTGGAATAGCCGGATGGATGGCTTCTCCGCCGCCTGGTTGGACTTGGCGCTCGACTATCTCGACGAACGACTGGCGTCCCGCCGCCACGCCGCGACGAGCGATCGCGGGCGGCTCGGCGCGCTGGGCGTCACCGTCGCCCCGGTACCCGAGGGGTGGCGCGACAGCGGCTCGCTAGCGGTGGTGCGGTTCGCCCCCGCCGACCGCCCGCCGGGGGAGTCGGTGCGG
>JBCDBH010000469.1:0-4109 GCA_039184055.1 Acidobacteriota bacterium
CCGGCCTGCGCGGCCCGACCCGGCCCGGCCCGGCCTAGGTGGCCTACACGGCTCGGTCCGTGCGGCCTGGCCCAATTCGACTTGCGGCAGAGAATTCGTGCTATGTTCATGAGCGACTGTACGTTTTCTCTTGGCAGTCTTGACGTCTCACTACACACCCTAGGCCCGTCGGCAAGGGGCCTCGTCGTCAGAGGGTCGGCGAGACAATCAGGCTAAAGAGGTAACTCCAGTCTCGGTTCATACGTAGGTTAGACAGAGTCTTCGTCGCGTCCCATTCGTGCCCGGTCGTCGACGTTGATCGTCGTTTCGTACCTATTCTTCTCTTCGAGGCGTGTTTCGCCTCTGAATATCCGTGGATATTCGTTGTCGTCGCGTGCCTCCAGTGAGTGAAAGAGCAAGGAATACCCGAGATGGCTGTTTCGATCGGGCTGCACGCTCCTTGTCGCTTTCGAGAACTTTTTAAAGGAGTCGCGATGTTGCGGGAAACCGGGTCTTCGCAATCACCCGCCGAGCGCGGCGCTCGTCGGGGCCGGCTCGATCATTTGATTCGCAAGCTCAAGGGCTCGTCCACCAGTCACATTGTGCAACGGGATGAATCGGCGCCCATCCCTCTGTCGGCCGCGCAGCGTCGTCTGTGGCTGCTCGATCGGCTCGACCCCGGTGTCCCCACCTACAATCTCGCCGCCGCGCTCCGTTTGCGTGGTGAGCTCGATCGTGACGCGCTGGAGGGCGCGCTGCGTCGGATCGTCGAGCGCCACGAGGCGTTGCGTACTCGTTTCGTGCTCGGTGAGAACGACGAGCCGGTGCAGGAGGTGGTGGCGACCGACGCGCTGTGGCCGGCCGGTCTCGTGACCACAGCCGAGGTGGACGACGAGACGCTCGCGACACGACTTCACGACGCGGCCCGCCATCGCTTCTCGCTCGACACCGGGCCCTTGATCCGCTTCGAGCTCTTCGCGCTCGCCGAGCACGATCATGCCCTCGCGCTGACCGTGCATCACACGGTCGCCGATGGCTGGTCGATCGCGATTTTCTGTCACGAGCTGGCCTTGTCGTACAACGCCCGGGTCGCGGGGCACGAGCCCACCGACGAGCCGTTGCCGATCCAGGTCGGCGACGTCGCGGTGTGGGAAGAGGGTCGCAAGGACGATCTACACGCCGATCTCGGCTGGTGGCGTGACCGTCTGACCGATCTCGAGCCGCTCGAGCTACCGGGTGATCGCTCGTGGCCGGCCACGCCGTCCTCGGCTGGCGCGCGCTCGACCTTTTCGATCTCGTCGGAGGTCGCCGAGCGGCTACGAACCCTCGGTCGACAGCTCGACGCGACGCTTTTCCAGGTCGTCCTGGCGGCCTTCGCTGCCTACCTGGGGCGGCTCGGTGACCGTCATGATCTTGCCGTCGGCACACCCGTGGCCGGTCGTTCACGACCCGAGCTCGAAGGTCTGATCGGCACGTTCGTCAACACCTTGACATTGTGGCTCGACCTCTCGGGACAGCCGACCGTTGTCGACCTCGTCGCGCGGGCGCGTGACGTGGTGACGGCGGCACAGGATCACGCTGGGACACCGTTCGAGCTCCTGGTGGCCGAGCTGGCGCCTCAGCGCGGTGCGGTGCCACCGCTCGTGCAGACTTTGTTGACGGTGGTCGAGATGCCGCCCGTTGCGCCTGATCTTTCCGGTCTCGACACCACCCTCGAGCCACTCGCTACCGATACCGCCAAGGTCGATCTGCAAGTCGAGCTGACGGCGCGCTCGGACGGCGGTTTCGACGGCTGGGCCGAGTACGCCACGGCGCGTTTCGACGCCCCGACGATCGCCACCTGGATGGACGGCTGGGTCGTCTTCCTCGACGCGGCGTCACGCTCACCTCACACCATGGTGCACCACCTACCGGTGATGACCTCGACCACCGAGCGTCGCGTGCTCGAGCAGTGGAGTGGCGCCACGGTCGACGCGCCACCGGTGACCGATACGTTGATCGGTCGGGTGGTCGACCAGGCTGCCAGGACGCCCGATCAGGTCGCCCTGATCGATGGGGATGTCTCGTGGACCTACGCCGAGCTGATGGATCGGGTGTGGATCCTGGCGCGCTATCTACGCGATCTTCGGGTGCGTCCTGAGAGCGTGGTCGGGGTGTGTCTCGATCGTGAGAGCGACATGGTGGCGACGATTCTGGCCACCCACGTCGTCGGTGCGGCCTACGTGGCGCTCGATCCGAGCTATCCACGGGATCGCCTGGCCTTCCTGCTCGTCGACACGGAAGCCACGGTGATCGTCGGTCGTTCAGCGTCGCTCGCGGTGCTCGATCTCGCCCGGCCACCGGGCGCGTACACTGACACCCGGACCGAATCGAGCGCGGTCGAGCGGCGTTTATTGGTGGTCGATCTCGATGAGGACACCGAGTATTTGGAACGCTATGCATCGCGTCCGCTCACGCTGGTCCGCGAGCCGGATCGTCTGTCGCATGTGATCTACACCTCCGGCTCGACCGGTCGACCCAAAGGCATCGCCATCACCCATCGCAGCGCCTGCGCGATGCTCGATTGGGCGGTCGAGGTCTACGACAATGACGCTTTGGGTGCGTCGCTCGCCACCACTTCGATCAACTTCGACGTCTCGATCTTCGAGATCTTCGCGCCGCTTACCACCGGTGGCACGATGATTCTCGGTGCGAACGCGCTCGACGTGGTCGAGCATCCACACCGCGACAGGGTCACCATGGTCACGATGGTGCCGTCGGCGATGGCCGAGGTGCTTCAGCTCGCCGATTTGCCGAGCACCACCCGGGTGATCAATCTGCCCGGTGAACCTCTGCGTCGCGCCCTGGTCGACGCCGTGTTCGCCAACGCACCCACCGTGGAGACGGTGTGGAATCTCTACGGCCCGTCCGAGGACACCACTTATTCCACCGCCGCGCGGCTCACGCGGGGCGAGCAGGGTGAGCCGACCATCGGCCGGCCGCTTCCCGGGACCTTCGCCTACGTGCTCGATCGCGAGCTCCGACCGGTGGCGCCGGGTGCGCTCGGCGAGCTCTATCTCGGTGGCGTCGGCGTGTCACGTGGCTATGTGCATCGCTACGGCCTGACCGCCGAGCGCTTTGTGCCCGATCCGTTCTCGGGTGATGGCACTCGGATGTATCGCACCGGCGATCGCGTGCGGTGGCGTCACGGCGATGCATGCCAAGAGGCCGAATTGGAGTTCTTGGGCCGCGTCGATCATCAGGTCAAATTACGCGGCTATCGGATCGAGCTCGGTGAGATCGAAGCGCGTCTGCTCGAGCAGGGTGACGTGGTCGAGGCGGTGGCGCAGGTCGTCGAGATCGCCGGTGCGCCGCGTTTGGTGGCGTGGGTCGGCGTCCAGGGGATCGACACGGCCGAGGTCGAGGAGACCGCGTGGCTCGGTCGGCTGAGCGAGAAGCTGCCTCCGCACATGGTGCCCGAGCGTCTGGTGATGCTCGACACGCTGCCTCATCTGCCCAACGGTAAGGTCGATCGACGCTCGCTGCCCCTGCCGACTCGCCTGGCGGAAACGACGACGATCGCGCCGCGTACACCGATCGAAGCGACCATTGCCGAGATCTTCGCCGAGGTGCTCGCCGTCGACCGAGTCGGGGTCGAAGATGATTTTTTCGCGCTCGGGGGTCATTCCCTGCTCGCCACCCGCACGGTGGTGCAGCTGCGTCGCACGCTCGGGATCGAGATTCCGCTGAGTATGTTCTTCGCCAAGCCCAACGTGGCGGCTTTGGCGACGCTGGTTGCGAATACCAGCGGCGAGGCCGAAGCGCCGATCATCCTGTTGCCTCGTGAGCCCGACAAGGCGGGGCGTGTGCGTTTGCCGGCGTCGTTCGCGCAAACGCGGCTGTGGTTTCTCGATCAGCTCGAGCCCGGAAGCTCGGTCTACAACCTGCCGCTCGGGGCTCGTTTGCGTGGCGTGCTCGACGTCGATCGGTTAGCCCGCGCGCTCGATCGACTGGTGAGCCGGCACGAGTCGCTGCGCACCGGTTTCGACAACGTCGCCGGTCAGCCCGTTCAGGTGATCCATGCCGAGGCGAAGCTCGATCTTGCTGTGCACGATCGGAGCGACGCCGACGAGCAGCTGGCGACACTGACC
>JBCDBH010000470.1:0-4108 GCA_039184055.1 Acidobacteriota bacterium
ATTCGGGTGGGCCCCTGCTGGACGCGGGGGGGCGGTTTATCGGCATCAATCCGGCGATTTTCCGCCCGTCGGGGGCATCGGCGGGCTTTGGATTCGCGGTGCCGATCGCCACCGCCAAACGGCTCGTACCGCAACTGATCCGCAGCGGGGAGCCGGAGCGCGTCGGCATCGGCATTCAGCCGCTCTCCGACTACTACGCCGCGCGGCTCGGGCTCGACGGCGTGGTGATTCGCGATGTGTTCGCGGGTGGGCCGGCGGCGCGTGCCGGTCTCGAGGGGATCGAGATGACCCGTCGTCGCCGGGTCGTGCTCGGTGACCGCATCGTCGCAGCGAACGGGGAGCCCATCCGCAATATCGACGACCTGCTCTACGCTTTCGAGCAGGCCGGTTTGGGTGCCACCGTCACCCTCTCGGTGGTGCGTGATGATCGCGAGCGCCAGGTCGAGGTCATGCTGGCTCGAATTTAGCCTCCCTGCCCCGCGTCAGGCCAACTGAATCGCCGACGCGGCGGTTTCGCGCTGCGTTATGATCCGAGCATCGATGCCCGAGTTTACTGAGCCGAACATCGACCCGGCCTATCTGCAGCTCCTGACCGAAACGACCGATGCCGCGATGGTGGTCTATCGGGGCGTCCGGCTGCTGTATGTCAACAAGGCCACTGAACGGCTCACCGGTTTCAGCCGTGACGAGCTGCTGGCGCTCGATCCGTTCTTGGAGATCGTCGTTCCCGAGGATCGTGAGCTGGTCCGGGAGCGGTCCACAAAGCGTCTGGCCGGTGAGTCGGTGCCCGATCGTTACACCTTGCGACTCATGCATCGCGACCAGACCGTGCGCTGGGTGCTGTGGAGCGCGGTGCGGATCGAGTACGAAGGTGAGGTCGCGGTGCTCGGCACCTGTATCGACACCACGCCCTATCACCACACCGAGCATGCCCTGCAGCGTCAGCTCGGTTTCGAGCAGCTGATCCTACGGATCTCCAAGCAATTTCTCGCCATCGCCTCGGATCGCTTCGACGACGGCGTACGCGCCGCGCTGCGTACGCTCGGTGAAGTGGCCGGGATCGATCGCGTCTCGCTGTTCGAAATCGACTACGAGCAAGGGGTCATGCGGCGGATCTTCGGCTGGATCGCGGCGCGTGCCGTGCCGCCGGTCGAGATGATGGAGCCACAGCCGATCGAACGCTTCGAGTGGGGTCTCGATCAACTGCGCGCCAACAAGCCGCTTCATGTTCCCGATGTCGCCGCCTTGCCCGAAGAGGCGGCCGGTGAGCTCGACGAGCTCCGTCGGCTCGGGGTGGTCTCGATGGTCGCCGTGCCGCTCGTGCATCAGGAAGAGCTGATCGGCTGTTTGACCTGCGATCAGGTGCACGAGACGCGCGCCTGGCCGCACGAGGCGCTGACGCCGCTGGTGATCCTGGGCGAGATCCTCGCCGGCGCCTTGACCCGCCACCAGGCCGAGCGCGCGCTCGAACGCGAGAAAGAACGCGCTCAGGTCACCCTCGCGGCGATTGGCGACGGGGTCATCCGCACGGATGAAAACGGCCGGATCGACTATCTGAATCCAGTGGCCGAACGACTCACCGGCTGGTGGCTGGACGAGGCGCTCGGCCGCGAGGTGGGCGAGATCTACGAGGTCACCGTCGAGGCCACCGGTCGTCGTCGCGCCGATGTCGTCTCGCGTGTGCTCGACGAACGACGCACCTTCGAGCTCCCCGGCTTCTCGATTCTGCACGGTCGTCACGGGCATGAATTCGTCGTGCGCGATACCGCCTCGCCGATCCTCGATCGCAGTGGTGACAATGTGATCGGCGTGGTCTTGGCGTTCAAGGATCTCACCCAGATCCGAGGGCTCGAGCGCGAGATGGCGTACCTCGCCAGTCACGATTCGGTCACCGGTCTCTACAACCGTCTCGAGCTCGAAATCCATCTCGAAGCCGCGCTCGAGCGGTCACGCGAACGGGCCCGGCGGCACGTCCTGCTCTTTCTCGATATTCGCCAGTTCAGATTGGTCAACGACACCTTCGGTCATACCGCGGGCGACGAGCTGCTGCGACAGATGGCGCGGGTGCTCGAAGGCGTGGTGGGCGAAGAGGGCCTGCTGGCGAGGCTCGGTGGTGACGAATTCGGCATCTTGCTCGAAGACGCCACCCCGGCTCGCGGGCGCAAAATAGCCGGCGAGATCCTCGATCGAGTACGTGACTTCAACTTCGAATGGGGTGGGCAGATCTTCGACGTCGCGATCGGTGTCGGTCTGGTGCCGATCACCGCCGCCAGCGAAAGCGTCGTTCACGTGCTCAAAACCGCCGATGCGGCGTGTTATTTGGCGCGTGAGAGCGGTCCGAACCGGATTCACGAGTCGATTCCCGACGACAGCGCGGTCGCCGAGCGCTACGACCGCGTGCAGTGGGTGCACCGGGTGCGTCAGGCGCTCGCCGAAGATCGCCTCCAGCTCTTCTGCCAGCAGATTCGACCGGTCGCCGCCGACGGCACCGACGCACCGCTCTACGAAGTGCTCGTGCGGATGGTCGACGAACGTGGCGAGCGGATCGCGCCGGGTGATTTCATTCCGGTCGCCGAGCAATACCAGCTCGGCCCGTCGATCGATCGCTGGGTGGTGCGTCGTACCTTGAAAGCGATGGCCAGCGGCACGGTGCTGGCCGACAAACCCGTCTCGATCAACCTCTCCGGCCAGAGCCTCAGCGACGACACCTTTCTCGGCTTCGTCGCCGAGCGGCTCGAAGCCAGCG
This sequence comes from Acidobacteriota bacterium, assembly GCA_039184055.1. Classification (GTDB taxonomy): domain Bacteria; phylum Acidobacteriota; class Thermoanaerobaculia; order Multivoradales; family J023; genus JBCDBH01. The sequence goes on from JBCDBH010000470.1 coordinate 2,747, forward strand.
GCGTCACCGCCGACCGGGTCTTCTTCGAGATCACCGAAACCGCCGCCGTATCCAACCTGTCGCGCGCCATCACCTTCATGCGCGAGCTCAAGAAATCCGGCTGTCGCTTCATTCTCGACGACTTCGGTAGCGGTTTGTCGTCCTTCGCCTATCTCAAAGACCTACCGGTCGACCTGCTCAAAATCGACGGCGCCTTCGTGCAGAGCATGGAGCAAGATCCCATCCAGCGAGCCATGGTCGCGTCGATCCACCAAATCGGCGCCGTCATGGGCTTGGGCACCATCGCCGAATGGGTCGAAAACCAAACCACCCTCGACATGCTCGCCGAGCTCTCGGTCGATTACGTCCAGGGCTTCTTCATCCACCGACCCGAACCGGTAACCTAGCCAGCGAACCACTTGGAGGTTCCAGGCCGTGCCCCCCGAGACTCCCAGGCCGCTCGACGTTCGTCCCTTCTTCCCACCGCTCCGCGAGTCGTTGACCGCCTTGCTCGATGGACTGGATGGCGAGGACTGGAATCGCCCTGTTACGTCGGCGTGGCGAGTCCGGGATGTCGTCGCGCATCTGCTCGATACCGATCTGCGTCGTCTCGCGGTCGAGCGTGACGGTCATTTCCCACCGCCTCCCACCGGCCCGATCGACAGCTTCGACGACCTCGTCGGGTTTCTCGATCAACTCAACGCCACCTGGGTGACCGCCGCCAAACGACTCAGTCCGAGAATGCTCGTCGAGCTGCTCGCGTGGAGTGGTCCGCGAGTCGAGGCGACGTTCGCTGACCAAGACCTTCATGCCGACGCGACCTTCGGAGTCGCGTGGGCCGGTCAGGAACGCTCGCCGGTTTGGTTCGACATCGCGCGTGAGCTGACCGAGAAATGGCATCACCAGCAGCAGATCCGCGATGCCGTCGGCGCGCCACCGATCGACGATGCCGAGATTCTCGGCGCGGTGCTCGATACGTTCGTACGGGGCTTGCCCTGGGCGTATCGGAGCGCCGGTGTTCCGGTTGGCACACGTATCGGCTTGATTCTGGAAGGGCAGGTCTCTCGTGCTTGGGTCCTCGAGCCACGCGACCTCGAATGGGCCCTGATCATCGGTACCGGGAGCGATGCCACCGACGCGAGTATCACCTTGCCCAGCGACGTCGCCTGGAAGCTCTTCAGCGGACGGATGACCGGTGATGCCGCTCGCGTCGACGCACGTACCGAGGGCCCGAACGAGCTGGTCGATCCCGTCTTCGCCTACGTCGCGTTCATGGTGAATCAGCCGCCGCCGGCCGCGCCGGGGACGCCCTAGCCGCCGCCGGCCGCGCCGGGGGCGCCCTAGCCGCCGCCGGCCGCGCCGACCAGCCCGAGCTCGTCGAGC
>JBCDBH010000471.1:0-4098 GCA_039184055.1 Acidobacteriota bacterium
CCCGGACTCTTGTCCCGTTCGACGATTCTCGATCCACAGGGACACGCCACGGCAATGGTGGGTGCGGTTCGCGACATCACCGATCGCAAGCGCAATGAAGAGGCGCTCAGGGAAAGCCAAGAGCGCTATGCGTTGACCGCGGCAGGCGCCAACGATGGCCTGTGGGATTGGGATCTTCGCACTGGAACGGTGTATTACTCACCACGCTGGGCACATACGTTGGGCTATCACGAGCAGGAAATCGGCGACACGCTCGACGCCTGGCTCGAGCTGGTCCATCCCGAAGAACGGTCTGCTCTGGAACGTCAGCTCGAGCGACATCTCGCTGGAGGCTCGGGCCATTTCGAGACCGAGCACCGGATGCGTACCAAGAGCGGCGCGTGGCGGTGGGTGCAAACCCGTGGCCTGGCGGTGCGCGACGAGACCGGAACCGTGTACCGCATGGCGGGCTCGCAGCGCGATATCACGGATCGCAAAGAAGCGGAGAAAAAGCTCAGCCACCAAGCGCTGCACGACGATCTCACCGGTTTGCCGAATCGCGCGTTGTTCATGGATCGGCTCGAACACGCCGTACGGCGCGCCAGCCGCAAAAAAGAGTACAACTTCGGCGTCATCTTTCTCGATCTCGACCGCTTCAAGGTGATCAACGACAGTCTCGGTCATATGGCCGGTGACCAGCTTCTGACCTCGATCGCCCGACGGCTCGAGTCCTGCTTGCGGATGGGCGATACCGTCGCGCGGCTCGGCGGTGACGAATTCGCCATCCTGGTCGAAGAGCTGGAGGACCAGAAGCAGATCGATCGAGTCGCCGAGCGTGTCCAAGAAGAGCTCAGCGAGCCGTTCACGATTTTCGGGCGCGAGGTGTTCACCTCGGCCAGTCTCGGTATCGCCCTGTCGTCGTCGGACTACGAACGGCCAGCCGATATCCTGCGCGACGCGGATACCGCGATGTATCGCGCCAAAGCTCTCGGGCGGACTCGGCAGGTCAGGTTCGATCCGGAAATGCACACCTCCGCGGTCGCCCAGCTCGCCATGGAGACCGACCTTCGCCGCGCCCTCGAACGCGACGAGCTCACGTTGCGCTATCTGCCCACCGTGGACCTCGAGAGTGGTCGGATGCGTGGAGTCGAGGCTTTGGTGCGCTGGAATCATCCTGAAAAAGGACTGATCGCGCCCATGGATTTTCTACCGCTGGCGCACGAGATCGGTCTCATCAACGAGGTCTGCAAGTGGGTGTTGACCCACGCCTGTAAGCAGATGATGACCTGGCGTGACGAACTTCCGGCAGCCGCCGAGCTCGGGATTTCGGTCAATCTCGACAGTCGCCAGATCGATGCTTCGATTCTCGATCGCGTGCGAACCGCGCTCGACGTTTCCGGGCTCGACGCGGCGGCGCTCACCCTCGAGCTGACCGAGATCGTCATCATGCAGAATGCCGAGGTGGCGACCACCGTCTTGTCCGAGCTTCGATCCCTCGGAGTGGGGCTCGACATCGACGATTTCGGCACCGGCTTTTCTTCCTTGTCGCACCTGCACCGTTTCCCGATCGACGTTCTCAAAATCGATCGTTCGTTCGTCAGTCGCATGACCGACAGTGCCGATGAGCTCGAGATCGTGCGCACGATCGTCGTCCTGGCACACAACCTACGTCTCACGGTGGTCGCCGAGGGCATCGAAACCGAGGCTCAGCTCACGCAGCTTCGCGCGCTCGGCTGCGAAGCTGGCCAGGGCTATCTGTTTTCGGAGCCGATCGAGGCCGAGAGTATGGCGCGTCTGATCGAGCAAGGCATCGAGCTACCCGAGGCATCGAGCTCGACGGGTTAGACGCGTCGGTAAACCCAGGTCGCGGGCCTTCTGGCGGCTTGGGGACGGTCCGTCGCATCGTGTATGCTTGGCGGCCAATTCGATCGGCGGCGGACCTTCCTTCTTGCCCAGCCCGCCAAACAAAACCACGACAGCGCGATGCACGGGCGCCACCGCCCGGCTAGTTGCATGGAACCCGATAAAAGGAGAGGGGAATGATCGAGGGCCTTCCGAGGACCGCGGAGCACGTTGCCGCGGGACATCCAGACAAGTTTTGTGACCAAGTGGCCGATCGCATCCTCGACGCGGCGCTCGATCTCTCTGCACCCGATGGGGAAGACACCGTCATGGCGGTGCGTACGGCGATCGAATGTTTGGCCAAGGACAATCTGCTCATCGTTTCCGGTGAGGTCAAGATGACCCCCGAGGTGCGCGCGGCGCTCAATGTCACCGAGCTGGCGCGTGAGGTGTGGAAAGAGATCGGCTATGGCGAGGACACCGAGACTCTTACCGTGATCGATCACATTCGGTCGCAATCGCCGCATATCGCCGAAGGCACCGATAGCTTCGGCGCCGGCGATCAGGGAATCATGGTGGGGTACGCCAGCGCCGAAACCGAGGCCTTCATGCCGCGCGAGTATCAGCTATCGCGCGACATCATCGTGACCTTGCGTGAGCTGCAGACCTCGAAGCGCCTGCCGTGGCTGCGCGCCGACTGCAAATCACAGGTGTCGCTCGACGGTGACGGCAATATCAGCAGCGTGGTCATCGCGGCTCAACACTCCGAAGACATCGGTCTCGAAGACGTGTTCTCGTCGGTGTACGAGCACGTCGTGGTGCCGGTGTGTGGCGAAGTCGATCCGAGTAACGTGAAGATCAACGGAACCGGCATCTTCGTCATCGGTGGGCCGACGGGTGATGCCGGTGTCGTCGGACGCAAGATCGTCGTCGACGCCTACGGACCACGCGTGCCGGTCGGCGGCGGTGCTTACTCGGGCAAAGACGCCACCAAAGTCGACCGCTCCGCTGCCTACATGTGCCGCCACATCGCCAAGACGATCGTTGCGCACGGTATCGGTGACGCCAAGGAGTGCACGGTCAAGCTGGCGTATTGCATCGGCAAGACGCAGCCGGAAATGGTGCTCGCGTTCACCGATCAGCAGAAGGATCTTTCCGGCTGGGTGCGGGAACACTTCACCGACCTGTCGCCACGCGGCATCATCGACCAGCTGGGGCTCTTCCGTCCCGAGGGATGGCGATTCCGCGACACGGCTTATCACGGTCATTACGGTCGTGACGGCTTTCCCTGGGAAGCGATCGCCGGAGTCTAAGGCCATGAAAGTCGTCGAGCGCGCGACCGGTGCCTTGCACCCGGGTCAGACCGCGACCCGCAAATGGCCGGTGGTGGGAGAGAAAGCACCACCGGCCGAGGCGCTCGACCTGCGCTCCTGGCGGCTCGAGATCGTCGGACGAGTCGATCATCCACTCGTTCTGACCTACGACGAGGTGCTCGCTTTGCCCCAGGAGCGTCTCGTCGCCGATATCCATTGCGTGACCAGTTGGAGTCACCTCGGGATGCGGCTCGATGGCACCCCTCTCGCCTTGCTCCTCGAACGTGTCGGTGTGAAAGCGGACGCGCGTTTCGTTCGCTTCGTCGCCTATTCGGATCGCGATCACGATACGTCCCTACCCCTCGAGCTTGCGCGAAGCGACACGTGGGTGATCCACGGTCGCGATGGCGAACCCTTGGAACCCAAGCACGGGGGTCCTCTGCGCACCGTGACACCGTCACGCTACTTCTACAAAAGCCTGAAGTGGCTGCGCACAATCGAGCTACGAGTCGACGATCAGCTCGGCTATTGGGAACGCGAGTCGGCCTACCACAACAATGCCGATCCGATTCCGGGTGATCAACGCTTCACGACGGGTTCGGTCCGTCCCGAAAATCTAGAGCGGTTTCTCGAGGCCACGGATTTCCGTCCGTACCGTGGACCACGACGAGTGATGATCGGTGTCGATCTGCGGGGCTGGACACCACGCTCCCGTGAGATCGGCGATCTTTATCTCAAGGCGTGCGATCTACGTGACGTCGACCTGAGCGGTGCCGACTTACGTGGTGCCAATCTCAGCCTGTGTGATTTGCGTGGGGCACGTCTCGAGGCGGCGAATCTCCACGGCGCCGACCTCGAAGGGGCCCGTTTTGCCGGTGCCGACCTCAGAGGTGCCGATCTCGGCGACACGGCGTTGTCAGCCGCCAGCTTCCGTGAGCCGGGTTATCCCGACGCTCGTGTCGAG
>JBCDBH010000472.1:0-4087 GCA_039184055.1 Acidobacteriota bacterium
TCCAACATCATTTTCCCGCCGCCTATGGCATCGGCCCAACGGGTTTGCCACCATCGGCGACACCCGAGCGTCAGGCTCGTGCACGCCAGCTCGAAGCCTACCTGCTGCTTTTCGATCGGCTCTTGGCCGATGCGTTCGCCCAGCTCGGCCACGCTGGTGATCTCTACTCGTTTCACGGCGACGATCTGCGGACGTACTTCGCTGGCAGGCTCGACGATCCCGACTTGCATGTGGATGAGCTCATTCTCGGTGGAGAAGACCAGGGTCGACGAGCGATCGAGAAGCTCACCGAAGACGCTGATGATTCGAGGTCCGAGCGCAAGAACCGCTTCTTGAACCACCTGCTGGCGCGTTTCGCGGAGGCATTCGCGGACCACGCGGCGATCCAAACCGACGACAGATCGCCCGCTGGCATCCGTGCTGGAGACAAGCTGGCCCGGGACAAACAAGCGTTTCTGCGCGACTACCCGCGTCTCTCCAGTGGTCGTGGCACTGCTTTCAACGTTCTCGAACCGCCCGGTCCAGACAACAGATCAGGGCTCGAGGCACGCATCCGACACAGGATCGGACTGTTGCCCGACGAGGGGCCCTTAGTCATCGAGCACGTCCTTCTGCGTCCCGTGGCCGAGGATCGGACCCAGACGGTTCCGTTCCTGGTGCATGCGGCTTCGGCCGACGTCTTCTCCCATCAGCTCAGCCTAGTTTTTCTCGAGACGCCACGGTTCGGCGAAGCCGAGGGGGATGCGAATCACCTCAGGCGTTTCGTCGAACAGACCGTGCGCAACGAAACGCCGGCCCATCTCGTTCCCCGGATCCTATGGCTCGGAGAAGACGACTGGCGCACGTTCCACGATGCCTGGGATTCCTGGCTCGGCCACCTGCGCGAATCACGGAGAAAGAAACAGCTCGGAACAACAGAAGCGAACCGAGCTGAGACGGCGGGACTCTCTCATCATCACGTTCGTGCCACTCGTGATCGGGTCATCGATCTCCTGGGCGTCGGTCAGACCCATCCGCTTCAGGATCCGGAAGTCGGCGATCTCAAGGTGCCCTTCGGTCAAACCGCCAAGATCTTGATCGTTCCAGGCCAGAGCGACGTCAACTACGAGCTCCGCGAGAGCGATGATCTGTCGGTCCCAGCATTTGCCGACGCCGAAGGCACGGGCGCAACGACGGTCCTCGAGACGCCACCCATCACAGAGGATGTGACCTACAGCATCCTCGCCTACAAGCGCGATGATCCGGGGCGCAGCGCCTGGCTCCACCAGACCGCAACCGTGAGGGTCGGCCTCGACACCTCGCTCAGCGCCCGGATCGACGCCCGGCCGCTCGATCCTTCGCACAGCAACCCCGCCGATACCGCACCCCGCATCGTCGATTTCGGCACGAGCGTCGACGTCGAAATCGATGACGCCCAGGAAGGTGTCGACTATCGACTGGTCGAGGAGCGGGACGGGGGTGAGATCGAGCTATCGATCGCCGACGTCGGTGGCCTCGGACCTGACACGCGCATCGTTCTACGATCCCGACCCATGGTCGAGGACACGTCGATCCGCATCCGTGCCACCAGGGCTTTCGATGCGGCAGACGGAGGCGCAACGGCGTCCGAGCTGCTCGAGATCGAGTTGCCGCTCGCCGTGCGCGCCCATCTCGCCGCCGAGGTCACCGCCGTCTCCTCGGTGATCCCTTTGGGTGCGAGCACCATGATTGCGGTCGCCGACACGCAGACTAATGCCGAGTATCGGCTTTGGGGACGCACCCTCGCCGACTCCGATTTTGTCTATGGCGATCCGGACGGTGACGTACTCGAGATCTCGGTCGACGGAGAGCCCGACGTCATGGTGCCACCGCCGCCGTCCGATCTCGGTGTCATCCCCCGGGGTTATGTCTCGCTCGGTGATTGGCGGCCTGGCGACGGCGGTGAGCTGCGTCTCGACACCATGCGTCTCGACGACGACACGTTGGTGATCGTCCAAGCGCGCAAGACCCATTGGGATGTCGGCGAGTCGCTCGTGCAGCTCGCTCGGGCGGCGGTCGTGCTGACGGAGCCTGACGCGACGGTCGCCCTGGCGCTGACGGTGCCGGTCACCCCCAGGACGATGAGCGGTCGGATAGGCGTGACCGGTGGAGTCCCTGGCGTCTTCTACACCTTGCGCCGTGGTGCCACCGGTGCCGACCGCGAGCCCCCAGCCTATTTCCACCAGCTCGATCCGGCCGATCCTGAAGAGAACAAGGGCGTCGGCCTGCTGCGGATCGAGGGCGACTTCGCCCTGGCGCGGGAGCCGCGGCCAGAAGGCAAGGTGCCGACAGGCGTGCCACCGTTCGTACGCCCACCCGAGCCGCTTCTCGAATTCGGCGGCAACGCGCTCGATCTCGAGATTCACATCAGGGCGATGAAAGCCCGCACTCGAGTGTCGGTCGAGCTGAGCCGTGTCGCCACGATCGCCGAGCCACCGGACATCCGTTTCGAAGAAGAAGTCGTCAACACCGGAACGCCCGCGAGGATCCTGGTTCTGGCCAGTCGCGTCGGCGAGCGCTACGAACCCTTCCTCGACGGTGTGTCGGTCAAACGGGCGCGACACGGCAACGGTGAAGACCTCGTCTTCGTCACCGAGCCGGTGGTCACCGACACCACCTTCGAAGTCCATATCGATCGGCCGGGGGACCTTGGTCTGCCGGTGACGCGGATCTTCCAGCTGACGGTGACGGTGCGGTGATGGCGACCGAGCAACAACATCGGATCCGTCGTCAAATCCTCGAGCTCACCACTCTCGACGAGACGGTCGCCGAGAGGCTCCGCCCCGAGCTTGGACGCATGAAGCACCAGCATCTCGTGGCGCTCATCGACCGCTGTCTCACCGAGGTGAGCTCACCGGGCCGGCTCCACCGTATCGAGCGGCTGGAGATCGACCTTGGCATCATCGACCTTAAAGAGTTCGAACATCAATTTGCTGACCGACTGGGCGTGCAACTACGCCGCGCCCTAGCGAAGCCGTTGCGTGACGGCGGTCACCGCGACGGCGGTCGCCGCAACAGCGGTCGACGCGACGAGCCCGATGCCACCTCCAGGCTCGAGGTGCTCGATCACTTCGTTCACACCGGACGTCTTCCCTGGTGGGTCGACGCTTCGACGTCGACAGTCATCGATCAGCATGTCGAGCACCTCGTAAAGCACTCGGCTCGTTCCTTTGCCGACTGGGCGCGGCGGCTTCCGTCTTCGGTGCTTCGGCGGCTCATCCTGCACCTGGACGACGCCCGATTGACCACCCTCCACGAGGTCATGCGCACCGACACGACCGAGTCGCACGAGCACAAACGTAACATCGAGACGCTGTTACAGGTCAGTGGAGCAGTACCTGGCGCCTCACGGGAACGGTTCAGGGCCGCCGTCTGGCAGGCTGTTCTCGACACGACAGGTCAGCGAGAGTCGGTGAACGCCACGGCCTTCTGGCATGCCGTGCTGACCCGTGTCGCGATGGATCTCGGCACGCCCTTCGGTACCCTGATCGAGAGGCTCGCCGACGCTCTCGAAGTGCCAAACGGAAAGCGATCCGAAAGCGTGCTCGCTCGGACCATCGCGAGCCTTGTTCGACATACTGCCGACAAACCAGGCGCCCCGTCACCCAGCGAGCTCGACGAGATCCTCGAGCTCGACGAGATCCGCCAGATCCTCACCTGGCTCGCACGCGGTGAACACTCATCTCAGGACACAGCCAATTCGGCGCCGGAAGTCCTCTGGAATGGCCAGCAGGTTGAACCGATACCGTTCGCCGAAACCCAAGAATCGGCGCTGGGCCCTCACTCCTTCTTTTTCGAACTCCTCAGTTCTCTGGGGAAAGCGCTCGAGCACGTGTCTGCGCGACAGCGACAGCATTGGTTAGGGATTCTCGAAGATCTCGATCATCGCCTCCGAATAGACGGCTGGGCCCGTCCGGAGACATCGAAAGCCCTAACGCGGCTCCTGCGGGAAGTGGTCCAACAACGGTTGCTACCGGCCGACGAGACGCGACAGTACCTCGAGTCGCTCGAAAGCTCGTTACCGAGGCTCCGCCGGGAGGTCCGAGACCTGATCCGACATCTCGACGAA
>JBCDBH010000473.1:0-4081 GCA_039184055.1 Acidobacteriota bacterium
CGCCACCGCGGTGGCCGCGGTACGCGAGCTGGCACAGCGCCGAGTCCTCGAAGAACGACGAGTCGCCGAACACGAACGGTTGCAACAGCTCGGACTCGTCGCCGCGTCACTGGCTCATGAAATCAAAAATCCCCTATCGGCGATCAAGGCGATCACCCAGGGGGTACGTACCGACCTGGCGGACGAGCGCACGGTTCGCGACGACGATCTCGCCGACCTCGATCTGATCGTCGAACAAATCGACCGGCTCGATCGCGTCGCCCGGGACATTCTCGGCTTTGCCCGGCCGAGCCAGGGAACGACCACCGATCTCACGCAGCTGACCCGGAGCGCGATCACCGTTCTCGAAGCCGAAGCCAAAAAACGCGCCGTCACCTTGACGAGCCAGATCGCTGACGACGTCACGGTGTTCGGCGGCGTCGCGGCCTGGCAGACCATCACCTTCAATCTCGTACTCAACGCGGTCGAACACAGCCGAGCGGGTGACACGGTCAGCGTGCACCTCACGGGCGCCGACGTCACGGACACACACGATACGGACACGCACGGCACCGGCGCCGACGACGAAGCCGTGCTCACCACGACCAACCCGGGCACGCTCGCCGATCCCGAAACGATCTTCGAGGCTTTCGATAGTGACGGTGGCATCGGACTCGGGTTGGCCTTGGTCGCTCGGCGCGTCGCCGAATGCAACGCTCGGATCGAGGTCGAGCACCACGATGACGAGATTCGCTTCACGGTCACCGCGCGTACCGCCACCCCACCCACGGAGATGTCATGAGCGAAACCAGACTGCGCCGTCTCTTGGTCGTCGATGACGAGGCCGCCGCGCGTCGCGGCATGATGCGCGCCCTCGGTCGGAATCGGTTCACCTACGTCGAAGCCGAAAGCGGTATCGAAGCGCTCGATCGACTCGCGGCGCTCGCCATCGACCTCGTCCTGCTCGACCTCCGAATGCCCGGGCTCGATGGGCGTGGCACCCTCGAACAGATTCTCGAGCTTCCCACCTCCCCACCGGTGATCATCGTCACCGCCGACGCCGAGCTACGTACCGCGATCGACCTGGTGCGGGTCGGGGCCGCCGACTTCGTCGCCAAGCCTTACGAGATCGAAGAATTGCGGTGGATCGTCGACCGCGCGCTGGACGGCGCCGATCTCCGCCAACGCGTCGCTCGACTCGACGCCGAGGTGCGACAGCTCGCCGGAGGTGGCGAGCTGATCGGCGAGTCGCCGCCGATGAGACGCCTCTTCGAGGCTCTGGCCAAAGTCGGTCCGACCCAGGCGAGCGTCCTGATCCGTGGGGACACCGGTACCGGCAAAGAGCTGGTCGCCAAACGGCTCCACGCGCTGTCGCCGGTCGCCAACGGCCCCTTCGTGGCGCTCAACTGCGCCGCCGTGCCCGAAACCCTGCTCGAAAGCGAGCTCTTCGGGCACCGCAAGGGTGCCTTCACCGGTGCCGATCGCGACCGTGCCGGGCGTTTTCGCGACGCTCACGGCGGCACGCTCTTTCTCGACGAAATCGGCGATATGCCGAGTGCCGCCCAAGCCAAGCTTTTGCGTGTGCTCCAAGAACGGGTGGTCGAGCCACTCGGTGGAGGCCCGGCGATCGACGTCGAGGTCAGGGTGATCGCCGCGACCCATCAAGATCTCGGCAAGCTCTGCGCCGACGGGCGTTTTCGCGAAGATCTCTACTATCGTCTACGGGTCGTCGAGCTCGACGTGCCACCGCTACGCCTACGTGGCGACGACACCCTGCTCCTGGCCCGGGCATTTCTCGGTCATGCGTTGGGAGGCAAAGACATCGTGATCGAGCCGACGACCGAAGCCGCGCTCCGTGCGTACGGCTGGCCGGGCAATGTGCGCGAGCTCAAAAACGCCATGGAACGCGCGGCGATCTTCGCCGAAGGCACCATCACGATCGACGACCTGCCCAGCGAGATTCGCGACGCGGCGGATAGACCCTCGCCGACCCTGCATCCATCATCAACGCGCCTGTCATCACCATCGAGCTCATCACCATCGAGCTCATCACCATCGAGCTCATCACCATCGAGCTCATCGACACCGACTACGGGCATCGCCTATCGGGACGCCAAGGCCGCCGCCATCGATCACTTCGAACGGACGTTCTTCGGTGAGCTTCTCGCTCGTCATCAGGGCAACATCTCCCGCGCCGCTCGCGAAGCCGATATGCACCGTCAAAGCCTGCAAAAGAAGCTCCGACAGCTCGACATGTCACCTAACGCGATTTGACCTCGACCAGCTCGATGTCGAACACCAACATACCGGCCGGTTTACCCTCGACACCGCGGTAGGCGAGCTTCTCGGGAATCCACACGCGACGCTTCTCGCCCTCGACCATCGTGGTCAGCACCTCGGTCCAGCCCTTGATCACCTTGGTGAGCTGGAACGCGGCGGGCCCGGGTCGATTGGCGGTGGTGTCGAACATTTTGCCGTCGGTGGTCCAGCCGGTGTAGTGCACCTTGACGAAATCGGTCTTCTTCGGGCTCGTCGTACCGGTACCGGCCTGCAACACCTTCCACGCCAGTCCGCGACGACCTTCTTCGGCATCGGCCGGTGGCGCCGCGACATCCGCCGGGACGCCGGGCATCTGCACCACGTCGACCAGCTCGATCTCGAAGAACAACGCTCCCGCCGGTTTGCCTTCGGCTCCGGCATAGGCGAGGTCCTCGGGAATCCACATCTGGCGTGTCTCGCCCGCGACCATCAACATCAACCCTTCGCGCATACCCGGCAGCAGCTGGTAGAGACCAAAACCGACGGGCTCTCCTTTGGCATAGGTATCCCCCAGGGAATCCCCGCTTTCCGTCCAACCGCGGTAGTGCACCTTGACCAGATCGTTTTCACCCGGCGACACGTCTCCCGTACCCGGAGTGGTCACCTGCGTCGCGAGACCGCTAGCGGTGGTTTCAGCATCGGCGGGAATCGGCGGCACCTCGGCGGCGACAGCAGGAAGCGCGACGAGGAGAAAGAAGAGAGCGAAGAGTCGGCACATCGTCATGGGCCGTAGGCTACCCCACTCGCGAGTCGACGTGGACCATCGTCGGTCGCCTCAATCGTCGGTTACCTCAATCGCGAAGCCAGATCCGCTGCTTCGCGTCGTACTTCAAGATTCGCATTTTGCCGACCCGATAATCGACGCGGACCGCGAAGAGATGGGACTCGCCATCGGTGAGGTAGACCGTACCCGGGCTCGACGTGCCACGCGGATCGAAGGAAGCGAGATCGGAGCTGCCGAACCGGATCGGATCGTCGAGTCGCTCGAGCTTGCTACGCGGATCACCAGGATCGGTGGGCTCGAGATCGGGTGGAAAACCGAAACGCACCAGACGACCATGACGATCGGTGTGGACGGTACGGAAGACCTGGGGATCGGTACCGTCGTCGATGTCACGGTTGCGTACCCCGTCGGCGTCACCATCACGATAGAGCCCGTAGCCGATCGATGCATGGTCGGTGTCGAATTTCACCGCCACCTTGACGTTGTGACGAATCGCGTGCAAACGCGCCCGCTGCATGAAGACGACGATTTCGGTCGCCACGCCACGCACTCGAAGCTCGCGACTCATGTTGAGAATCGGTGGCACCGAGATCGCCGCGGCGAGGAAGAATACGGTGAAGACGACGAGCAACTCGAGCAAGCTGAACGCTCGTCGCGACCTGATTACGCGACGCATGAGTCGAAAGAGGAAGCGACCGGCCCGCGACCGCGAGGACCGGTCGCGTTGTCCTCAGTCGCGGCTCGGCCGCACCTTTTCGGACAGGGTCGTCTCGCCCTTCACGACGATGTGCGGTTCCATCAATTTGAAGGTCTTTTCGCCGATACCGCGAATCAGCATCAGATCCTCCGGCGCTTCGAAGGCGCCGTTCTGCTCACGAAAGTCGACGATCCGTCCAGCCAAAGCCGGTCCGACCCGTGGCAGGTAGGTCAGCTGCCCGGTCTCGGCGGTGTTGATGTTGACCACGTCGGTCTTGGGCGGCGATGCCTCCGCCTCGGCGGCGGGCTCGTCGGCTGCGGCGAGCGGAGCGCACAAGCAGAGCAGGCAGAGCACCGCGGCGA
>JBCDBH010000474.1:0-4078 GCA_039184055.1 Acidobacteriota bacterium
GATGGAAACTGTCAATGCCCTTCGCCACATCCGGGGACGGGTCGCGCTCGTATGGGTGGATCCGAGTCAGACCGAGATTCGAGTCAGACGGCTTCGAGCGCTTCCTCGAGACGCTGACGACGGTAGAGGTCGGCGTAGAGACCGTCGTGCGCCAGCAGGCTGACGTGGTCGCCCCGCTCGACGATCCGACCGCGATCGAGCACCAGGATCAGATCGGCGGTCTGCACGGCGGAGATCCGATGCGAGGCGAAGAGCACGGTGCGACCGGGGAAGACGGTCCGCAGATTGTGCAGGATCGTCTCCTCGGTTTGGGCGTCGACCGCCGACAGGCTGTCATCGAGCAGCAGGATCCGTGGGTCGCGCAGGATGCCACGCGCCAGGGCGACCCGCTGTTTCTGACCCCCCGATAGGGTGATGCCACGTTCGCCGACGATGGTGTCGAGACCGCGTGGAAACGAATCGAGCAGATCGCGACCGAGGCCGGCGAGCTCGGCGGCGTGCAGGATCTCGGCTTCGTCGGCGTCGGGCGCGCCGAGAGCGATGTTCTCGCGCAGGGTGGTGGAGAAGAGAAAGGTCTCTTGCGGCACTACGGCGACCGCGCCTCGCAGGGTGGCGAGCGACAGGCTACGGACGTCGTGACCGTCGACGAACAGGCTTCCCGGTGGCGGATCGGCCAGGCGGGGAATCAGCGACAAGAGGGTGCTCTTGCCCGAGCCGGTGCGACCGAGCATGGCGACGGTGGTGCCGGCCGGAATGTCGACGTCGAGATCGAGCAGCACCGGTCCCGAGCGACGGTCGTCGAGACGGTCGGGATCGGGTGGATAGGCGAACGACAGCCGGTCGAGACGGATGGCGCCTCGAATCTCCTCGACCTCGGCGAGCGGCGGCTCGTCGTGAATCGCCGGCTCGGTGGTCAGCACCTCTTGAATCCGCCGCAGGGAAGCCGTGCCGCGCTGCACCTGATTGACCACGAAGCCGACCGCGATCATCGGCCATGACAGTTTGCCGAGGAAGAGGTTGAAAGCGACGAACGCGCCGACGGTGATCGTGCCGCTCACCATCAGCACACCGCCGTAGAGCAGGACGACCGCGAAGCCGAAGCCGATCAGCAGCATCAGCGCCGGGTGCAACGACGCGTCCCAGGCGATCAGACGGATGTTGCGTCGCACGTAGTCGTGGCTCGACTTGTCGAATTGCTCCGCCTCGCTCTGTTCACGGGCGAAAGCACGCACCACCCGTACGCCAGCGAGGTTTTCCTGCACCCGGGTCGACATGGCGCCAAAGCTGTCTTGCACCTGACCGAAGAAGACGTGGTTCTTACGTCCCACCACCTTGGTGACCACCGCGATCAAGGGCAGGGTGCACAACGAACCGAGGGTGAGGCCGAGGTGGATCTGACTCATCAAGACGAGCGCGGCGGTACCGGTGAAGATCGTGTTGGCGGCGTACATGATCGACGGTCCGCAGATCACCCGCACCGCCTGGAGATCGTTGGTGGCGCGCGCCATCAGATCGCCCGTGCCTTGGCGCTGGTAGTAGGCGGCGTCGAGACGGGTGAAATGGGCCATCAGATCGTCGAGCATGTCGCGCTCGATATTGCGACTCATGGTCACCAGGACCATGCGCTGGGCGTAGAGAAAGAGGCCTTGGAAAATCGTCACCCCGATCAACGCGGCGGCGTAGAGCAAGAGGGTGCGCTGGCTCATCGACTCGGTCATGGCGTCGAAGGCGCTGCCGATGATGATCGGCGCCAAGAGGCCACCGGCGGCGGTGAAGGCGACACAGAGGATGCCGAGAATCAGCCGCGTGCGGTAAGGCCGGAGATAGGGGAAGAGCGGGCGGAGTTGGTCGAGTAGCTTCACTGTGTTTTTGGGCTTCGCGGCGATGTGTTTTAGCTTCGCGGCGAATATCCAGAATCAGCGTATCATCCACATTCTGCCATGGTCTTCAGCTCGCATCTCTTCTGCTTTGTCTTCTTGCCCACCGCCCTGGCGCTCTACTATCTGCTGCCTCGGACCGGTCGGCATCTCGCTCTGGTGGCGCTCAGCTATCTTTTTTATGGCTGGGCCAATCCCGCGTTTACGCTGCTGATGGCGTTTTCGACCCTGGTCGATTATCAATGCGGCCGGGTGATCGCCGAGCGACCGCGTTCGTGGCATCGGCCGGCGGTGATCGTCTCGGTAGTCACCAATCTGTCGCTGCTGGCGTTCTTCAAATACTTCAATTTCGCGGTCGACAGCTGGGACGGGGTGATCCGCACGCTCGGTCTCGAAGCGCTCGAGCTCGACGTGGCGCTCCAGGTGGTGCTGCCGCTCGGGATCAGCTTCTACACCTTCCAGTCGATGAGCTACACCATCGACGTCTATCGCGGCCAGGCGAAACCGCTCCACTCGCTCATCGACTTCGCGTGCTACGTCTCGCTCTTTCCGCAAATGGTCGCCGGGCCGATCATCCGCTTTCGCGAGGTCGACGACCAGCTCCGCCACCGCACTCACACCCTCGAGAAATTCGCCCGGGGCGCGGCGATGTTCGCGCTCGGCATGGGCAAGAAGGTCCTGCTCGCCAATCCGTGTGGCAAGGTCGCCGACACCGTCTTCGAGGCCGGCTCGGTGCTGCCTCTCGACGCCTGGCTCGGCGTCATTGCCTACGCTTTTCAGATCTACTTCGATTTCAGCGGCTACTCCGACATGGCGATCGGATTGGGGCTGATGCTCGGCTTTGTGTTTCCCAAGAACTTCGACTCGCCCTACCATTCCCGATCGATCACCGAGTTCTGGCGTCGCTGGCACATCTCGCTCTCGACCTGGCTACGCGACTATCTCTACATCCCACTCGGTGGCAATCGCAACGGCGCCGCCCGCACCTACGTCAACCTGATGATCGTCATGGTGCTCGGGGGCCTGTGGCACGGCGCCGCTTGGACCTTCGTGGTGTGGGGCACGCTGCAGGGGGTGATGCTGGCCGCTGAGCGTCTGCGGGGTGGTGAGCGCGCCTGGAGCTTCTTGCCCGGTCCGCTCGCCATGGTGTGGACGTTTGTCGTCGTGCTGGTGTCGTGGGTGTTCTTTCGGGCCGCCACGATCGGGGACGCCTTTGCGTACCTCGGGGCGATGGTTGGTTGGGTGGAAGCGGGTGCGGCGGCACCGATGATCCGTGGGGTGATCTGGGCGCCGTATTACCTGCTCACCATGGTGATCGCCGCGCTGGTGGTGTGGACGCAGCCACAGAGTTGGGATCTCACCCGTCGGCTCACGCCTCCGCGGGTCGCATGGTGTGTCATCGTCTTCTATCTCGCCCTCATCGCGATGGAAACCCAGGGCTTCAACCCCTTCATCTACTTCATTTTCTAAAGACGATGGCACTTCAAGACCGCCGCGAAGCGCAGGCCCACACCGAGCTCGGACACACCCGGATCACCACGGGGTGGGCGCGGTGCTTGATCGTGCTTTTCTTGGCGCCGCTCGTACTCGTGCCGGTGGTGCGGGAGCTGGGTGAGGAGCCGGCACGCGCGGCGTGGGTCGACTTCTTCACCGCCTTGCCGACGACGATCGCGGCGGGTGGGCCGTGGGCAGTCAATCGCGGTGTGCTCGGTCGGATGGAGCAGCTCGAGAGCCGTCTCGAAAGCAGCTCGCCTCTACACACCACCGAGATGCCGGTCGTCCAGGCGGCATTGCTCGCCGGTGGCGTGGGCAATGAGACGGTCTATCCCGGGCACGCCGGCTGGCTCTTTTTGCGCGATGGCGTCGACTATGTGCTCGGGGTCGATCCGCAAACCGACGCCGTGCCGGTGATCCTCGACTTCGCCGAGCAGCTGAACGAGCGAGGGATCGAGCTCGTGGTCGCGCCGATTCCCACCAAGGCGATGATCGAGCCGGGTGCATTCGTACCGGGAGTTAGAGCCGATCCGGGTGCGCTTCATCATCCCGCTCTGTATGAGCGCCTTCGCGACGAGCTCGAGAGCGCCGGCGTGACGGTGGTCGATCTCGTCTCGCCTCTGGCTGAGCTCGATCGAGCCGCCTTCTTGCGAACCGATTCGCATTGGACACCAGCCGGCATGGTGGCAGCCGCCGAAACGATCGCC
>JBCDBH010000475.1:0-4060 GCA_039184055.1 Acidobacteriota bacterium
GAGGTTCTGATCGGTGGCTGAGACTCAGCCATCGGCATGAAGCGCGGCGAGCTCGTCTTGATACAGCTCGATCACACTCCGACGCTTGACGCTCATCTTCGGGGTGAGGAGACCATTGTCGACGGTGAACTCTTCGGCGATCAGCTTGAAGCGACGAATCCGCTCGTAGTTCTTGAAGCCGTCCGAGTGCTCGGCGATCTCGCGTTCGATGTGACTGCGGACATCGGCATGTTCGAGCAGACTCGCGTAGTCGGCCTTGATGCCCTTCTGTTTCGCCCAGCCTTCGAGCGCCGCCTGGTCGGGAATGATCAGAGCGCCGTTGTACGGCTTGTTGTCGCCGTAGATGAACGCCTGGGAGATGAAGCCGGAGAGTTGGAGCAGCTCCTCGAGCGGTGCCGGAACGACATACTTGCCGTTCTCGAGCTTGTATTGCTCTTTCAGACGACCGGTGATGTAAAGGAAGTTGTCGTCGTCGAGGCGACCCAAATCACCGGTGCGAAAACCGCCGTCGTCGGTCATCACCTCGGCGGTCTTGTCCGGAAGGTTGTGGTAGCCCATCATCACATTCGGACCGTAGACGACGATCTCACCATCGGTGCTGTTCTCACCCACCGCCGCGGTGTCGATCTTCACCGTCACGCCCTCGATCGGTTTGCCCACCGAGCCGATCTTGCGGGTTCCCGGATAGTTGGTCGACACGATCGGACTGGTTTCGGTGAGACCGTAGCCTTCACAGACGTAGATGCCGAGTCGGTCGATGAACTCGCCGACCTCGCGTGACAGCGCCGCGCCACCCGAGACGGCGTAGCGCAACCGACCACCAAAGCGCTCGCGAACCTTCGAGAACACGACCTTGTCGAAAAACCGGTATTGCAAATCGAGCAGACCCGACGAGCGTCCCTGGGCTTCGAGGTCTTTGCGTTTGCCCGCCACCGCGATGCCCTTGTCGAAAAGGGTTTTCTTGAGCCCGCCGTCCTCGGCGATTTTCTTTTGTAGACCGTCGTAGATCCGGTTGAACACGCGGGGAACCGAGAACAACACCGTCGGTCGCACGTCGGCGAGGTTGGGCACCAGATTCTCGACCGCGTCGTTGATCGCCATGGCCGCGCCAGCCGAGATCATCAAATGAAGCTCGCAAGTCTGGCCAAAGCTATGGGCCCAAGGCAGGAACGACAGCGAGACGTCGCGTTCATCGACCGGCAAGATGTCGGCCACCGCGTTGAGATTGGAGACGATGTTGCGGTGCGAAAGCAGCACACCCTTGGGTTTGCCCGTGGTGCCCGAGGTGTAGATGAAGCCACACACCGATTCGGGATCGATCGTCGCAACCGGGGCGGGCGCGTTCTCGCCACGGGCCTCGAGAGCAAGAAAGCTGTCCTCGTCTTCCCGGGGCAAGGCCATGCAGTAGACGTGCTCCAGCTCACCCACCGAGCCGATCCATTCTCGGGTCGTCTCGTAGATGGCGTAGGTCGCCGCGATCACCACTTTCGAGCCCGAGTCTTCGATGATGTATTTGCGGTCATCGTCGAGCTGGTTCTCGTACATCGGGCAATAGCGAGCCCCGAGACCGTAGGTGGCATACGCCGCGACCGCCCATTCGACCCGATTGTTGGCGATCATGCCCACGGTGTCGCCCGGGCCGATCCCGATCGAGGCCAGACCGCCACGCATATGCTCGACTCGCCGGCCAAATTCGGCGTAGGTGATCCAAGTCCAAGAATCGTCGATCTTGGAGCCGAAGAGATTGGCGCGCGGACGGGTGGCGACTGCCTGTTGGAGCACGTCGACGAGATCGGTGAACTTCTGGCTCATGCTCTCGGTTGCCTCCGAATCGGTCGAGGGAAAGGTAAACGCGGGAAAAGTTGACTATACCAAGCGCACGATCGGCGCCGGTTCACTCGCCGGGTGCCTTGAGATAGGTGTAGCGATCGAGACCGCGCACGTAATAGAAGGATTCGTCGCCGGCGCGGGCCTTGGCTTCACGGAGCTGAGAGATTTTCGAATCGATGTTGTCGACAAAGTGGACTACATAGGCTTCGATGGTCGCCGGCTCGGTCGGGCTTCCATATTCACGCCTGCCTTGGTGGGCGAGCACGACATGCTCGAGATGGAGTCGAAGGTTGGCGGGAAACCCCTCGATCGTCGCGCAGCATTCGAGAAGCAGGTCGCGACCGAGCACCACGTGCCCGACCAGATGACCCTCGACCGTGTAGTCGTTGACCGGCATGGCGCCGATCTCGCGAATCTTGCCGAGATCGTGAAGGAGCACCCCGAGCAACACGATGTCGCGGTCGGCTTGAGGATAGTGCCGACAAAGATCGAGGGCCAGTTCGGCCATCTTGGTGGTGTGCTCGAGCAAGCCACCACGATAGGCGTGGTGGATCGAACGCGCCGCCGGGTGAACGCGTAGCCGCTCGCCCTCGCGCTCGAGCACTCGCTCGGCCAGCTGCCGCAGCACCGGCCGTTCGATCTGCGCCGGGTAGATCGCCGTCAGCCGTGCCCATAGCTGATCGAGGTCTTCCGGGCTCGAAGGAATCAACAAGGCTTCGTCGAAGCCGTTGTCGCGATCCGCGTCCGTGATCTTCCTGACCTGATCCAGATTGAGCTGTAGTTGATCGCGGAATTTCTTGACCGTGCCTTGGAACGCGACGAAATCGTGCTGCTTCCAGGCGCCTCGCACCGCCTCGTTGTCAGGCCACACCTTGCCGGTGATCGCGCCGCTGGCGTCACTCAGCTCGACATCGAGGTATTCGCGGCCGTTGCGGTCGCGCCGGCTCTCCCTGCGGCTGACCAGCGCGAAACCGCGCGCGAAGTCGCCATCGTTCCAGGTTGCGATCGGATCATTGTCACGGACGAAGGGCATAGGTGGCATCCTGTGTGGACGGTCGAAACGGTCAGAAGCTACAGCGTGCCGAGTATAGCCGCATGGATAGATCTGGCACTGGCTGTGCAACGAATGGTGGATTATGCAACGCTCGCGCCACGCCATCGCTCGTCATGTCATCGTCAGTGTCGTCGTCTTCCTCAGCGTGCTCGCCACCCCTCTGGTGGCGGTACCGATCGACTTCGAGCTGGGGCTACTCTGGCCCGACCACCAGCGCGAGTTCCTCTATGACGGTCCTGGGCTCCTGCTCGATCGACCACAGGTCCAAGCTCTCGCGGCGGGTGACATCGTGGCGCGCGACGCGTGGATCGATGAGTTTTTGGATGATCCCGTGCCCGCCACCGCGGAAAACGAGCTGCGTGACGGCATCGAAAAGCGAAAAGCCCTGGTTCGTCAGGAAGGCTATGTGTCGTTGCTCGACGACCGGGCCAAGTTCCTCTTTCTCCACGGTCGGCCCGCGATTCTCCAGCCACTCGACTGTCAGCTGGCGGTGAAGAACATCGAGATCTGGCATGTCGCCGATCCGGTCGACGGTACCGTCCGCGAGCTGGTGTTTTACGAGCCCGAGCCGCAGGAACCGTGGCGTCTGTGGTACCCCTTCGATGGCAAACGGGTGCTCTACAACGACGACATGGTCGCGGTGATGGAACAGGTCGCCGAGCTCCTCGCCCAGGGGCAGGTGCGGATGTTCGGTGATCGACGGCTCGATCGACGGGTGTGCCTAGAGATCGAAGAGCTCGACGACGCCACCGGAGTCGTCGGTTTGTTCGGCTTCCTACCCAATCGTATCGACGCCAAAACCGTTGATCGCTACCTGGATCCTCCGGTCGAGCTCCCGGCGTGGGCGAGTGCCGCCGCGGCCACGGAAGTCGATCCGCCACCGCCCCTGCTTCCGGCCGAGCTTCACGTCGCCTATCCCGAGCGTGCGGGGCAGCGGCTTCTCACACAATTGATCGCCCTGGTGCCACCCGAGGCCGACTTGACTCCGGTCCAGGTGGGCGAAAAAGAAGAGATCCGATTGCTCATCGAAGGGCAGATCGAACGCAAGGGTCGGGTCTTCGACGAGTTCCGCGTGCGCTTCTTGGCGCCCCCATCCGAAGGCAAACCCATCGCCCTGATTGCCGAACGTAAGCTGCGTCCCAATCGCACCTTTCTCGTGCGTATGGCGATCAAAGA
>JBCDBH010000476.1:0-4033 GCA_039184055.1 Acidobacteriota bacterium
CGCTAGACGGAGTGAGGGCGGCGGTGTCGCCGCCCGCGGCTCGACTGACCTACCAGGCGATGGGCCCCAGACATTTCTTCGGAATCCCGAACGCGTTCACCAACGGTTCGGCGTGTGGCCGGAGCTCGTCGCACAGCTCGTTGACCTGGTCGCGAATCGCCTTGGATTTGCTCGGTTCGAGGTAGCCGTGGTCGAGGAACCAGCCACGGTCGTTTTCGAGCTCGTCGAGGGCGTGGAGGTCGCAGAGCAGGTCGAGGACGCCGCGTAGGGTGTCGTCTTCGACGCGTTCGATGGCGGCGAGGAATTGCTCGAGGATGATGCGTTGGATGTGGGCGCGGGCGGCGAGCAGCATGTGGTCTTGCACCTCGAGGATAGCGACGCTGCTGTCGATGCCTTGATCGATCCGGCTTTTGATCCGACTCGCCAGAGTGCCGACGAGATGCTGCTCACGCCAGGTGAAGGCGGCGAGGTGGAAGTCGCGATCTCGGAGGTGTTTTTCACCGGTGAGACGGGTGGCGATGGGGTTGCGTTCGGCCATCGAGGTGAGAGCGCGACCGGCGAAGAAGCGCGCGATGCCGAAGACGCCGACGTCGTGAAAGTGGTTGCGGTAGTCGGTGAGAAGGCTCTTGGCCGTCAGCTGGAGGAGAACGACGTTGTCGCCTTCGAAGGTGGTGAAGATGTCGCTGTCGGCTTTGAGGTCGGCGAAGCGGTTGACCGCCAGGTAGCCCTGGCCACCACAGGCTTCGCGACATTCTTGAATGGTGTCGGTGGCGTGCCAGGTGGCGAGGGCTTTGAGACCGGCGGCGAGGGCCTCGACGTCGCGACGATCGTCGCCGCTGTCGTCGATATAGCGTTCGGCGAGATGACGCAGCGCGAAGTGCAGCGCGTAGGTTTTGGCGAGCCTGGGCAAGAGCCGACGACGATGGGTGAGGTAGTCGAGCAGGGCGTATTCGGGGGCGTCCGGAGGGCCGAATTGGCGCCGCCGTTCGGCGTACCGCACCGCGATGGTGAGCGCGACTTTGGCGCTGGTGAGACCCGCGAGCGCGACGCTCACCCGGCCGCCCACGAGGGTGCCGAGCATGGTGAAGAAGCGTCGGTTGCGGCTCGGGATCGGGCTGCTGTATACGCCGTCGGGGCTCACCGAGGCGAAGCGATCGAGCAGGCTGGTACGGGGAATGAAGACGTTGTCGAAGCGGAGCTTGCCGTTATCGACCCCGTTGAGCCCCATTTTCTTGCCGTCGTCCTCGACGCTGATGCCTGGTAGCACGTTGCCTTCTTTGTCACGGATCGGCACCAGGAAGGCGTGCACGCCGTGTTCTTCGTCACCGACCTCGAGTTGGGCGAAGACGGTGGCGAGCTGACCATCACGCGCCGCGTTGCCGATGTAGTTCTTCCAGCCGGCGCGACCGGGAGGGGTATCGACGATGAAACCACCCCGTTCGCCATCCCAGGTCGCGGTGGTCTCGAGATCAGCGACGTTCGAGCCGTGACCGGTTTCGGTCATCGCAAAGCAACCGGGAAGCTCAAGGGAGCCGACGTCGGGCAGATACTCGGCATGGTGACGCTCGGTGCCGAGCTGTTGAATCGAGCCACCGAAAAGCCCGAATTGCACGCCGAATTTCACCAGCAGACTCAGGTTGAAAGAGGCCAGGGTTTCGAAGGCGGTGACAAAGCCACCCTGTGAGTCGCCCCCACCGTGCTGGCTCGAGAAGCTGAGCGCGCCGATGCCTTCGTCGGCCACCACCTTGAGCCATTGAAACACCTGCTCGCGATAGTCGTCGACGGTGACGTCGCGTACCCGGTCGAGATCGAAGTCGGGACGCTCGATGATCGCGTAGATCCGTTCGCGGACGTCGGCGTTGGGTTGATCGAGCAGCGCCCGGAGAGCCTCGAAATCGAATGTGGGCTCGATCGGCTCGTGGGGCACCGCCGGGCGACGACTGGCGAGCATGTGGCGTGCCGCCTCGGTGCCGATCACCCCGAGTGCCTTTTCCACCTCGTAAAGCGCGGTGCGCTCGGTTTCACTGGCGTCGTGATCGCTTTGTGCGAGGGCCAGACCGAGGCCGGTGAGCGAGAGCTTGTCGCGATTCGGCAGATCGGCGGCGCGAGTGCGGATCGTCTTGACCAGAGTTTCGAGCTCGCGTGCGCTGGGTGGATCGGCCGGATCGAGCCAACGCCCGAGGAGATGGGTGCAGGGCTCGGGGAGCTCGGCGGTGCGCGAGACATGCTGGCAAATCGCGGTCATTTCAACATCGCTCAGCTCGCCGTCCGACCAGGCGACATAAAGCATCGGCATGAACGAAAACAGGTGTGGGTCGTCGAGAATGGCGAGACGGTCGCTGGTCATGAGCCCTCCTGGATCAAACGATCGAGTTCGTCGCGGTTGGCGGCGGCATCGGCTTCGCCGATGTCGATCAGCCGGCGTACGTAGTCTTGTTGGAACATCAGCAAACTGAGCACATCGGGACTTTCGGTGTCACGGGTCCCGAGCCCGCGGGTGAGAAACCGGATGCCACGTGGCAGGGTCGGCTCGAAACCAGCCACCATCCGTCCGAGATCGCTCGACGGACGCAGCAGGAGAAGGTCGATGAGTCGCTGGTCGCCACGCTCGTCGGGGGGAAGCCGTTCGAGCACCTCGTTGAGTCGTTCGAGCCGATGCGCGTCCTGGTCGAGCACATCGAGAAAAATCGCGTTGAGCAGATTGCCGAGAATCTGCGCCGGCGGCGGATAGCCCGAAATCGCCGGCAGCTCGGCTTCCGCGAGACTGCGTTGATAACGCGTCGACACGGCGAGGATATCGGTGGCGCCGAGATGAAGCGCCGGTGACAACGGCGCGGCGTGACGGATGCCACCGTCGCCGTACCAACGACCGTCGACCTCGACCGCCGGAAAAATGATCGGTAGTGCCGCCGACGCGAGCGCATGATCGACCTTCAAACGGGTGGGTTGCGAGCGTCGCAACGGTCGTCGCCACGTATCGATCTCGTCGATCGCCTCCACCCAGGTGACTGTTTGCCCGGTGGCGTAGTCGACCGTGCCGAGCGCCACGCCGCGTAATCGACCGTCGGCGAGGTTGGCGGCGATCCCGGGAAACGGGCCGGGGGTACCGAGGGCACGGGAGAGAAAGCCATAGAGCGGCCGCGCGTCGAGCAAGGCGCGGACCGCGGGCGCGGCTTGCGAGCCACCGCTACCCAGACCGAGCAGCGTACGCGCAACATTGCCGACGAGACACAGCAGGTCGGTGCGAAAGACATCTTCGAAACTCAGGTTGAGCCACAGCTCGGCGAGCCCGTTGGTGGCATCGTGAAGATTGCCCCGATGCTGTGCCAAATACAACGCGTTGATCGCGCCCGCGGAGATCCCGGTGATGATCGGGAAACGCAGCTCGGGATAGGCGCGTCCGAGCCAGCGCAGCACCCCCACCTGATGCGCGGCGCGTGCGCCCCCACCGGAGAGCACGAGCGCCAGTCGGCGGGGTCGGGACGCGGAGATGGATGGACCCGTAGTCACTGGGGCCTACCTTACCGCGCCCGTCCTCCATCACGCTTGCGTCACGCTCCTGGGTCGTCGAGAATCGTTACATGATCGACGACACCATGCTCGCCAGTTTGCGCGCCGCGCTCGACGCGACTCCTGACAACCATGAGCTGCGGCTGGCGTTGGTGAACGCGTATCGGCAACGTGGTGATCATCAAGCTCTCACCGCCATGCTCACGGCCTGGAATGTGGCCACGGTGAGCGATCCAGCGCATCGTCGTGGCGCCGCCGAGGCGTGGCTCGAGCATGGTGAGGCCGAACGTGCGCTCGAATGGATCGAAGCCGACGACACAGCCGAGTCGATGCTCGTCCGGGCGCGAATCTTGCTCGCGCTCGATCGCCGTGACGAAGGACGCGAAGCCTACGACCGAGCGGTGGCCGGCAACGCGGCGCTCGAGGATCGCGAGCTCCGCGATCGTTTGGGCACCAAGGTACGCGCTTTTCCCACCGCCGCCACCGATGGTCGACCGGCCCTGCGGGTGATCTCGAACGACGA
>JBCDBH010000477.1:0-4013 GCA_039184055.1 Acidobacteriota bacterium
GACGCTTCGACCTCGGCCTGGAGATGTCGATACATGCGTCGGTACACCCCCGCGCCTCGCGCCTCGGGAACGACGTAGACCGAGTGAATCCACAAGACGCGGCCATTGCGCCAATCGCTCCACTCGGGCAGCGTCAACAAGCATCCGACGACCGTGGTGTGCTCGCCTTCCCGCCGCGTGGCGATGAGATATCGCCCTTTGTTCGGATCGGTAAAGACCGCGCCGACCCCGGCCTCGAGGGTCGGTCGATCGAGCGTCAAACCCTCGCTTTCGAGCGCCATCCGGAGCTGAAACTCGACGATGGTCGCAGCATCGCCTGGGGTGGCGTCACGAACCTCGATTGCATCGCTCATCGCGGTACCGTACGTGCCCACGCCGATGAAGGCAAGTCCGATACGCGAGCTCGTCGACGTGTGCAACCCGGACCGATCCACCTACGTAACTAGGCCGAGCGGTCTCGTTACCGTCTCAGGATTCGTGTATCTACCCGGAGACGACATGCGCATACGTTACCTTCTACTCCTCAGCCTACTCTTCTCGATCGCCACCAGCGCGACAGCCGAAACCAAGCTGCTGCGCTTCCCGGATCTTCACGGCGATACGGTGGTCTTCACCTATGCCGGTGATCTGTGGACCGCGCCAGCGGCCGGTGGCACCGCGACTCGGCTCACCGCTCATCCCGGTGTCGAGCTGTTCGCGAAGTTCTCGCCCGATGGCCAGTGGATCGCATTCACGGGTCAATACGATGGCGACGAACAAGTCTTCGTGATTCCAGCCCGTGGCGGTGAGCCGCGGCAGCTGACTTTCTATCCCGCCAATGGCCCGTTGCCGCCTCGCTGGGGCTACGACAACCAGGTCTATGGCTGGACCCCGGACGGCTCGGCGGTGCTTTTCCGGTCGATGCGTGATGGTTGGGATTTGAGCGACACCAAGCTCTACACCGTCGCGGTCAGTGGCGGCCTCCCCACCGCGCTCCCCATGCCCGAATCCGGTGGCGGTGACCTCTCGGCCGACCACGGCAAGGTCGTCTATTCTCCGGTGACTCGCGACTTCCGCCATTGGAAACGCTACGAGGGTGGCTGGGCGCAGAATCTGTACATTTTCGACCTCGCCACCAACGAGGCGACACAGATCACCGACCATCCCCGCACCGAACGCGATCCGATGTGGATCGGCGACACCATCTACTTCAGCTCCGACGCCGACGGCACGCTCGAGCTCTATGCCTACGATGTCGCCAGCGGCACCCAGAGCCAGCTCACCCGCGACAGCGCATTCGATATTCGCTGGCCGAGCGCCGATCACGGCACCGGCCGGATCGTCTACGAGCTCGGCGGTGGCTTGACGATCTTCGACACCGCGACCAGCGCCCGACAAGCCATCGCCATCACCGTTCCCGACGACGCGCTCGCCAGCCGCCCCCACCGGGTCAGCGCGAGCAACGTCATCAACGGCACCGGGCTCGCTCCCAAGGGCGAGCGCGCGGTGTTCTCGGCGCGTGGTGACATCTTCACCGTGCCCGCCGAAGACGGCATTACCCGCAATCTCACCCGCAGCCCGGGTGCCAACGACCGTCAGCCGTCTTGGTCACCCGACGGTAAACACGTCGCCTATGTCAGCGACGCGGATGGCGAGGACGAGATCTGGTTGATCGACGGTCGCGGTTATGAGGCGCCGCGCCAGCTCACCGACGGTGGACGGGGTCGTCTCGACAATTTGATCTGGTCACCCGACAACGAGGCGATCGCCTTCATCAACCAGCAGTCGAAGCTCTTCGTCGCCGATGTCGAGACCGGCGAGGTCACCGAGGTCGTCGATGATCCCGAGGCTTTCGGCTTGACCTACTCCTGGGCTCCCGATGGCAACTGGCTGGCGTATGACCTGCAGTCGCTCGACACCGACAATCGCGTGATCTGGATTTGGCAGCGCGAGAGCGGTGAGGCGAAGCCGGTCACCGATCCCCATTTCCATGCCTACTCGCCGAGCTTCGGCCTCGAAGGCAACTACCTCTTCTACCTGAGCAATCGTGAGTTCCGGCCCCTGCTCGACGTCAACGAATGGGATTTCGTCGTCGACCGAGCGGCCATTCCGTACGCTCTCGCGTTGCGCGCCGATGTCGACAACCCGTTCCCTCCCAAGCTCGGTGACGTCGAAGTCGAAGAAGAGAAAGACGACGCCAAGAAGAAAGACGGCGGCGACAAGGGCGACGCCGGTAAGAAAGACAACGGCAAGAAAGACGATGACGCTGCGGCCGAGGACGACGACAGCATCTCGATCGACTTCGACGGCATCACGTCACGCGTCGCGCGTTTTCCGGTCGGTGCCGACAACTACTTCGGTCTCGGCGCGGTCGACGGCGGTGTCTTGTTGTTCACCGGTGGCGTGCCGTACTACGGCCGCTCGGGCCCGATCCCGACCCGCCTGCATTACTTCTCACTCAAGAAGCGTGAGATGGACTCGCTGATCGATGGTCTCTACAGTCTCGCGCTGTCGCCCGATGCGAGCCACATGCTGGTCGGTCGAGGTGGTGGCTACCATCTCTACCCGGCCTCCGGTGGAGACTCGAAACCCATCTCGATGGCTCGAGTCGAGGTCGATCGCGTACCCACCGAGGAATGGGCGCAGATCTTCGACGAGGTATGGCGCCGCTTCCGCGACTACTTCTACGTCGCCAACATGCACGGCTACGACTGGGACGCTCTGCGGGCGAAATACGAGCCCCTGCTGGCTCACGTCGCTCATCGTAGTGATCTGAGCTATGTCATCAGCGAAATGATCGCCGAACTCGCCGTCGGTCACGCCTATGTCGCGGGCGGTGACTACGCGGAACCCGATCGCCCGTCCGCGGCTCTGCTCGGGGCTCGACTCGAGGTCGACGAAGCGGCGGGACGTTACCGTATCGCCAAGATCTTCGCCGGTCACAACGAAGAGTCCGACTACCGCTCGCCGCTCACTGAGATCGGTGTCGATGTCGAGGTCGGTGACTACCTGCTCGCCATCAACGGTGTCGAGCTCACCGCCGCCGACAACCCCTATCGCTTGCTCCGTCACGCTGGCAGCCAGGCGCTCGAGCTCACGGTCGGTGACACGGCCAGTCTCGCCGACGCGCGGCGTGTCCTAGTGCGACCGATCGGTGATGAGGATTCGCTCATCTACCTCGCCTGGACCGAACGCAATCGGGCCCGGGTCGCCGAGCTGAGCGATGGTCGGGTGGGCTATCTGCACATCCCGAACATGGGCACCGATGGGCTGCGGGAATTCGTCAAATGGTGGTACCCGCAGTTGAGCAAGGCCGGCCTGGTCATCGACGTTCGTTCGAACGGTGGCGGCAACGTCTCACCGATGCTGATCGAACGCATGAGTCGTGATCTGCTCATGGTCGACTACGAACGCAACATCGACCATCCGGAGACCTATCCGGCGAGCCTCTACATCGGTCACCTGGTTGCCGTCCTGGACGAGGACACGGCTTCGGACGGTGATCAATTCGCTTATGCCTTCAAGGCGGCCGGACTCGGCCCGACGGTCGGCAAACGGTCATGGGGTGGTGTCGTCGGCATCTACGGTCGTGACCAGCTGATGGACGGTGGTTCGCTGTCGGTGCCTGAAGCCGGTACCGCCGACGCCAACGGTCAGTGGGCGATCGAAGGCTACGGTGTCGATCCCGACCATGTCGTCGAGCAGGATCCACAGGCGGTGATCGCGGGTGGTGATCCACAGCTCGAGAAGTCCGTCGAACTGGTGCTCGAAGCGATCGCGGCCGATCCTCGGAGCTTGCCGGAGCGGCCGGCCGACCCGATCAAGACCGACTAGGCTGCACGTCCGTACGTAGCTCGTCTCTCAGGACGGGCCCGTCGACCGACGGGTCCGTCCTTTGAACATAGCGCCTGATCGCCAGACGGAAACGTTACGGAACGTGCTACATTCCCTCTGGATTCCGCAGATCACGCGTTTGTTTTGAAAGACCAACCGAGCCCGCACCCCGCCGCTCCCGAGCTCGCGCTCGACGGGCA
>JBCDBH010000478.1:0-3989 GCA_039184055.1 Acidobacteriota bacterium
GAACAGCTGAACGCCGTCAAATCGTTGATCAGATCGAAAGGAGCACCGAGCGGGTTGGTGTGGGTCCAGACCTCGCCCGTTTCGGTATCGGTGACGATCAGAGTCACCTCGACCGTGGTCAGCCCGCTGGCGAATACCCAGTAATGACCGTTGTCGTCGCAACCGTCGAGCACCTTGACCAAGAGCTCGAGGTTGTCGTCCGAGAAGAAGAAAAATCCCGCCGTGTCGTCGTTGATCGCACTTCCGAGCGCCCGGCCGCTGGTGCCGTCGAAGGCTTGCCACACGGCCTCGATCTGGAAGCGATCGCCGACCGTAGGACGCTCGTCGGCAGGGGTGATCGTCACCGCTTCGACAAAGAGCCGGTCGTTCTCGGTCGGCCCACCACCGATCCCGAGGACGAAGTAGCGTCCCGCGGCCAGAGGCCCGCTCGTGATGCTGTTGACATAGCTCGGCTGCGCGGTACACGCCGCCGTATCCGCGATCTCGACATCGATCCGAAAGATCGAACCCTCGATCACGGGCGAGGTGACGAGCGGGCACGAGCTGAGAAACGTCAGCACGAACGGTTCGTCGGACCGTGGCATCGCCGGCACGATCTCGACCGAACCGATGCTCAACGCGCTCACCTCGAGCAGTCGGCGCGCGATCATCTCGGACTCCTCGAGTGGATCGTCAGGGGCGAAACGGCGAAAGAGCTCGATGACGTACGTGCCCGAGTCGAGCGCGCCGAGCGTGACCACGGAGGTGTACGGAGGAGGTGGCGGCAGCACGACCGGACAGCCGTCGACGCCGAGGATTTCGATCCGATCGCCTTCGACAGTGACCTCGAAGTCGTCCAACGGACAACCGAAAGAGTCGATGATCAGCTCGATCGATTCACCCGCCGTGGGCAGCGCGGGGTCCGACGTGAGCTCCACCTGGGAGCCATTGTCGACGGTAAAACCACTCGACCAAATCGGATTGTCAGGTGGCCCGCCACACGGCTCGACGTTGCGATACCCGGCACGGACCTCGATGAATCCCGCGGACAGCTCACCGAGCTCGACCTCCTTGTTGCGGCGAAAGAGGCCCGACAAGGGGCATACACAGGGCTCGACACTCCAGAAATCGATCCGATCCTCGAAGACCTCGACCTCGATCCCGTTCGAGCACGCGGTGACCCAAAACGACGCGTCGATCCGAGTCTGGTCGACGTTGCTCGGAGCGTTGGGAAAAAGAGCGATCTGGAGATCTTGTGCCGCCGTGGGTACGGTCGACAGGATGACTCCCACGATGGCGAAGACAACAAAGCGGACAACTCTGCAGCGGACATGACGCATGGCGACCCTCAGACACGGACCGTCTGCCCGTGAAGTGGATGATTCGAGTAAGCCGTTGTTCTTGAAATGCTAAAATAGCATTGAGGGAGCCGCCACACAAGTCGTTTATGTCAATTTCTCATACTCGAGTCGAGAGAGCGCCCTCACCCCCCCAGCAGAGGGCGAGGGCTCACGCCCAAAGGGTCAGGGCAGATCGAGCGGTGGCGCGGGCTCGAGTAACCCGATGCTGGCCGCGACCACCTGCTCACGAAACGCCGCGACCTCCTCACCCAACACTCGATTGATCGCGGGAAGCACCGTCTCGAGCTTCTGCTCGGCGTGCCGCAGCGCCACGAGGTCGGCGGGACGGGGTGCGCGCCAGCTCTCGGTCAATCGATCGAAGGCGAAGTTGACATACGACAGCGGCTTGTTCTCGGCCGGAATGCCCTTCGGCTGTGGCGGCACGCGCAAGCTGGCATCGAGCTCGTCGAGCGCCTCGGTGAGCATGGTCGCGGCGTCACGCAGATCGGCGTCGGGATCCTCGGCTTCGGGATCGCGACGCAGCCGCTCCTTGTCGCGCTGGTCGAGCACCTCGGACACCAACGCGACGTCACGACGCACGCCGGCGATGCGCTCGAGCGCCACGGTCACCACTTCCTGCAGCCCACCGGCACGTCGAATCGCCTCCCATTTGGCAGCGATTTCCGTGGCCGGTGGCGTCTCCCGACGTGGATCCAAGACGACGTCGATCGGGGCGCGGGTCTCCGTGTCACCCATGCTGATCCGTGCCTCGTAGCGGCCCGGAGGCACCAGCGGTCCTTTGGGCTCGCCGTACCACCAGGCCGGCTCACGCGGCAGCGTGGCGAAGGCGTCGGCACGCAAATCCCAGCCGATCCGGTTGAGACCCTGATGAATCGGCGTGGTGAAGTGACGGATCCGCTGCCCCTCGGTGTCGAAGATCTCGACCGTGGCCTCGATCGAATCGTCGGAGATCGCCGCGGCCGATACAGGCAGATCGGACCCCGTCACGGCGACGCTCATCAGCGCCCCGACGGGCTCGTTGGTACCCGAAAAGGAACCGTGCCCCGGCGCCAGCTCGCCACGTACGATGATCGACTGGAAGAATTGATGGGCGACCGGTGGCGTAAAGAGCTCGAGCGCGACGGCGGATGCCGCGGTGGAAGCCGACGCCTCGTCTTTCGCCTCCGCGGTGTCCACCGGAGCCGGAATCGGCGCCGTCGGCTGGTACGCCCCGCTCGCCACCGCGCGAAGCGGGGTCAGATCGTCGATCACGAAAAGCGAGCGACCGTGGGTGGCGACCACCAGATCACCATCGCGTGGATGAATCGCCAGATCCATCACCGAGGTGGTGGGCACACCGTGCGTCCAGCGCGACCACGTCGTGCCGCTGTCGAGCGAGTAATAGAGACCGAATTCGGTGCCCAGGAAGAGCAGCTCGGCGGCGACCGGATCCTGCACCACCACCAAAACATAGCCATCGACATCGTCCGCCGAGACGATGCGTTCGAAGGTCTTGCCGCCGTCGGTGGTGCGGACCACATACGGCTCGAGATTGCCCCGGCGATGATCGTCGAAGACCACGAAGGCGGTGTCGGCGTCATGAGACGACGCGGCGATATGGGGAATCCAGGTGCCCTCTGGCACCTCGGGAACACGGCTCTCGAGCGACGTCCAGTTGGCACCACCATCCTCGGTGCGCCATAGACGGCCGTCGTCGGTCCCGACCCACAGCACCCCGGCGCGCACCGGGCTCGGCACCACCGCGACGATCGAGGTGTAATTCTCCGCCCCGGTAACGTCCGGAGTGAGACCACCACTTTCCGCCTGCTTCTGCCGCTCCTCGTTGTCGGTGGTCAGATCGGGACTGATGATCTCCCAGGTATCGCCCCGGTCGGTCGAACGATGCAGATATTGACTGCCGTAATAGATCGTGTCGTTCTCGAACGGATCGAGCGCCAAACCCGCACTCCAGTTGAACCGCAAATCCTCGAAACGGCCGTCGGCGCCAACCGGCGGGTCGGGGCGAATCGACACCTGCGAGCCGGCGTCGAGATCCCACCGCACCAAATAGCCTTCCTGCGCCATGGCGTAACCCATCCGGCTGTTCTCGGGATGCGGCCGGGTGTCGAAGCCATCGCCAAAGGCGACCATCTGCCACTCGTGATTGCGAATCCCGCTCGAGCCCCAAGCGGTGTTGGGACCACGCCACGAGCCATTGTCCTGGAGACCACCGTAGATGTTGTACGGTACGTCCATATCGACGGCGACGTGGTAATACTGGGCGAGCGGTAGATTGGCGACGAAATGCCAGGTGGCGCCTCGATCCCGGCTCGTCGCAACACCGCCATCATTGCCGAGCAGGATCCGCTCGCCGTCGTTCGGGTCGATCCACATAGCGTGATGATCGGGATGGATCGGTGGCCAGGTGACCAGTGGCGTGAAGCTCTTGCCACCGTCGTCCGAGACCTCGACCAGCGACCACAGGTTGTAGACCCGATGAGGCCGTTCCGAATCGACCCGCAAATCAGCGTAATAGAACGGCCGTGGCGCGATGCGGCTGCCATCGTTCATGGTCGTCCAGGTCGTGCCGCCGTCGTCCGAGCGCACCAGGGCGCTGGTTTCGGCTTCGACCAGGGCATAAACCACCGACGGCGACGAGGGCGCGATGGC
>JBCDBH010000479.1:0-3985 GCA_039184055.1 Acidobacteriota bacterium
CGAGGCTCACCGGGTGGCGGAGAAGCAAGTGCAGGACTTCGAAAAAGGGGTCGAGACATCGGGCGACGATACCGGTTGGGTCGACGCCGATGAGGCGGCCAGCGCGCCGCTACCGGTCAGGCGACCCGAGGGAGCATGACAACGCTCCGTACGGAGGTGGTCGTGGTCGGTGGCGGTCCAGCGGGGGCCGTCGCCGCGCATGTCCTCGCTCGAGCCGGACGCCGGGTCGTCCTCGTCGAAGCTTCCGCGGATGGGTCAGCGTCGCGAGTCGGGGAGGCTCTCGCCCCGGCGGCACGACCCATCCTGGCGAGGCTCGGTCTTCTCGACCGTGTGCGTCGGGGCGATCACCTTACGTGCCCGGGCAATGTGTCGGTGTGGGGTAGCGAGACGCCTCGACAGCACAACTTCCTACGGGATCCTCACGGTCCTGGGCTGCATCTCGATCGGGCCGAGCTCGATGCATCGTTGCGTGCCGCCGCCGCGGAATCCGGAGCCAGGGTCGTGATGGAGTCACGCGTGCGATCCGTCGAGAGAGGGAACAGCGGTTGGTGTCTCGAGCTTTCGACTGGTGGTGCCTCCCGGGTGAGTGAATCGCTGCAGTGTGATTGGCTCATTGACGCCACCGGTCGGTCGAGCGCGTTGTCCGGGCGCTTTGGCGATCGCCGTCGACAGGAC
Source organism: Acidobacteriota bacterium (assembly GCA_039184055.1). Lineage (GTDB taxonomy): Bacteria > Acidobacteriota > Thermoanaerobaculia > Multivoradales > J023 > JBCDBH01. The sequence goes on from JBCDBH010000479.1 coordinate 676, forward strand.
AACCTCATCGCGTTTGTCGCGCGCTGGCGACCTCGTGCCCATTCGAACCCGGACCGTGACGCACGCACCTTTATCGAGGCTTCCGAAGATGGCTGGTGGTACTCCGCTCGGTTGCCCGGTGGAGAGCGCGTGGTGGCGTTCCACACCGACTCGGATCTAATCGACGCGGGGGCGCTGCGCACGGCTCGAGGCTTCAACGAGCATCTTTCGAAAGCTCCCTATTTGAAGGCGCTGCTCATCACCCATGGGTATGTGCTCAGCGGCCGTCCTCGGGGAGCCGATGCCAGCAGCTCGCGACTCGATCCGGTGGCGGGTGACGGATATGTAGCGGTTGGCGACGCGGCGATCTCACTCGATCCTCTGTCGTCCCAAGGCCTATTCAATGCTCTCTTTACAGGGCTTCGAGGGGCCGAGGCGGTCGACGCCGCCCTCGCGGGTCGGCCTCAGTCGATCGAGGCCTACAAGCGTCGGCTCGCCTCGATCTACACGGCCTTCCTCGACCATAGGCGTCAGTACTACGCCCTGGAGGGTCGGTGGTCTTCCCACCTCTTTTGGCAGCGTAGGCAGCCTCGTTGGGCAAGTCTTGGTGCGCAAGAGCTGGCGTGGAGCGGGGAACGTGCCTATCGCTACTGATGAGCTACGTCCGCGTCTCGATCCAAGTCGACGACGCGCGCTGATCGAAGAGGGGATCAGGCTCTTCAACACCGGTCGCTACTACGATTGTCACGACGCCTGGGAGACGGTGTGGCGATCGACGACTCCCGAGCCACGTGATTTCTTCCAAGGTTTGATCCAGGTCGGGGTCGGTTTCTTCCATTTCCATGAGCGCAACCGGCCCGATGTCGCCCGCCGGGTGTTGGCCAAGGGCCGACGGCGGCTCGAGCCGTTCGGTGGCCGAGCGTTGGGAATCGATCTCGCTTCTTTGCTCGCGACGGTGCGGCTGTGGGAGACCTGGCTGGAGGAGGGAGCGGGGGAGCCACCGGTCGCGGCGAAGATCGTGATCGTCGCCGCGACCGAGCTGAGCTAATCACCCTCGGGGACGATTAGATTCTGTACGCGGATGCCGCCACTGTAGCTTTTCAGGATGATCGAGCTCGTGGTCGCGCTGCCCGCTTCACCGAGTTGGATCGTGCCATGCTTCAACGGTGACCCGGTGGCGCGCTCGATCTCGACGCTGAAGTCGGTGGTCACCGGCCCCCGGGTCTCGAGCGCGATCTGGGCGCGCGCACCTTCTAGCAGGATGCACCATACGTCACCGGTGAGAGTCGAGAGCTCGACGTCGAGATCGGCGCCCGTTCGCCGTAGCATCGCTCGAACCGCACCGCGTTCACTGTGGGCCGAGATCGGTCCCGAGCCGTTGTAGACGATGTCGCCTTCGGTGCTGGACACGCGTAGCGGAGCCGTCGCTTTTTTCGCCTCGATGGCACCCGCTCGGGTCACGATCTCGATCTCGAGGTCCTGAGGCACGAGCAGGCCGATGTCGATGCGACGTGGCGCCCAGGCCTCGTCCTCGACCAGCTCGAGCTCGGCAAAGCCCACCATGACCTCGCCTGGCACCCACCGGATCGAGGGTTTGCGTGGATCGTCGCGATGCGACTGCGCGATGGCCGTGACGTGGATGCGATCCGTGTCGGTAGCTTCGACACGTACGTCGCCCCAGGGATGGTCGAGGCGTAGGGTGGGCATCGCCTCGGCATCGACTGCCTCGCTGAGCGAGGTCAGCAACCATTCCTCAGTGGGGCGTGCCGAATCGTCCTCCTCCTCGGCCATGGCCGGGTGGAGGACGGTGATCGCGGCGAGGAGTAACAGGTACGGGAGGCGGTGTTTCCACAGCCGGGGGTTCGTCGTGTTCGAGTGCAAAGCGATGTAAGGGAACTGTGTTCGTTTACGGAATCGTGTTCGTTTACGGAACTGTGTTCGTTTACGGAACCGTGCTCGACCAGGCTGACGTGTCACCGCTCTCGAACCCGTCGCTAAAGACCGTGCCGAGGTTGAAGACGCCTACCCAGATGCTGCGTTGGTTGGTCGCGTTGAGCCGCTGGTTGATGTACCAGAACGTTTCATCGTCAGCGGGATCGACGTCCATCGAGGTGTAGTCGCCCCAGCGCTGACTCGAGGTCAAGTTGGCGACGCCTGGCACCAGCGTCATCTCTTCCATGGTCATCTGGTTGAGCGGATCCTCGGCCCGACGGGCGGTCACGCGGATCTCAGGGAACACCGTGCTCGAGCTCGCCGAGTAGCCGAGCGCGATATCACCGTTGCCGTTCATCGCCGCCGAGCCCATGAAACGGTAGGTTCCATCGGGCGCGTAGGTCGAGTCTTGACGCAGCTCCCAATCGGTGCCGAAACCCGTGCGTCGCAGCTCCCACCAGCGCGTACCACCAGACCCACCGGCATCCACGACTTGATTGAGCACCATGGTCTCGAAGCCACCATCGTGGTTGCGGTACTGGAGGCGGCGCAGCGCACGGTTGAAGAGCGCGTCGATCCGGTTGCTGGTCCCCGGCTGCGGTACACAGTCACGCACGAAGGGTGCACAGGGTAGCAGCGCGAAGGGCTGCGGATTCAAGGTCTGCACTTGGGTAAAGGTCGAATTGCCGGGGTTGTCCCAATCGACGTCGAACTCCCAGATCTCGAGACGGGTCGTCTGATCGGTGCTGTCCTGGGTGGAGTGCACCGAGCGCACGAAAGGATTCGGTGCGTCCACGGGCGGCCCATTGGCACCATCGAGATCGGCCGGCAGGATGCGGGTGACCCGTGGTGAGCTGCCGTTGAGCTGAGGGATGGTGAAGCGTTGGAAGGTTGCAAACGTACCGGCCAGCATGTTGGCTCGATCGAAGGCGTAGATACCGAGCTGCGGAGACTCGAACGATCCCACGTAATAGGCGTCCGGCCACACCCCGTACTGTGGGTAGTCTGGGAAGTCGACACTCGAGAACGCGTAGGAGAACCAGCCGTCGGTCACCGGATTCGGCCCGCGCGAGATATAGATGCAGAAGGTGTTGCCGGTGAGGTCGAACTCCTGCATCAGCCAGCGGTCGGCGAGATCGTCATACTCGACGATGGGATCGCCGTCTCCGTCCTGGCAAGGCGACGAGCCACCGCCCCAAAGCGTGTTGAGCGTGGTCGGCGGCACGAGGTTGTTACCCGACTTGTCCCAGATCGCGAAGCGCGACGCGTTGACCATGCTGATGTAGTGATTCGGCCCCACGGCGCCGACGGTGTCGGGTGGGTTCGAGTTGGCCGGAGGATGCGCCTCGAACGCGAAGAGGAAGCCACCCGTGAACGAAGGGCCGCCTTCCTGTTGCCG
>JBCDBH010000480.1:0-3983 GCA_039184055.1 Acidobacteriota bacterium
GAGGTAGCGCCGCTGGCGTTCATGCGTGGGCGGACGCTCAACGAGAGCTTCGTCATTCTCGACGAAGCCCAGAACACCACCTCCGAGCAGATGAAGATGTTTCTCACCCGGATGGGATACGGCTCGAAGATGGTGATCAACGGTGATGCCACCCAGGTGGATCTCGGTCCGGGAACCCGGTCGGGGCTTCGCGATGCCGAGCAGGTTCTCGCGGGTGTCGATGGTATTGCATTCATCCGGTTCGAGAAACGCGACGTCGTCCGTCACCCTCTGGTGCAACGGATCGTCTCGGCGTACGACCGCTGGGATGCCAAGAAAACCGACGATGGGGAGCGTCGATGAGCGACGGCGGATCGACGAGCGAAGGCCGGTCGACTGTCGAGTCCTCCAGCGCCAAGGCCAGCGAATCGTCTTCGAAGGAGTCGAAACGCGGCAAACGGCGCGAGGCGACGTGGTCGCAACGCCTCCGGCGCGGCTGGTTGGGGTTGATGTTGCGCCCCTCGGTTTGGGTCGCGCTCTTCGTGGTCGCCGGTACCTGGGCCCTCTTGCCTCGCCCGATCTTTTTCGCGCCCGCCGTGGACGCGGGCTCGATCGCCACCCGTACCTACATCGCCACCGAGACCCTCACCGTCGCCGATGACGAAGCCACCGCCGCGCTGCAGGAACGCGCGCGTGGCGAGGTGCTACCGGTCTACGACTTCGACCGCGAGCTCGAGGTGCGACGTCGCGAGCAGCTCGCCGCGCTCTTCACCACCGGTCGCGAGATCGTCGAACGGGAGACGACTGCTCCGGTCGACGAAGTCGAAGAGGTGGAGGAGGACACGGCCACCGAGCGCGTGGCCCGGCTCGAGGCTGCCAGCGGCTTGCGCATCGACACGGGGCTCGACACGCTGCTCCGTGAACGTGATTTTCCGGCCGAATGGGAAGATCGTTTGGGTGGGCTGTTCGCTCGGGTACTGCGTCAGGGCGTGGTGGCCAACAAAGAGCTTCTGCTCGCCAATCGCGTGCACGGCATCACGCTCAAGGAGCTGCCGTCCGAGGTCGAACGTCTCGAGGTCGATCTCTACGGCATGCTCGCCTATCCCGACGAAGTACGCGAGTCGGTGCTGGGCGATCTACGGCTTTGGACCGATCTCCGTGGCGGTGAACGCCAGATCCTGGCCGATTTTCTGGTCGCCAACGTCACGCCGACGGTCACACCCAACACGGGTGAGACTCGACTTCGCCGCGAGGCGGCGGCCGAAGCCGTCGGGCGGGTGACCCAGACCTATGACGAAGGTCAGGTTCTGGCGCGACGGGGCGACTTGATCGACGAAACGACCGCCGCCGCGATCGCCGAAATGGCGGGGCAGCGTGAGCTCGGCGGTCGTCTGCTCGCGGTGCTCGGGCTCGTCTTGTTGTTGTGCACGGTGGTGGTGGTGCTCCACCTCAGCTTGCAGCACGCCTGCCCTCGCGACCGCAAAGCGAAACGCTCGGTCTCCGAAGCGTTGTTGCTGTTGACCCTGTATTTGATCGGCTGTCGCGCCGGTGTATTTCTCGCCGATGCGATCGCCGGCGCGCTCGAACGACAGCCCTTCGACGCCGCCACCAGCTATATGTGGGCCGTGCCGTGGAGCGCGTTGGCGCTGATCGCCGCCCTGCTTTACGGTCGTTCGACCGCCCTGGTCTTGGCTTCGGTGGGCGCGGTGCTCGTCGGTCGCTTCGTCGGTGACGCCTCGTGGGCTTTGATGCTCTTCGCCTTCGCCGGCTCGCTCGCCGCGGTCTATGCGATCGATCGCTTGGCTTTACGCGAGCGCGCGGTGACGACCCGTGCCGGTGTCATCATCGGCGGCATCAATGTCGTCGCGGTGCTCACCCTCGGTGCTTTGGGAGGCGATTTCGGTGGCAGTCTCGACCGGATCGGCTTCGACCTCGTGTGTGGCCTGGTCGGTGGCCTGCTCGCCGCGGCGGTGGCGGCCTTTCTCCTGCCGCTCTTCGAATCGGCGTTCGCCATCACCACCCACATCAAGTTGCTCGAGCTGGCCAACCCCAATCGACCGTTGCTGCGCCGGCTGGCTCTCGAAGCCGCCGGTACCTTCCAGCACTCGCTCGCCGTCGCCAATCTGGCCAAGGCGGGCTGTGAGGCGATCGGCGCCGATGCCGTGTTGGTCAACACCGCGGCGCTTTATCACGACGTCGGCAAGCTCACCCGGTCGCAGTACTTCATCGAGAATCAAATACCCGGGCAGAACCCGCACGACAAAATCCAGCCTTCGATGAGCGCCTTGATCCTGATCAACCACATCAAAGACGGGGTCGAGCTGGCGCGTACCTATGGCTTGCCGCCGTTGATCGTCGACGCCATCGAGCAGCACCACGGGACCGGGTTGATCAAGTTCTTTTATCGCCGCGCGCAGGATCGTACCGATCCGGAAACCGCGGCGGTCCGTGAAGAGGACTTCCGCTACCTCGGTCCCAAGCCACAGCGCAAGGAATGGGGCATTCTGTTGCTCGCCGATGGGGTCGAGGCGGCGAGCCGTACCCTCGTCGAACCCGGACAGCAGAAGATTCGCACCATGTTGCGACAGATCTTCGACGATGCGCTCGGTGACGGCCAGCTCGACCAAACCGATCTGACCTTGGGTGAGATCCGTCGCGTCGAGGAGGCGTTCCTCCACATCTTGCTCAAGATCTACCATCGTCGGGTCGACTACCCGGGTTTCGACTTCAATCGCAAGCAACGAGGCGACGAATCGGGTAGTCTGACGGTCGACGAACGCACGGCGGCCTTGCGGCGTCGCGCCAGTTGATTCATCGTGAGCCTCGAACCTCCTCCCACGCTCGACGTCCAGATACAGAATCCGTCACGGTACGGTGGTCTCGATCTGCGTGCGATCCGTCCATGGATCCGTGATCTCGTCGCCGAGCTCGCTCCCACCGCCACCAGCTTCGGTGTGCGTCTGACCAGCGATCGTGACGTGCGCGGGGTCAACTTCACCTATCGTCAACGCGACAAGAGCACCGATGTGCTCAGCTTTCCCGGGGCGCTCGAGACGCCACGTGGATACAGCGGTGACGATCCTGACGAGTCACCCTCGTTCGACGACGGTGAGATCCACCTCGGGGACGTGATCATCGCGGTACCGACGGCGCGGCGACAGGCGCGTGTCGCCGACCACGATCTGGCCACCGAGCTCCGGATCCTCGTGCTCCATGGCATCCTGCATTGCCTTGGATACGATCACGAACGTGATGACGGCACCATGGAACGACGCGAGGCGGAGTTGCGTCGGCAATGGCTTACGGCCCGTTCCTCGGATAACGGCGTGATGCACGATGTTCGATAGCTGGCTGCTCGCCCCGTGGGCGCTGATCGTCCTCTTGCCACTCACCTTCCTCGTCGTGGTGGCGGCTGCTTTGTTGGGCCGCAGCAGCCCGATTCGACTCAGGCATTGGGCCGAGGGCGCGGGCGGGCCGTTGGCGAAGCTCTACGACGCGCCGGCGCGTTTCGAGGCGCTGCGGCTGCTGCTCGAGCTGGGCGCCAAGCTGCTTCCGGTCGTCCTCGGTTGGACCCTGTGGATCACGCTTTCCGGTTGGTCTTGGCTGCAAGCCCAGGGCGCTCATTGGCCGCTCGCCGCCGCGGTGGGGACGGTCGTCTTGCTCTTGCTCGTCATGGAGTGGCTCAACCATCTCTTGGTCGAGCGTTATACCGAAGTCGCTCTCGAACGCTTGACCGGTGGCGTGCGCGTGCTCTTGATCGTGCTCGGGCCACTCATCTTTCTCTTGGCGCCGGTGGTTCCTCACGCGACCGACGAGGTAGAGCCCGAGGAAGACGAAGACGAAGACGACCCGACCGACAACGAGCTCGAGGCCTTTATCGATGTCGGTCGGCGCGAGGGGATTTTGGAGCCGGGTGAGGGTGAGCTGGTGCGGAGCATCGTCGACTTTGGCGATACGCAGGTCAAACGCGTCATGATTCCCCGCGTCGAGATCCAGAGCGCGCC
>JBCDBH010000481.1:0-3973 GCA_039184055.1 Acidobacteriota bacterium
CCATCGACCTGGTGAGAGCGTCCGGCAAGCCGATCTGGATTACTGACACGATGTGGAGCGTGTGTTTTCTGGATTTCATTCGCCAGGAAAGCGCGGCGGAACGAAACGCGACACAGCTGCACGAGGTCGCTTGTCGGTTCAGTATTGCGTACTACCGCCGTATCTCGGAGGTGCTTCTGGCCATCGCCCGCCTACGCTCGATCAGCGTAGACCTCCGCAGTGAGATCGAGACGAGTCTATTTTCCGTTCGTCGCATCGTCGATGCCTTGGCTGAGCAGGGATACTGCGTGAATCGTTCCATCTTTCTCGGTTCACTTGCCGAGATGGCTCTCGGTATTGGCATGCTCGAGGATTCCGCGGACATGCTCGCCGAGGCCCACGCTGTCTCCGAACCAGGTGGTGAGCGTTTCTGGAAAGCGGAGCTTCATCGTTTGAGCGGCGAGCTAGCGTGCGCGCGTGGCAGTAAAGAGGCGGCCCGCGCCGCCTTCCATGACGCGCTCACCGTGGCTCGCGAGCAGGGCGCCCTGTCTCTCGAGCTACGCGCCGCGACGAGCCTCTTCGAGCTCGATCGAGACGCCGAATCGAACGCGTTGCTCGCCGAGGTTTATGGCCGTTTCACCGAGGGCTTCGACACACCCGATTTGACGCACGCGGCGAATCTTCTCGCACTCCCGACGGAGTAGATGTCGTCGTTGCTTGCGGAACGGCCCTTTCATCTGACAGTTTACGCGAGACGAAACGCGAAACCCTCGTCTTAGGCGACCGATCGAGCGACCGGTTGCGCTATGTACGTTATGGATGTGAAACCACGAGAATCGTTGGCCGACGCAGCCGGACGCACAGTCGGCTCGTACAGGCTCGTTCGCCGGTTGGGTGCCGGCGGGATGGGTGAGGTGTATCTCGCTCACGACAGCCGGCTCGATCGCCCGGTGGCGATCAAACATGCTCGGACGGATTTGTCGTCGGATCAACTGACGCGATTCAGGCGGGAGGCCTGGACGGTCGCGCGTTTGTCGCATCCGGCGATCGTCACCATTTTCGATCTGGTGACCGATGACGACGGTGATTGGATCGTCATGGAATATGTCGACGGAGTGACGTTGCGCGAGCATCTCCGCCGTCACGGCAGACCCTCGATCGATCAAGCGCTCGCCTGGGTGGTGCAGGTCGTCGATGCGCTCGAGTCGGCGCACGAGAAGGGCATCGTGCATCGCGATCTCAAGGCCGAGAACGTGATGCTGACGCGGGGTGATCAGATCAAGGTCCTCGACTTCGGGATCGCCAAGCCCCTGAGCGACGACGCTCCAGGAGACGGTTTGACCGAGACGGGGGCGGTGCTGGGTACGTTGCGCTCGATCGCGCCGGAGCAGGCACAGGGGCAGCCGGTCGATCATCGGGCGGATCTTTTTTCGTTGGGCGTGTTGCTCTACGAGCTGCTCACCGGGTTGGCGCCGTTCAAACACGAGAATCCACTTCGCGGTGTGTTGAAGCTGATCGCCGAGCCGCACCGGCCGGTGGTCGAACGCGAACCGTCGATTCCGTCGGATCTTTCGGCGCTGGTCGATGAGCTCTTGGCCAAGGAGCCGCGGAACCGGCCGGCGAACGCGGCGGTGGTCAAGCGCGCTCTGTGGGCGAGCCTGCCGTCGACGGTGCCGCTGGTGCGACGCGAGCCGGATGCGTCGCCGCCGGTCATGCCCGATCTTGCCGACGTGTCCGAGAGCACCTCGAGCCTGCAGCTCGCCGAGCGACGTCAGGTGAGCGTGGTCTGTTGTGAGCTGGTGAGCAGCGACGGAACGGCGCTCGATCCCGAGTGGCTGCACGAGTCGCTGCCCGTGCTCGACGAGCGTCTCACCGAGGTCGTGACGCGTTTCGGCGGCCAGATGGGCAGCCGGCTCGGTCATCGGCTGACGGCTGTGTTCGGGTATCCGATCGCCCGCGGTGACGATGCGGTACGCGCGGTGCGCGCGGCGCTCGAGCTGCGCACCAGGAAGACGGATACGACCGATGTTCGGATCGGTATTCACACCGGGCAAGCCGTGGTGACCGCGGGTGCCGCCTCGGGGGGTCTCGTGCTGGGGGTGACCGCCGATCGAGCGCTCGCCGTCCAGGGGCATGCCAACCTAGGAGCGGTCGTGCTCAGCGCGGCGACGCGGCGCCTGGTCGATCGCGCCTTCGAGCTCGAACCGCTCGGTGAGGTGTGGCGGGTCGAGTCGATTCGTCGGCCGGAGATTCGGGGCGCCGATGCGCGCGGACTCGTGCCGATGGTGGCGCGAGATCGCGAGCTCGAGCTTCTTCTCGGCAGCTGGCAGCGTGCGCGGGAGGGTCGGGGTCAGGTGGTGCTGATCAGCGGCGACGCCGGGATCGGCAAGACGCGTTTGCTGCGGGGTCTCCACGACGCCTTGCCGACACCCCATCCGACCTGGTGGATGGTGCACGGCTCGCCGTTTCTTCAGAGCTCGCCCTTCGCTCCGCTCGCTGATTTGCTGCGTCGTGAGGCGCTCGATCCGACCGCCGAGGACCCGGTTGGGAGCCTGTCGGCTTTTCTCGGTGATTTCGGGCTGGCCGGTGGCGGATCGACCTATCTGCTCGCGTCGCTGCTCGAGCTGCCCGCGGACGAGCACGAGGTGGTCGCGTCGTTGGGGCCGGACGAGCGCCGCAAGCTGACCCTCGATCTCTTGACCGCGCTCTTTCTCGAACGGGCCGAGCAAACGCCGCTCCTGCTGGTGGTCGAAGATCTCCACTGGATCGATCCGTCGACGCTCGAGGTGCTCGACCGGGTCATCGGCCAGATTTCCGCCTCGTCGCTGTGCATGCTGGTGACGAGTCGTCCGGATGGGTTGCCGTCGTGGCGGCACGAGGTGGACCACACGCGGATCCACCTCGGCCCGCTCACGGCGAGCGAGAGCGCGTCGCTGATCGATCGCGTGGTGGCCGATCGCACGCTGTCGGTGGCGGTGCGCTACCAGATCCTCGCCCGTACCGATGGCGTGCCTCTGTTTCTCGAAGAGCTCACCAAGACCTTGCTCGAGTCGGAGCAGACCATCGAGCCCAATGCGATCCCGGAGACGTTGCGAGACTCGCTCGCGGCACGGCTCGATCGGCTGGGAACCGCCAAGCGGGTCGCTCAGATCGCCGCCGTGCTCGGCCGAAGCTTCAAGCTCGATTTGCTCGCCCAAGTCGTCGGGGCCAACGAAGATTCGGTGGCGCGCTCGCTCGAGCGTTTGGTCGACGCCGGGCTGCTCTATCGTAAGGGCTTCGGCGCGTCGACACGGTATGTGTTCAAGCACGCGCTGATCCAGGACATCGCGTATGAATCCCATCTGCGCAAAGATCGCCAGGCGCTCCATCGCACCGTCGCCGACATGTTGGTGGATCGGTTTCCCACGCTACGTGATCGCCAGCCCGAATTCGTCGCGCATCATTTCACCGAAGCCGGGGATGTCGGAACCGCGGTGCACTTTCTCCGGCTCGCGGGTCAAAAAGCCATCCGTGAATCGGCGTTTCGGGAAGCGCGGGATCATTTTGGTCGAGCGTGCGATTTGATCGACACCTCCGGTGACCTTCGAGTCGAGGTGCCCGATCAAATCGCCGGTTTGACCGGACACGCGCGAGCGCGCACCCCCGTCAACGGGTTCACCAGCGAAGAGGTCGAGGCGACCTGGTCACGCATCGGCACGTTGAGCGGTGATCGCCTCGCCACCCCCAACGCCGATGCGCTTTTGGGTCTCTACATCTTTCACACGCTGCGCGCGAATCTCAGCGAAGCACGCGCCGTGGGCGATCAGATTCACGACGCCTTTCACGATTCGGACGACCCGCTCCATTTCTTCTTGAGCCGGATCGTCCACAGCTCCTCGTGTCTCTTCGGTGGCGATCTTCGTGGTGCGCTGCAATCCAATTTCGAGATGCTCGAGTTGAGCAATCCGGCCTTGCGGCAAGCTCAGCTCAAGGCATTCGGGGTCGATTACGAGCC
>JBCDBH010000482.1:0-3960 GCA_039184055.1 Acidobacteriota bacterium
AATTGCTGCATGAGGGAGTCGCTTTTCTCGAGACGCGTCCCCGGCGGCAGCTCGATGTCGACAAAGATCTGGTTGGGCTCGGTGTCGGGAAAGAACTCGACCCCGGCGCTGAACATGCCGAAGGCGAACACCACGACAAAGAAAACCGTCACGGTGCCGAGCACCACCACGGCTTTGTGATCGAGCGACCACGCCAACGAGCCCTCATAGAAGCGAAGCGCGCGTCCACCGAGCCGATCGAGCGTCGTGGCGCCTCTTTCGCCCCGCTTGCCACGCGGTGGCATGAAGGTCGCGCACACCACCGGGTTGATGGTGAAGGCGACCAGGAGCGACGCGGCGAGCGCAAACGACACCGTACGCGGCAGATACGACATGAAGTCGCCGATGATGCCCGGCCAAAAAAGCAGCGGGGCGAAGGCGGCGAGCGTGGTGAGCGTCGAGACGGTGATGGCCGCCGCCACCTCACGGGTGCCGACGCTGGCCGCTTCGAGCCGTGGCAGGCCGTCTTCGAGGTGACGGTAGATGTTCTCGATCACCACGACCGCGTTGTCGACCAGCATGCCGACCGCGAGAACCAGCGCGAAGAGCACGACGGTGTTGAGCGTGTTGCCGCTGGCCTGGAGCGCCATGAAGGTGAGCAGCATCGAGAACGGAATCGCCAGCGCCACGAAGAGCGCGTTGCGAAAACCGAGCGCGAACATCAACACCACGATGACGAGGGCCAGACCGGAGAGGATGCTGTTCTCGAGATCGGCGACCTGGAGACGCACGTCACGGCTACCGTCGCCGAGAAAGGTCGCCTGGATCCCGGCGGGCCAATTGGCCGCCGCCGCCAGGGTTACTTCTTTCACCCGGTCGTTGACCTGGATGATGTTGATACCCGAGCGTTTCTGAACGTTGAGGGCGACCGAGGGTGCGCCGTCGATACGGGCGAACGATCGTCGATCTTCGAAGCCGTACCGCACCGTGGCGACGTCACGCACGAAGACCGGTCGACCGCCTTCGGCGCTGACGACGAAATCGGCGACCGCGAGAGGGTCGTCGACCTCACCGGGAACCCGCACGGCGTAGGTGGCGTCGCCGAGGTCGAGATCACCACCTGGAATCGAGACGTTCTCGTCACGTACCGCGTCGATGACATCGTCGAGAGACAGCCCATAGAGACGCAGCGCCGCTGGATCGACCGCGACTTCGACCTCACGTTCGAGCCCGCCGACCAGGGCGGCTTCGAGCACACCGGGAATCGCCTCGAGCTCGTCCTGCAGATCCTCGGCGATTCGTTGCAGGCCCACCACGCCGACCGCGCCGTGGAGATGCACCTGGATCACCGGGAAGCTGGAAAAGCTGACCTCTTGGACCAGCGGCTCTTCGGCATCGGTGGGAAAGTCGACTTCGGCGATATCGACCTGATCACGAATCTTGTTGAGCGCGACGTCGATGTCGGTACCAACGTTGAACTCGAGCTGAACGAGACCCTGACCTTCTTGGGCCACCGAGGTCATCGTTTTGAGATCGTCGACTCCGCTCAGCTCGCGTTCGAGCGGCGTCACGATCTGCGATTCGACCTCGGCCGGCGCGGCGCCCGGATACGGCACGATGACCACCGCGATGGGGATCTCGATATCCGGGAAACGCTCACGTGGCAGCGAGTTGTAGGCCGAAAGACCGAGTAGGAAAACCGCCACCATCGCAAAAAAGACGGTGGCTCGCTTTCCCAACGCGGCGTCGTAGAGACTCATGTCGTCTCGCCTCCGCCCGTCTCGACCGGCTCGATCTGCTGACCGGGGCTGAGCTGCCCCTGCCCTTCGACGATCACCTGGGCGCCAGCTTCGACACCGGAATCGAGCACGACGTTTTCACCGATCACCACGCCCGTGACGACCTCTTTGCGCACCGCCGTACCGTCTTCGGCGACATAGACGGCCTGACCGTCTTCGAGCTCGATCAAGGCGGCGAGCGGCACGAGCAAGGCCCCGTCGAGGGTGCGTCGTGGCACGCGGACGCGGACGCCCATTCCGGGACGCAAACGACCGTCGCGATTGTCGATCGAGATCTCGACATCGAGCGTCCGCGCTTGACTGTCGAGCTCGCTTCCCAGACGGGTCACCGTGCCCGTGAATTCCTCGGTCGGCAGGGCGTCGATCCGAATACGCGCTTCGGTACCCACCGCGAGGTAGGGCACATCGATCGCCGACACAGGGGCGATGGCTTCGAGACGATCGACCTGGATCAACTCGATCACCGGCTGCCCTGGCAGCACGTAATCACCCACCTCGACGAGTCGCTCGGCGACGGTGCCCGACCACGGCGCACGGACGCGCGCTTTGGTGAGTTCGAGCTTGGCGCTCGCCAGCTGAGCGGCGGCGACATCGCGATTGGTCACCGCGTCGAGCAGCTGCTGCTGGGTGATCGACCGTCGCTCGAACAAGCCGTGCGCACGCTCGAGCTGCTTGACGCGTTGCCGATCGACCGCCTCGGCCTCGGCGAGCCGCTGCTCGAGCGCGGCGGTGTCGACCTCGACCAGGACGCGCTCCTTGGCGACTCGAGCACCGTCGTCGACCGTCACCTTCACCACCGATCCGGTGGTCTCGGCGGCCAAGACAGCACGCCGCTTGGGCGCCAGATCCGCCACGAAAAGAGCCTCTTCGACGACTTGCTCGGGCACCAACGTCATCGTCACAACGGGTACGGCCTGGTCGGCGGTGACCGGCTCGGGGGGCGGCGGCGCCTCGGCGCCACAGGCCCAAAGGGTGAGCAGCAAAGGCAACACGAGAAGACGACGACGGATCATGGATGATTCTCCTCCCACCATGGTTCAGTGGGAAGCTTGCCGAGGGCGCGCGACAGCCGGGTCGACGCGATCAGGGCGTCGTAGTAGGCGCGCACCGCGCTGAGATCGGCTTGGATTTCTTGTTCCTGTGCGTCGAGCAAATCGGCCTGGAGCGCGACACCGAGCTGAAAACTCTCCGCCGCCACGCGGCTCGCCTCACGCGCCACCTCGGCGGCCAGATCGGCGGCTTCGGCGGTGGCGCGCGCAGCGCGGTAGTCGGTCCGTGCTTCGGCGATTTCGAGCGCCACGGCGTCTTCGCGCGCCCGCAAACGCCAGGTCGCCTGTTCGCGCCGGCTATCGAGCTGCGCCAGCTCGGCGCGGCGGCGGCCGCCGTCGAAGAATTCCCAACGCACCGTCAAGGCGACTCGCCAATTGTCGAAGAGGGGATCCTCGATGTCCTCGATGAGACGTGCCTGGCGTCCGTAGAGCAATTCGAAATCGACTTGCGGTCGCTGCTCGGCCCGGGTGACCACGCTTTCCTGTTCGAGCGCGTCGATCTGTAACGCCAGGTCGATCAAATCGGGTCGTTCGACGGTTTTGTCTAGCTCGGTATGCGAGACCATCTCGGGCAACTTATCGACCGACGATACGACGCCGATGGAGGTGGTCGGATCGAGCGCCAGCAACGACGCCAGTCGGCTCCGCGCCACCTCGACTTCGCCTTCGGCCCGCGCCAGCTCGGGCGCGACCTCGGCGAGCGCCGAGCGCCCCCGCAACCTCTCGAGCTCGGTAGCATCACCGAGCTCATAGCGCGCCTCGACCACATCGAGGGACGCCTGACGGGCGCGCTGTTGCGCCGCCACGACGTCGAGCGAGCGCTCGGCGGCGAGGAGCTGGTAGAAGGCCTCGGCGGTGGCCAGGGCGGTGTCGAGCTGCGAGTCGTCGATCTGGGCGTCGGCGATCGCCGCCACCACCTCGGCGAGCTCGATCGACGCCCGCACCTTGCCACCCGAGTAGACCGGCTGAGTGACTTCGATCGCGGCATCCCAGGTCTCTTGCGAGCGAGGCTCGAAGCCACCCGGAATCTGATCGACGAAATCCTCGAAATCGGGACTGTTGAGCAGCGCCGGATTGCGGGCTTGGCTCCACCCGCCCACCAGGGCGACCTGTGGATAGGCGTCGGCGGCGAC
>JBCDBH010000483.1:0-3958 GCA_039184055.1 Acidobacteriota bacterium
ACCGGCGGCGCGCACCCGGTCGCGTAGCTCGTTCTCGAGCGCCGCCCCTTCGTCACCGGTCTCGGCGAATCCAGCGGTGATCACCACCAGACCTCGCACTCCTTTGGCCACCGCCTCGTCGACCACCCCGAGCACCAGATCACGTGGCACGACGATCACCGCCAGATCGATCGGATCGGGAATCGCGCTGAGCGACGGATGACACTTCAACGAGTGCACCGCCGCGGCGTGTGGATTGACCGGAAAGATAGCCCCGGTAAAGCCACTCATCAAAAGGTTGTGCACCAGGGCATGACCGATCGAGCCGGGTCGACGCGACGCCCCGACCACGGCGACGGTCCGAGGACGAAAAATAGGATCGAGCGACGGCGAGCTGAACGACATCGCCGCGATCATCCCACAGTCGCCTGATGCTCGACCGGCAGGCGACGTCACGACATGAGAGAGTGGTCGGTGACGAAAGGGGGAACAGTATGGATGCACGTGAGCTGACCGACGATCCACGGATCGCCCCGGTGATCGCCGAGCTGCAACAGGCCTTCGACGACGGTCGTATCGTTTCCGATGTGATCGATTCAAATGGCCATCAATATGTCGACCTGGTGATCGAAGGCGGTGGCGTGCTCGGCGTCGCGCTCGCCGGCTATACCTGGGCCTTGCGGCGCTGTGGCATTCGCTTTCATTCGATCGCCGGGGCGTCGGCGGGCGCGATCAACGCCATGCTCCTCGCGGCGCTCGATGGAACGACGCCCACCGACCCGCAAGACGGCACAGAGGACCAGCAAACGAACGACCCCGTATCCCCTCAACGAGCGATCGACGATGACTGGCTCATCGACAAGCTCGCCAACGTACCGATCGACGAATTCGTCGACGGGCCGGCGCCGATCCGCAAGTTCATCAAAAGCTGGTTTTGGACCGATCGCTGGCGGCGCTTTTTTCGGATCGGCTTTTGGATGCTCAACGTCGGCCGCGTGTGGCGCCAGCTCTGTGAAAGCTTCGGTCTCAATCCTGGCAAGCGTTTCGAACAGTGGCTGACCCGCACGCTCGACGAAGCCGGCCTGTCGTCACTCCCGACGCTCGATACCCGACGCGAGCGCGTTCACGGCCGGGTACGCATGCGCGACGGGATCCTGGCCGCCGACGGCACGCCCCGGTCGGTCGACGATCTCGACGCCAAGTTGATCGTGGTCAGCGCCGATCTGGTGACCCAGAGCCGGGTGGTCTTGCCGCAGCGCACCGAGCATCATTGGTCCACCGACCCGCACCCCGCCGCGCTGGTGCGCGCCTCGATGTCGATCCCGGGCTTTTTCGAGCCGGTGGTGCTCGAGGCGGGAGGCCGGGTCGACCGTCCGTCGATGATGATCGACGGTGGTCTGCTGTCGAATTTCCCGATCGACCTGCTGCACCGACCCGATCTCGTGCCTCGTCTGCCGACCTTTGGCGTCAAAGTGGGCGTCGAGCCCGAACGTACGAAGGCACCCGAGGCGATCGGCGGCTACCTGACCGCGCTCCTGCTCACCCTCCGTCGCAATCTCGAGCACGAGCACATCCTCGCCAATCCCGACTTCGAGCGCATCGTGCAAGCCATCGACACGCAGGGGCATTCATGGCTCGAATTCGATGTCGAAGACGCGGCCAAGCTCGATCTCTTCGCGCGTGGCGTCGAATCGGCGGCCGACTTTCTGCTCGGCCCGAAAGGAGCCGACGGGCAACGACGAAGCGCCGAGGGTTTCGACTGGGCCTCGTACAAAGAGCTGCGGGGGGTTCGGGCTTCGATGTTCGGCGGTTAGGCCCACAGCTCGTCAACTTTGTAAGGTCCACCTTCGATTTCCCAGAAGGTGCCGTCGACGTAACGACGATGCCGATCGAGCTTGGCGATCTCGGCCATATCGTCGGCGTCGAGCTCGATCTCGGTGGCGTCGAGGTTTTGACGAATCCGCTCGGGGTTGGCGGACTTGGGAATCACCGAAGTGCCACGCGCCAAAGCCCAGGCGATGAGCACCTGAGCAGGACTGACGCCATGTTTGGCGGCGACCGTGGCCAGCACCGGGTCTTCGAGCAGAACCGGTTCGTCCTCGAGACGCATGGCGGCGACCCGGTCACGGGAACCGAGCGGGGAATAGGCGGTCAGGGTGACGCCTTCACGGGCGCAAAAAGCCAGCATGTCGTCTTGTTGGAGATAAGGGTGCAGCTCGATCTGGTTGACCGCCGGGCGGATACGCGCGCCGTCGAGCACGGCACCGAGCTTCGCGACGCTGAGATTCGACACGCCGATCGAACGCGCTAGGCCCGCATCAGCGATGTCTTCCATCGCCGCCCAGGTGCCGGCGTAGGGCACCTTGTCGAGACTGAGCATCTCGTCACCCGAGGTCGGCACCGCGACGCCTTTGCGATGCGCCACCGGCCAGTGGACCAGATAAAGATCCAAGTACGCGAGCCGCAGACTCTCGAGCGTGCCGCGTAGCGCCCCCTCGACATCTTCCGGCTGGTGACAGTCGTTCCACAGCTTCGACGTGATCCACAGCTCCTCGCGTGTCACCTCGCCAGCGTCGAAAAGCACCTGCAGCGCTTCGCCGATCTCGGCTTCGTTGCCGTAGATCCACGCGCAATCGATATGTCGATAGCCGACCCGGATCGCCTCGGTCACCGCGCGACCGACCTCGCCCGGATCCGATTTCCATGTTCCCAAACCGAAGGCCGGCATCACCTGGCCGTTGTTGAGCTGAATCGTCTTCACGGTAGTTTCCTCTCGGATGGTGAACTCTCCTCGCGGATCGCTGACAGACCGGCATCATATCGATGTCCGGACACGGAGCTCAGTCGCGACCCGCACCGACGAGTGGCTGTCCAGCGATGGATATACTCGACAAGGGTGACCACTCTCTCTGACTACAGAGATCAACTTTCGGATTACGAGGATGGATCGCCGATGAAATCGCTGTCATGGCTCATTGCTGGAATCGTGCTCGCCTCATCGGCCTTTTTGATGCTCGGTCCCAACAAGACCGTGGAGGGCGAGCCACTCGCAACGCCGACCCTACCCGTGGCCGCTGCACCGACGACGCAAATCGAGGTGGTTCCGGCCACTCTGACCGATCTGGTGGTCGAGAGTGAAGCCACCGGACGGTTGGCGGCAATCCGCCGCGTCGAGATGAGTGGCGAGGTAGCGGGCCGTGTCGTGTGGCGTGGTGTCGACAACGGCGATTGGGTCGACGAGGGCGACGTGTTGGTTCGCCTCGATGATCGGCAAGCGCGACTCGAGCTGGCCCAGGCCGAGGCCAATCTGCTCAAGATCCGTGCCTTCTACACGGTGGCGTACACCTTCGACGAACGACGCGACAACACCGATCAGCGAGGGGATACGACGAGCGAGTCGAGCGAAAGACTCGTCGAAACGGACGAGCAAGGTGACGTTCGCGCGGCGACGAGCGGTCTGATTCAAGCCGAACAGGACGTGGCGCGGGCCGAGCTGGCACTCGAGCAAACCGAGCTACGAGCCCCGTTCAGTGGCCGGATTACCGATCTCACGGTCGAAATCGGCGAACAAATCGGTCCCGGCGCACCGCTCCTGACGCTTCTCGACACGAGCAGTCTGATGGTGGAAGTGGACGTATTGGAGACCGTGGTGGTTCGCGTCGGTCACGATACGCTGGCGCGGATCCGAGTCCCCGCCCTCGACGATCTCGAGCTGACCGGCGCCATCGAGCACATCGCGCCCGAGATCGATCCAGAACATGGCAGCGCAACGCTCGTCGTCCGTCTCGAGTCCCACCCGCGCTTGGTTCCAGGGCTCTTCGTCCTCACCACCCTCGAGCTCGCTCGCTTTACCGAGCGCTTGACCGTGCCCAGCTCCGCGGTGCCGGTGCTCCACGGCCAGGGCACACGGGTGCGGCTGTATGCGGGCACCCTCGGCGATCAGGAGGGGCCTGCGCCCCTCGGCACCCCGGTTCGGATC
>JBCDBH010000484.1:0-3949 GCA_039184055.1 Acidobacteriota bacterium
CGACCTGCTGGGCATCCCGATTCCCAACGAGGTCCAGGGGGTGAGTCTGGTCGACGCGATGAACAGCGACGAAAGCGCGCTCGACCGGCCGCTCTACGCCGAGACCCTGGCGCCTCGGCTGGGCTTTGGCTGGGGCGAGCTCCGCGCGCTGATCGACGGCAAAGACAAATACATCTTCGGTCCACGCCCCGAGCTCTTCGACATCCGCGCCGATCCGCGCGAGCTCGACAACCGGCTGGCCGGCGAAGCCGAGCTCGGTGATCGCATGCAGCGCCGCCTGGCCGCCTTCCTCCGCGAAAACGCCGCCGACAACCTCGATGCCGCGGTGTCGATGGACGAAGAAACACGGCAAAAGCTCCAGGCGCTCGGATACCTCGGCAGCGGCGCGGGTGCCGACGAGCCGATCGAGGAAGTCTTGCGCCAGGGTGGTATTCCCCCGCAGGACACGGTCACCTACATCAACGACATCAGCCAGGTGAAGATCAAGATCTTCCGCCACCAATCCTTGGTGGCGCTCGAGATCCTCGAAACCCTGCTCGACAACGATCCGGAAAATCCCTCGTATCTCGAGATGTCGGTCACCGCCAATGTCCAGCTCGGCCGTCTCGACGAGGCCTTGGCGATCATCGAACGGGCACGCGCGCTCGACGCCACCAGCGTCGCCACGAGCACGATCCTGCTCCAGCTCGGTTCGCTCTACTTCTACCAGGGCGACCTCGACAAAGCCGAACCGTTGCTGCGGCAGAGTCTCGATCTCGAGCCTCTCGCCCTCGGTCATTACCTGCTCGCCAGCGTCTATACCGCGCGGGGCGATCTGGCCGCCGAGCGCGCCGCGCTCGAGGCCGCGCTCGACGCCGATCCGAGCTACGCGCCGGCCCGGGTCGATCTGGCCATTCGTTACGCGCAAGCCGGCGATCGGGAGCGGGCGGCGCGCGAGCTCGATCGAGCGTTGCGAGATCAGCCCTATTTCGCCAAGGGCTACTACAACTACGGCGCTTTTCTCGTCGAGGGCGGCGACCTCGACGGTGCGCTGAGCCAATTCGAACGCGCCGTCGAGCTCGATCCGAACTACTGGCTGGGCTATCTCGCCCTGGTCGAGCTTTCCTTGGCGCTCGACAAACCCACCGACGCCAAACAGCACTACCAGACCCTGCTCCGCCGCGCCCCCAATCGCGACGAAACCGCGCAAGCCCGAGAACGGATCGAAGGAATCTCATGACCAGCACTCTGCTCCGAACGTCGATCGCGCTCCTCTGCGTGCTCGGGCTCGCCTGCACGACTCCCGAACCCACCGACGACGCGACCGCCCTCGACATACCCGCCGATCCGGCGGTGCTCGCGGTCTACGAAAACGGTGAGGTCACCCGTGACGATCTCGACGCCATGGTGCTCGAACTGCCACCGATCGAACGCCAGCAGGCCTACGGGGACGACGCCGAGGCCTGGTATCGCCAGCTGATCAACGAGATCGTCATCGATCGGGTGCTCGGCGCCGAAATCGAAACCCTCGAAGCCTCCGACGACCCGATCCTCCAGGCGGAACGACGCGAAATCGAGCGACAGACCATCATCGACGCCTTTCTCGAGGGCAATTTGCCGCCGCTCGAAGAGGTCACCGATCAAGACGTCGAGACCTTCTACGCCGCGAATATCGACCGCTACAAGCGCCAGGAACGTCGGATGGTGCTCCACCTCTTCAAGCGTCGCGACGCATCCACCGATATCGAGGCTCTCAAGGGTGAAGTGGCCGCCTTGCGCGACCGCGTCGTGGCCGGCGAGAGCTTCGATCTGATCGCCACCGAGGAATCCGACTCCGAAGCGCGTCATCGTGGTGGTCGACTCGGCTGGATGACCGCCGATCAGGTCGCGCCCGAGCTGGCCGAGATCATCTTCTCGCTCCCGGTGGGCGAGCCCAGCGAGCCTCTGATCACCGTCGAGGGCGTGCATCTCTTCGTGGCCGAGCGGGCGGTCGACGGCAAAGATTTCTCGATCGACGAGGTCGGGCCGGTGATCTTCCGACAGCTCAGCAACGATCGTCTGCGTGATGCGCTGCGCACGCTCACCGAGAGCATGGGTATGCCGGAAGGAAGCTATGTCGCGAGCGAGAGCGAGCTCGAAACGCTCTTGGCCACGGACGATCCCTCGGCGGTCCTGCTCCGTATCGGTGAGCTCGAGGTCACCGCGGGGCGTTTCGTCCAGATGCAGCGGGAGAACGTCGAGATGCAGCTGACCTCGGTCGGGCTGCTCGAAGCCTTGCAGCGTCGCGCCATGGTCTATGAGCACGCCGTGGGCGTCGGGCTCGGCCAGGATCCAGAGGTGTTGGAGCTCATCCGTCGTCGTCAGCAGCGCTCGGCGCTCGCCCGTCTGCGTCAGCAGGGGGTGCAGCGCAAGCTCAGCTCAGAGCCCGATCGCCTGAGGGGCTACTACGACAACAACCAGCTCCGCTTTTCGACCCCGCTCCGTCTCGAAACACGGCAGCTGCGCGTGGCGATTGCCGGCGGTGGTGACCGGGCCATGGCGCGTCTCGAAGCTCTGGCCTCGGGCGACGGCAGCCTCGACGCGGTGGCCACCGAGCTCGACGGCACGATCAACGAGCTCGGCTGGCGCACGCTCGCCGAGCTCACCGGCGACGACGCGCGGCTCGCCGGGCTCCTCACCCAGCTCGAGGTCGGTGGGATCTCACCTCCGATCCGCGACGAAACGCATCTCACCGTGGTCGAAGTCACTGGCCGACGCGAGCCCGAGGCCCAGCCCTTCGAAACCGTGCTCGACCCGGTGCGCGCCGAATACCTCGCCGATCACGGTCAGGAGCTCTACCGGGACTGGATCGAAGAGAAGCTCGAAGACGTTCGTTTGGTGGTGATCGACGAGCGACTGCCGACGGGCCCCGGCCAACAGCTGACCGAGAGCCCAGAGCCACCGTCGTCTTGACAGTCGGCCTGAGGTCTCGTAAATTCTCAAACTATCCAATCGGGAAGAATCCGTGAGGGGCAGGGTCTTGCAGTGTACGGGTATTCGCAAATTGACATACCCGCCGCGCAAAACGATCTAGACACTTGCGGGTGAGCTGGCGAACCAGACCATGAGGACCGAGGACATGACCAAGAAGCTGTTTTTCTCTCTGTTGATCGCTGCGCTCGCCCTGGCTAGCGCGCCCCTTCTCTTCGCCCAGCCGGCGGGAGTCCAAGACGAGCTCGAGTACAAGCGCAACGACAACGTCCCGAACCAGCGCGGTGGCGTGGCCGTCCGGCCGCTCGATCCGCCGCAGCAGGGTGTGCGTAACGTCGATCGCAACGTCGGCATCAGCATCAACTACGACGACGGTGTCGCCAATATGGCTCCCACCGTCACCTCGAATAGCTACGGCAACCAGTTCAACACGGGCAACGGCGGTCCGGTGAAGAGCTACTCGGTCTCGACCATGAACTTCTTCATGACCACCGCTTCGGGTACCGACAACGTCTTCGTCTCGGTCTTCGGCATGGTCAACGGCACCACCGCCCCGGTCCTGACCTCGGTCAGCGTCGCCTCGACTCCGGGCGCCTTCGCGACCCACACCTTCGCCACCCCGATCGCCGGCACCGGCACCTTCCTCGCCGGCGTGTGGTACACCGGTGGTGACGTTCCGGGTCTCGGCACCGGTACCGCCGGTGGCCAGGGTCACCACGGCATGCGCATCAACGACATCGTCGGCACCGGCTTCACCCTGATCCCGGGCGTCAACGCTCTCGTCGGTGTGTCGACCGCTTTCGTGCCGGTCGAGCTGCAGAGCTTCTCGATCTCCGACAACTAAGTCGGCTCCGGCCGACTCTGATAAGACTGAGCCTGAAGACGGTACCGTCTTCACTCATACGAAAAGGGCGCGCCGGAGGCGCGCCCAGTTTTGGTTGCCGAATTGGGCCAGACGGCACCGCACAAAACGGATCTGAACACACCACCCCCCCCCCGC
>JBCDBH010000485.1:0-3930 GCA_039184055.1 Acidobacteriota bacterium
CCGCGTCGCGTCGCCAACCGTCCCCTTCGACCCGAGCGTCATCGATACGGTGTACCCGGTGTTCGTAATGGATCGCGATCCCGCGTCGTTTGGCGGCGAGACGCAACGCCTGGTGGACACGCTGGTTGTCGACTCGGTGCTCGGCGGGAAGATGAAGGGCTCCGTCGATCCGGTCCGCGACATCGGGAACGAATGAGACGAGCGTGGCATGGTCGATACGCTCCGTCGGCTCGCCGAGTCGTTGCGCGGCGGTCTCCATGTCCTCGAGATAGGTCTCGAGGGGATCGATCATCAAGGCGCCCCGTGTGTCGTAGTCGAGATCGAGCCCGGTCTCCACGGTGAGCCGGGCGGCGAAGGGAGCCCAGGCGTCGCGTGCCTGCCGGCAGGCGTCGAAGAACGGTCCTGGGGTGGGAGTCTCGGCCAGCGGCGCGAGCATGCCCGCGGCGGCCAACGTCGCGCACGTCTCGGGTTCGGGCGCCGGTGTCGCCTCGACCACCTCGACCCGCATACCGAGATCGGCGAGCTCGCATGCCGCGCTCAAACCAGTGATCCCCGCGCCGATCACGAGCAGGTCGGGCTTGGGGTCGGTCGCCTTCATACCGGGCTCCGTGTCATTCAATGCTCCGCGGCAAGCGCGTTGTCGAATGCTTCGATGGTGCGGTCGATTTCGGCCTCGCCGTGTGCGGTCGACAAGAAGAGGGCTTCGTAGGCCGATGGCGGCAGATGCACTCCCGCGTCGAGCAAACGATGAAAAACGCGGGCGAAGCGATCACGGTCGGAGGCGTCGACATCGGCAAGCGACCGTATGGGATGGTCCGTGAAGAAGATACCGATCATGGATCCGACCCGATTGAGCTGGAGCGGGATCCCGCGTCGACGGGCCGCTTCCACGAGCCCGTCGGCGAGCCGTGACGACATGGCTTCGAGACGGTGATAGGCGGCAAAGTGGTCGGCGGCGAGGAGCTCGAGCATCGCGCTTCCAGCGGCGACGGCGAGTGGGTTCCCGGAGAGCGTTCCAGCTTGATAGACCGCGCCGGCTGGTGCGATCTGAGACATCAGCTCGCGCCGGCCGCCATAGGCCGCCAGGGGCAGGCCACCGCCGATCACCTTGCCGAGGGTCGTGAGGTCGGGTTCGATGTCGTAGAGGCGTTGCGCGCCACCCCAAGCGACCCGGAAACCGGTCATGACCTCGTCGAAGATCAGCAATGCACCGTGCTCGCGAGTGAGTGTGCGTAGCCCTTCGAGAAACCCTGGCTCGGGCAAGACGACGCCCATGTTGCCCGCCACGGGCTCGACGATGATCGCGGCGATCTCCTGGCCCCGCTCGGCAAAGAGCGCGGCGGTGGCGTCGAGGTCGTTGTAGGGGGCGAGCAAGGTATCCCGTGTCGTCGCGGCGGGCACACCCGGTGACGACGGCACACCGATCGTCGCCGCTCCTGAACCAGCGGCGACGAGAAAAGGATCGGCATGACCGTGGTAGCAGCCGACGAATTTGACGACCTGATCGCGCTCGGTCGCGGCCCGTGCGAGACGCAACGCCGACATGGTCGCCTCGGTACCCGAATTCACCAGTCGGACCATGTCCATGGCGGGAAGCGCCGAGCAGACCGTTTCGCAGAAGTCGATTTCGGCACGGGTCGGCGCACCAAAGGTCGTCGAGCGATGTAGGGCGGATTGCAAGGCATCGATGACGGCCGGCGGCCGATGTCCGAAGAGGTGGGGGCCATACGAGCCGATCAAGTCGATCAGCCGTCGTCCGTCTTCGGCGACGAGATAGGGGCCATCTCCAGAACGGACGAAAACCGGTGTTCCACCGACGCCACGGAAGGCACGGACCGGAGAGCTCACGCCTCCGGGCATGACGCGTTCGGCGCGCGCCAGAAGAGCGGCGTCGGAGGGCTCGGAACGGGGGGCGGAATCAGCAGCGGTCAAAGTCATCTCCTGAGGTCGAATGGGTAGCGGATCGACGAGGCGATCCCTTCGTTTAGCATACAGGCTCCAGCCATGTGCTAGCATTCGCCGCATTGCGGCAAAGCCGCTTTTTCGACTCATGAGCGCAATCCACACCGACACCACGGACGCTACCACCGCCTCGGACACCCTCTCCCGTTTGACTCGACGACAGCTGATCGTCGTGACCGGTAAGGGTGGGGTGGGCAAGAGCGCGATCACCGCCGCGCTGGGCAAGGTCTTGGCGGCACATGGTCGACGGACGTTGCTGCTCGAGATCGACCCGCGTGAGAATCTCCACCAGATGCTCGCGGTACCGCCGAGCGGTGGCGAGATCGTCAGCGTGGAAGACAGTCTGTATCTACAGAATCTCAAACCCCAGCAGGTGGTCGACTGGATCGTCGAGCGCCAGGTGAAGATCGGGCTCTTGGTGCGCCGCATTCAAAAAAACCCCGTCTACCATCGCTTTTCCGAAGGCGCGCCGGGGTTACGGGAAATGGCCGTGATCGGGCACATCCAGCGGATGGTGCGGGGCGAGGTGGAAGGCGCGCCGCCGCTCGAAACCGTGATCCTCGATGCGCCGGCCACTGGACACAGCATCTACCAGCTCACCGCGCCACGTCTTTTCGCCGAGACCATTCACGATGGTCCATTCGCCGAGCTGGCGCGTGACGCCGCGGGCTTTCTCGCCGATCCGACCGCCTGTGGTGTCGTGGTCGTCACCCTCGCCGAGGAGATGCCGGTTCAAGAAGCTCTCGAGCTGCGTCTGGCTCTCGAAGAGAACACCGGCCGAGGTCCCGAGTGTTTGGTGATCAACGGTCTGTATCCAGACCTGCCCGCGGCGCCGATCGAGACGGGTGACGCCCTGTTGCGATTGTGGGCGGAGAGGCGTCACGTCAATGATCACGAGCTCGACCGTTTGCGTCGAGAGTGGCCGGGACCACGAGTCGATCTTCCGCTCTTGGCGATCGATCAGGGACCCGAGTTGATCCGAGCCTTGTACGAGCGGCTCGAGACCGGTTTGATGGGGGTGGCGACATGAACCCCCTCGATCTACGATCGAACGACCCACCTCTGATCGTTTGCATCGGATCGGGCGGCGTCGGCAAGACGACTCTCGCCGCCGCGTTGGGACTGGTCTCCGCCGAAGCCGGTCACGACACCCTGGTGATGACGTTCGATCCATCGCTTCGTCTCAAGGACGCCCTCGGCGTCGGCTCGGTCGCGCACGGTGAAGAGGTGGCTGTCCCGACGACGTTCGGATCGGACTCGGGCACGCTGGCGGCCAGCCTTCTCGATGCGCGGAAGACCTTCGATCGTTTGGTGACGCGTTACGCACCCGACGACGAAGCGCGTGATCGCATCCTCGGCAACCGCTTTTACGATCACCTCGCGGGTCATCTCGGTGGGATTCTCGAATACATGGCGGTCGAACGTCTGTACGAGGTCGCCACCGAAGGGCGGTTCGATCGCATCATCCTCGATACACCACCGACCCGTCAGGCGATCGATTTTCTCGAAGCGCCGCAACGGATCGTCAGCTTTCTCGACAGTGGGGCTCTCAAGATCGCTCTGCGGCCGTGGTTCGACGACGATGGCCGCCTCAAAAGCGCCAACCGATTACAGTTCGTCAGCCGCGGGCTCGAAGCGTTTCTCGACCGGATGGTGGGGCTGCAGCTACTCCGCGACATGTCGGAGTTCTTCCGCGCCTTCGAACCCTTGTTCGCCGGCTTTCGCGAGCGTGCCAAAAAGGTCGAGGCTCTACTCGCCGAGCGGACGACGATCTTCGTGCTCGTCACGGGTCCCGGCGAAGCCCGGATACCCGACACGCTTTTTTTCGCTCGGCGGCTCCAGGAAGCCGGTTGGAATCTCGGCCCCGTGGTGGTCAATCGCATCCATCCCACCTTCGAATCGACCGCCCAGGATGCGGGCGATCGATTCGAGGAGGGGCGCCGACTCTTCTACTGGCTCGGCGAGCGG
>JBCDBH010000486.1:0-3915 GCA_039184055.1 Acidobacteriota bacterium
CCGGCGCGAGCCTGTTCGAGCGCCTGCGCCATGACCTCACGCGGCACACCCTTGATCTTGATGTCCATCTGCAAGGCCGTGATGCCGTCGCGAGTACCGGCGACCTTGAAGTCCATGTCGCCATGGTGATCTTCCTGACCGGCGATGTCGCTCATGATGGCGAACTCGTCGTCTTTCTTGATCAGACCCATCGCCACACCGGCCACGGCGGCGAGTGTCGGCACACCACAGTGGTAGAGCGCCAGCGATCCACCACAGACCGAGGCCATCGACGACGATCCGTTCGACTCGAGGATGTCGGAGACCACCCGAATGGTGTAAGGAAAGTCATCCTCGGACGGAATGACCGGCATCAGGGCGCGGCGCGCCAAGTGACCATGGCCGATCTCGCGACGGCCGGGACCACGTAGAAACCGGACTTCACCGACGGAGAACGGCGGGAACGAGTAGTGCAGCATGAACTTCTGCAGCGACTCGCCTTCGTACTCTTCGATGATCTGGGCATCACGGCGGGTACCGAGGGTCGCCGAAACGAGCGCCTGGGTTTCACCACGCGTGAACACCGCCGAACCATGGGTCCGCGGCAAGACACCGACATCGATCGAGATATCGCGGATCTCGTCGAGAGCACGGCCATCGAAACGACGGCTGTGCTGGAGAACCGCGATTTCGAGGGCTTCACGCTCCAGGTCGCCGACAATCTTCTTGACCTGGGCTTTCTTGTCCTCGTCATCTTCGGGGAGCGTCGCGTAGTACGGGTCGAGGATCGCATTGACGCTGTCCTTGCGCTCGAACTTGCCCGCCACCTGAAGGGCCTTGGTGAAGTCTTCCCAGATCGCGCCCTTGACCTCTTCGTAGAGCTCACGCGAGTAGCGCTGTGGGCTCGCCCATTCCGGCTTCGATAGACCGGCCTCGCGGAAGAGCTCTTTCTGCGCCTGGATCGACTTCTGGAGCTCTTGGTGGCCGACATAGAGGCAATCGAGAATCGTCGCCTCGTCGAGCTGATTGGCTCCGGCTTCGACCATCGTGATGGCGTCTTCGGTACCGACGACGATGAGATCGAGCTCCGAGACGTCGCGTTCACTGTTGGTCGGATTGATGACGATTTCGTCGTCGATCAAGCCGACGCGTACCGCGCCTACCGGGTTGTAGAAGGGGATGTTCGACAACACGAGAGCCGTCGAGGCACCGTTGATCGCCAAGATGTCAGGATCGTTTTCGGTATCCGCCGACAGCACCATGGAGATGATCTGCGTTTCGGCGTAGTACCCATCGGGAAAAAGCGGACGCAACGGACGATCGATCATCCGCGAGGAGAGAATCTCTTTCTCGCTCGGACGACCTTCGCGTTTGAAAAAGCCCCCGGGAATCCGCCCCGCCGCGGCGCTGTACTCACGGTAATCGACGGTAAGGGGGAGAAAAGGGCGGGGCACCGTCGGATCACCGGCCATACAGGCGGTGGTGAGAACAACGGTATCGCCGGCACGGACCAAACAGGATCCGTTGGCTTGACGAGCGAGCTGCCCGTATTCGATCACCAGGCCAGATTCGCCGAGATCGATGTTTTTCTGCAGTTTCATTCCATTCTTCCTAAACAGCAAGGCAAGCGCCGCCACCGGCGTTGCCGTCGTTGGGGAGGCCGCGGTGGTTTATTTACGCAGCCCGAGGCGCTGGATGGTGGTCTGGTAGCGCCCGAGATCCTGACGTTTCAGATAGTCGAGCAAGGCGCGACGCCGGCTGACCAGCTTGAGGAGCCCGCGGCGGCCGTGGTGGTCCTTCTTGTGGACCTTGAAATGCTCGGTGAGCTCGTTGATGCGGTGGGTCAGGAGAGCCACCTGTACCTCGGGCGACCCTGTGTCGCTATCGTGTACGCGAAATTCGTCGATGATCCCGGCCTTGACTTCGGTTGTCTGCGCCACTTTCATTCACTCCTTGTTTGCGTGCGATGTTCCGTTCGTCTTCAGTTATCGATCTTGTCGTGAGAGCCGTGGATCAGCGAAAAACGACTTTCGGCTGGACAATGCCCACGGCTCCGGTACCGATCCGCTCGACCACCGAACCCACGGCGATGAAGCGTTGGCGATGGTTGACCAACTTCACCCAATCTCCTTCCTGGCCGTCGAGATCGCGCACCAACACGGTCTGACCGTGCTCGATCCGGCGCTCCTGTTGCGGGTCCGCGATGACCTCGGCGAAGGGTAGGGGGATGTCGTCGAACGGGATCCAGGTACTTCCCAAATCCGGGTTCTCGTCTTCGAGACGCTCGGTGAGCTCTTCGATGGTCGCGGCCTCTTCGACATCGAAGAGCGTACCCACCTTGGTGCGACGCAAGCTCGCCAGCGTACCGCCACAACCGAGCAGCTGGCCGACTTCGTGCGCCAAACTGCGAGCATAGGTACCCGATGAGCAGCTCAGACGAAAGGGCAGATCCGTATCCGGTCGATACGGCGCGGTCACGCGGAAATCGTAGATCGTGACTTCCTTCTTGTCGTCGGGTACCGCTTCGCCGCGCCGGGCCAGCTCGTAGTACTTGACCCCACCCACTTTCTTCGCGCAATAGGGCGGGGGAGTCTGCATGTAGGCGCCGATAAAGCTGTCGGTGGTGGCGCGGAGACGATCGTCATCGACACCCTCTACGGCCTGTTCCGAGACCACTTCACCGGCCAGATCATAGGTGTCGGTGGTCATACCGAGACGGATCGAGCCTTCGTAGACCTTCGGTGCCTTGATGAGAAAACGCGTCAGACGTGTCGCCCGGCCACAGGTGAGCAAGAGCAAGCCCGTGGCATCCGGATCGAGCGTGCCGCAATGACCGATCTTCTTCTGCCGCAACAGTCGTCGAGCCCGCATGACCACGTCGTGCGAAGTGCAGCCGGTCGGCTTGTCGATCAGCAACAGCCCATTCTGGTAGGGCCGGTCGGTAGCGATTCGAGTCATGGAGTCTTCGGTCCTCAGAGAGCCGCCTGCAAGGCTTCGACGGTGGTTCGAACGACGTCGTCACGATCACCTTGACGGGCACACCCGGCCGCGTTGCGGTGACCACCACCATCGAAGCCACGGGCGATGGCTTCGACATCGACCGTACCGCGACTGCGCAGTGAAACTTTGTAGTGTCCATCCTCTTCGAGCTCACGGAACATCGCGACGGCTTCGACGCCGGCGATCGACCGTGGGTAGTCGATCAGACCTTCCGAGTCACTGTGCGCGGCACCCGTGCGCTCCAACATCTCTTGGGTGAGCCACACCGTGGCGATTCGCCCGTCATCGTGAAGCTCCAAGCTGCGCAGCACTTCCCCGAGAAGACGGAGACTCGCCACCGGCTGAGATTCGAAGAGCCAATGGGAGACGGCCTCGGGTGAGGCGCCGTCACGAACCAACGCCGCCGCCGCCTCGAAGGCATCCGATGTCGCGTTCGAGAACCGGAAGTTACCGGTATCGGTCACCAGGGTCAGGTAGAGCAGATTCGCGGTGTCGTGATCGAGCTCGATCTTGAGACGCTGAGACAGCCGGTAAACCATTTCGCCGACCGCGGGTGCGGAGGCTTCGACCCAATTGACCTCACCGTATTGGCCGTTGCCGAGGTGATGGTCGATATTGAGGATCGGCCGAGCGACGAGCCAGTCGTCGATTCCCGTCCGTTCGAGGGTCGGACATTCGAGCACGATGACACACGAGAACAAGTCCGGATAACCCGCCGGCGGATCCTCACCATGATGGATGCGAGATGCGCCTGGAAGCGGGAGATAGACCGATGGTGACGGATCGCGTAGCCAGACCGTTGCGCCTTTGCCGAGAGTGCGCAAAATCCGACCGAGAGCGAGCGCCGAGCCGATGGCGTCGCCGTCCGGGTTGACGATCGAAAAGCCTGCTCGCCGGAGTGATGCGACGATTCGGGGATTGCAGGCGGTGGCTTCG
>JBCDBH010000487.1:0-3891 GCA_039184055.1 Acidobacteriota bacterium
CGGCCCGCAGGTCGATCCTGGCCAGACCATCACCTACTCCATCACGGTCAACAACACCGGTGATGGCGCCGCGACCGGCGTCGTCGTGACCGACGATGCCCCGATGGGTACCTCCCTGGTCGACGGCTCGGTCATGATCGCCACGAATACCGGTGGCGGCACCCCAATGGTCACCATCGGCAATGGCGCCGGTGACACCTCGGTGCAGGTCGACATCGACTCGATCAGCGCCGGTGGTCAAGTGGTGATCACCTTCGACGTCACGGTGAACAGCCCGCCGGGTGTGTCGCAGATCGTCAACGTCGCGTTGATCGATCTCGCTGGCACCACGCCACTGACCGTGACCTCGACGGTGTCGATCAACCCTCTCGCCATCCCCACTTTGGGTGAATGGGGTCTGATCATCATCGTGATCCTGCTCGCTGGCGCGGGCATCGTGATGATGCGTCGCCGCTGATCTAGCACGGCCATTTCGACGAAGACGACGCCGGGGGCTCACGCCTCCGGCGTTTCTTTTTTTGTTTGCTTTGTTGGGCGAATGAACCGACGAGATCGTTCGTAGATGGGGGGACCGCGGTACCACGCGGTACCCAGCGAATGACGGAGGACCTATGACGACTACTTCCACCGCGCCCACGGCGGCGCCCGCGACGACCGATGCGACGGCTCGACCGGCGCTGCGGCTGAGCGGTGTCACCAAGCGCTTCGGCGACACTGTCGCCGTCGATCATTTCGATCTCAACGTGCCCTACGGCACGATTTACGGTTTCCTCGGTCCCAACGGCGCCGGCAAAACGACCACGATCCGCATGATCATGAGCATCTTCTACCCCGATTCCGGGGAGATCGAAGTGCTCGGCCGAACCGCCGACGAAGTCAAAGACCGACTCGGCTACCTGCCCGAGGAAAAAGGCCTCTACAAAAAGATGACGGCGGGCGAGATCATGGCCTACTTCGGCCGTCTCAAGGGCATGGGCGCGGCCGCCGCCAAAGAGCGGGCTCGCGAGCTGCTCACCCGCTATGGCTTGGGCGATTGGGTCGATCGCAAATGCGAGGTCCTGTCGAAGGGCATGGGCCAGAAGGTCCAGCTGCTCGGCACCTTGATCCACGATCCGGAGCTGGTGATCCTCGACGAGCCGTTTTCAGGGTTGGATCCGGTCAACCGTGAGCTGATGCGCGAGGTCATTCTCGACATGAAGCGCGCCGGTCGCACGGTGATCTTCTCGACTCACGTCATGGAGCAGGCCGAGCAGATCTGCGACGCCATCACCCTGATCCACCGTGGCGAGAAGATCCTCGACGGTCCGCTCGCCAGCGTCAAAGCGACCGGCGATCACGGCATCCAGCTCGACTACGACGGCGATGGCGCCATCCTGCGCCAGCTGAGCGGGGTCGCGCGTCTCAACGACTCGGGCAAGCACGCCGAGATCTATCTCGACGACGGTATCGATCCTCAGGCGATCCTGGCGCAATTGGTCGGCAAGATCGACATCCGACGCTTCGATCTTCGCGAGCCGTCTTTGAACGAGATCTTCATCCGCGCGGTGGGAGGTGAGAGCGATGAGTGACACGACTTCGACCCAGGCCAAGAAGCCACGCAAGGCCTATTTGGTGGCGCGCCGTGAGTTCATCGAGAACATCCGCACCAAGGCCTTCTGGATCGGTATCTTCGTTTTTCCGATCATCCTCACCCTGGCGACCATCGTGCCGATGTGGCTCGAGGGAACCAAGGACGTGCGACGCTACGCGGTGCTCGACGAATCGGGTTGGTTACTCGAGGCGATGGAAGAACGCGCCGCGATGCCCGATCTCGAATCCGTCTTCGCCAAGGTGCTCGAGTGGCATCGCGCCGAGAGCCCGAAGCTCGAGGAGCTGCCGCAATCGCTCCGCGCCATCGGTGCCCAGCTCGAGCTCGGCATCGGGATGTCGGCCGGTCAACCCGAGCTCGCCGAGCTCGACGACCAGGCCCGCGAAGACAAGCTGATCGAAGGCTTCGCCTACGCCATATCGGGCATCAGCGGTCCACAAGGCGAGCAGTTACGCGCCATGCTTCCCGACCAGGTGACCGCCGAGCTCGAACGTCTCGCCGGTGATATTCGCGAGTGGTATCGCGCCCTGCCTCCCGAAGAAGCCGATACGTTCGGCTCGCGGGTGAGCAAAGGACGCTACGAGCGGATCGCTGTCGACACGAGTGGCGACAGCATCGACGTGCTCGCCACACTCGATGAACAGGTCGACAACGGTGAGCTCTTCGCCTATTTCCACATCGACGACGATCCATTGTCCAGCGACGGGCCGATCGGTCGCTATGTGTCGGCCAACCTCGCCGACGATTCCTTGCCCAATTGGATGGAGCGCCTCGCCACCGATGCGGTGCGTGATCGTCGTTTGGTCGATGCCGAAGTCGATCCGGCGGTGGCGCGCTGGCTACGCGAGAGCGTCGACTTCGAGGTCCGCAAGGTCGGCGCCGAAGAAGCGGCCGGTGAGACCGACGTGCTCCGTCAATGGGCTCCGGCGATCTTCGTATATCTGCTGTGGATCTCGGTCTTCTCGATCTCGCAGATGCTGCTCACCAACACGATCGAAGAAAAGTCGAACCGCCTCATGGAGGTTCTGCTCTCGTCGGTGTCGCCCCTGCAGCTGATGATCGGCAAGATCGCCGGTATCGCGCTCACCGGGCTCGCCATGGTGGTGTCGTGGGTGGTGTTCTTCTTCTTAGCCGCCGAGCTCCTGCCACGGATCTTCGGCTCGGGTGCCGATCTCCAGATCGATCTCGGTGCCATCGCCTCGGATCCGGTCTATCTGGTGTCGTTCGTGGCGTACTTCATCCTCGGCTACCTCTTCTATGCGGCGTTGCTGGTCGCCATCGGCTCGGTGTGCAACAGCCTCAAAGAAGCGCAGAACCTGATGACGCCGGTCACCATCTTGCTCATGATCCCGCTCTTCTCGATGGTCTTCATCGTCGAGGATCCGAACGGCGCGCTCGCCAAGGCGATGTCGTTCATCCCACCGTTCACTCCGTTCGTGATGATGAACCGCGCCGCCGGCCCACCGGCGCTGTGGGAATACGTCGCCACGACCGTATTGATGGTGGCGTCGATCGCCCTGGTGATGTGGGCGGCGGCGAAGGTCTTCCGGATCGGTGTCTTGATGACCGGCAAGGCGCCCAAGGTCGGCGAAATCCTTCGCTGGGTGCGGGTACCGGTTGGTCAGGTGCCGGAGCGCAAGTCGACGACCACCTGAGCACGGTCGGCAACGACCACGCGAAGAAAGGGCGGGCCATGGGCCCGCCCTTTTGCGTTTCGCCAGCAGTACGACAGAATCGGCTCGCAAGAAGCAACTCGCACTGTCATTCGACCGTCCGGACCTCGAGCTTTCCGGCATGTTACAAGAGGAGCACCCATGGCCCACCGAGCGCTCTCACCAGACGAGATCGACCGCCATCTCGCCGACCATGCCGACTGGAGTCTCGAAGATGGCAAGCTGCATCGCGAGCTGGTCTTCGCCGACTTCGTCGCCGCCTTTGGCTTCATGGCCCGAGTCGCCCTCGTCGCCGAGTCGATGAACCACCATCCCGAATGGTCGAATGTCTACAATCGGGTCACCATCGATCTGACCACGCACGACGCGGGTGGCATCAGCGAGGCGGATTTCGCGCTCGCCGCGAAGATCGATTCATTCGCGAGCTGACGGCTCGTGATGTGATAAGAAGATAAATCGTGTCCGTTCTCGGGACGTCCGATTTCATCTTCGGACACCCAACTGTTTCGTTGGCGCGCCGACGCGCTGTTTTGTCGCCTTCGGCGGCCGAGCCACCCTGGCACGACGCTTGCCATTCCAAGGAGTCCAGGAGGTAGCATGGACATCCCTCGCCCATCACGAAAGAAAGAA
>JBCDBH010000488.1:0-3888 GCA_039184055.1 Acidobacteriota bacterium
CTTCGACCCTGGGCGTGCTGGGTCGAGTCGACGAAGCCAGAACCAAGATCGAACGGCTAGCCACGAGTGGCCACGAGCCGTTCGCTTCTTATGCACAGCTGGCCTATCTGCTTCTGGGCATGGTCACGGAGGATTCCGAGCTTCTCCGTACCAAGGTCGTGGCCGTTGAAGAGCTTGCACAACAAATCGAAGAACCGCTTTGGCCGCTCATGATCCTTCATGGCAAGGCGTTGCTGGCGGAGCTCGATGGCGACCCGGCCACCGCTGTACAGCTCTACGCCGAATCGGAAGCGATGCTACGAGCGTCGATCATGGGTGGCAACCGTCTGATGTACGTGTCCACGCTGCGGCCATGGGCTCGCGCGGCGATCGATGCTGGCAAGCTCGACGTCGCCGCCGGATGCCTCGAGCGTCTTCTCATGATGTATCCGGCATCGCCGGTAGGGAACTTCGAGGCCGCGCGTTTGGCTGTGGTCCGAAAAGACTTGGCCAGCGCACGTAAACACCTCGATATAACGCTCGAGATGTGGCGCGATGCCGACCCGGGAGTCAAGGCAGTCGTCGAGGCGAGAAAGCTGGATGAGCAGCTGCGAGAGCGAGAGGCGACCCGATCGATCGTCGGGTCCGGCTGACGATTTGGCCCGTGTCAACCGCGCAAAAGGTGCCGCGCGATGACGATGCGCTGCATCTCGCTGGTGCCTTCGTAGATCGTCGTCACGCGGACGTCGCGATAGAGACGGGCGATCTCGTACTCTTCGGAGAAGCCGTTGCCACCGTGGATTTGCAGACTCTCCCAGCAGGCTCGATTGGCGGCTTCACTGGCGTAGAGCTTGGCCTGCGAGGCGAGTCGACCCGCGGTTGCGGTTCCCTCCTCCGCCATGGCGCCGTGGTAAGTGAGCACGCGCGACGCCGCGAGGTCGGTGGCCATCTGGGCGATCTTGAATTGGATCGTCTGGTGACGGGCGATCGGCACGCCGAATTGCACGCGCTCGCGTGCATAGTCGACCGCTAGCTCGAGGGCACGCTGGTGGATGCCCACTGCCTGGGCGGCGATGCCGAGCCGTGAGTGATCGAGCGTGGCGAGCGCGATGCGAAAGCCCTGACCTTCTTCACCGAGGAGGTTGGCCGCGGGAATACGGCATTCGTCGAAGAAGAGCTGCGCGGTCACCGACGCGCGCAGCCCCATCTTTTCTTCGGTCTGACCGATCGAGAGACCCGGAGCGTCGGCGGGAACAACGAACGCGCTGATGCCGCGACTGCCGCGGCCATCAGGATCCGTGCGCGCCAAGACGACGAAGTAGCGACCGATCCCGGCGTTGGTGATCCATGCCTTTTCACCGCTCAGTAGCCAATCGTCGCCGTCACGTACCGCGCGGGTGCGCATGTTGCCGACATCCGAACCGGCCTCGGGCTCGGTGAGACCGAAGCCACCGAGCGCACCGCCAGCGAGCTCGGGCAGCACGCGGGCTTTGAGCTCTTCGCTTCCGAAGTGAACGATCGGCCAGCAGCATACCGAGTTGGTGACGCTCATCGTCACCGCCACCGACGGTGAGACACGGGCCAGCTCTTCGACGGCGAGGCAATAGGTGAGCGGGCTCATCTCGACCCCGCCATACGCCTCGGGCACCATCATGCCCAACAGGCCGAGCTCGCCGAGCTCGGCGAAGATGTCTTCCGGGAAGTGGTGGGCCCGATCACGTTCCGCTTCGCCCGGTTGAATCCGTTCGACGGCGAATCGACGCACCTCGTCACGGAGCAGCAACTGCTCCTCGTCGAAACGGAAATCGAGCGTCGTGACGGGGTCGTCGAGCGTGGCGGTGGTCATGATCGGGACGTCTCCGGTTCAGCTTTTGTTGATCACCCAGTCGGCGATCACCATCTTTTGAATCTCGCTGGTGCCCTCGTAAATCTCCGTGATGCGGGCGTCGCGAAAGAAGCGTTCGACGTTGTATTCACGGATATAGCCGTAGCCATCGTGAATTTGTTCGGCGCGGTCGGTGACACGTTGCGCCATCTGCGTGGTGAAGAGCTTGGCTTGCGCGGCTTCGTGGCTGAAGCGCTTTTGATTCTCTTTCGCCCAGGCCGCTTTCCAGGTGAGAAGCCGACCGGCGTCGAGCTCGGTCGACATATCGGCCAGGTAGTGCTGGATGGCCTGGAAGCTCGAGATCGCCTTGCCGAATTGCTCGCGCTCCTGGGCGTAGGCGATCGCCTCTTCGAAGGCGCCTTGGGCGATACCGACGGCTTGCGCGGCGATACCGACCCGACCACCGTCGAGGGTCGCCATGGCGATCTTGAAACCATCGCCTTCGGCGCCGATCCGCCGGCTAGCCGGAACCCGCATGTCTTCGAATGCCAGCTCGGTGGTACCCGAGGCGTTGACACCCAATTTGTATTCGTGGATCCCGTGGCTGTAGCCGGGGGTATCGGCGTCGACCAGGAACGCGGTGATGCCTTTGTGGTTCTTCTCGGGATCGACGGTCGCGAAGACCAAGGCGACGTCGGCATCGGTGCCGTTGGTGATGAACACCTTGTTGCCGTTGATGATGTAGTCGTCACCGTCGCGCACCGCACGGGTACGTAGCGCGGCGGCATCCGAGCCCGCTCCCGGCTCGGTGAGCGCGAAGCAGCCGAGCTGTTTACCGGCCGCGAGGGGCGTCAGCAACTCTTTCTTCTGCTCTTCGCTCGCCCACTTCAGCAGCGGATCGCAAACCAGCGAGTTGTTGACCGAGAGGATGACTCCGGTCGAGGCGCACACGCGGCTGATCTCTTCGATGACCAGACAGTAGCTGAGCATGTCCATGCCGGCGCCACCGTACTCTTCCGGCACGTAGACGCCCGTCAGTCCGAGCTCACCGGCCTGGTCGAAGGAGTCACGTGGGAACACGCCCTCGGCGTCGATCTCCTTGGCCTTGGGCTTGACGACCTCGTCGGCGAACCGCCGCACTTCGTCGCGCAGTAGCTTCTGTTCCTCACTCAACTCGATATGCATGGACTCTCCTCGCTTCCGTACGCCGCAAAGGGTCGGCGTCCAGTCTGTCGGGGTTTCGGAGCTGGGCCACGAGCGGATGTGGCCATCTCGATCCTAGCGGATGCTAGCGGCGGCGCTGGCGAAGGGTCAAGCGACTTCCCGCCAGGGATCAACCATCGCGTTTGATGTCGTAGTGCTCCATCTTCTTGTACAGGTTCGACCGCGGGGTCTCGATCGACTGCGCGGTTTGCGTGACGTTCCAACCGTGCTCGTCGAGCTTGCGCAACAAAAACAGGCGTTCAGAGAGCTCGCGGAACTCCCGCAACGTCCGCACCGCGAGAAGCGCGTCGGAGATCTCCGATTGCGCGCCCCCGGTAAGGGTGACGACGTCTTGTTTGGTGACCTCGTCACCCGGCGACAGGATCAACAGACGTTCGACCAGGTTCTTCAGCTCGCGGACATTGCCGTGCCAAGGAAGCGTCTGTAGGTGGTCGATGGCGTCGTCGGTGAAGGCCTTGCGGCGGTAGCCGTTGCCGAGGCCGTAGCGTTCGACGAAATAGCTCACCAGCTGCGGGAGATCTTCGAGATGCTCACGGAGCGACGGGGTGTGAACCGGAATGACGTTGAGCCGGTAGTAGAGATCTTGTCTGAAATTTCCGGCTTCGATCTCGGCGGGAAGATCGCGGTTGGTCGCCGCGACGACCCGTACGTCGACGCGCACATGGTTCGCCGCTCCGACCGGTTCGACTTCGCCGTTCTGCAAGACACGCAGCACTTTGGCTTGCGTCCGTGCCGACATGTCGCCGATCTCGTCGAGAAAGATCGTGCCGCCGTGGGCGGCGACGAATTTGCCCGTCTGCTTGCGAACTGCCCCCGTGAAGCTGCCCTTCTCGTGACCGAAGAGCTCGGATTCGATCAAC
>JBCDBH010000489.1:0-3883 GCA_039184055.1 Acidobacteriota bacterium
CGCCGCTCGGAGCATTGATCGTTCTCGGGGTGATCGCGGCGCTCCAGCTCTTTACGCCCTTGGCGCAGGGGCTGCTTCAGGGCCTGCGTTTCTTCGCCTGGTTCGCGATCGCCTCGGTCTTGGGCGCGTTCGTACGGTGGTCGACGGCGTGGGGTATCGCGGTGCTCGGTGGTGGCGTGACGGCGGTGCTGTTTGCGTTTCTGCTCGGTGCCGTGGCGACGCTGGGGGTATGTCTGTGGCCGGTGCGATCGAGTCTGGTCACGGTCGATGCACCCGAGGTGGATCTGAAGCCGATGACCGGCTACTTCTGGCGTGTGGCCGCGGGGCAGATCGCGCTCTTTACGCTGATCAACGCCGATTTGATTCTGGCGCCACGCTTGCTCGAGGGTGAGGTACTGGCGGCCTACGGCAAGGCGGCGATCTTGGCGCGGACGGTGATCTTCTTGCCTTTGCCGCTGGTCGCGGCGATGTTCCCACGCGCCGTCGGCTCGACGCGATGGCGGGTGGTGTTGGGCCCAGCGGTGGCGGTGCTGGTGATCTCGTCGAGCGCCGCGCTGGTGCTGTGGCTGTGGCCCACGGTGTGGCTGCGCTTGATGTTCGGTGGCTTCGAGACGTTGGCCCCCGAGCTTCTCCAGCGCTATGTATGGGCGGCGATCCCGATCGCCTTGGTGGAAATCCTGCTGCCGTGGCTGTGGGCGCGAGATCGACTCGGCCTGGCGATGTCGGCGGTGATTCCGATGGCGGTCTTTCTCGTCTTCCTGCTCGGTCTGCATGACGCTCCAGAGCGGATGATCACGGCGGTCGGTGGCGCAGGGTGGCTGGTGCTCGCCTGGCTCGGAACCGGCGCTGCGATGCGGCGTCTTCTCCCGAATTGACCGCATGCGGTACGCTTCACGCCTGATGTTTTGCTTTGTTTTGGAAGAGGCAATCGATGGCTGAGAAGTCTCGGGCCGAACGGCCACAAGTTGTTTTGGTGTGCGGCGGTCGCGGCACACGACTGGCACCCGCGATCGGCGACCTGCCGAAGGTCCTCGCCCCGCTGGATGGCCGGCCCTTGCTCGAGCACCTGCTGATCGACCTGACGTCGTTGGGTGAGGCCGACGTGCTCTTGTTGGCGGGCGTGGGTGGCGAGCAGGTGGCCGAAGCGGCACGACGTTTGGCGCCCCCGTCTCTGAACGTCGAGACGCTGATCGAGGATCGCCCCTTGGGTACCGCGGGCGCGCTCCATCTGCTCGCCGATCGCCTACGTGATCGCTTCGTCTTCGCGTGTGGCGACCTGCTGACCGCGCTCGATTGGGGGCGGTTCTGGGACCATGCGGTCGACCGGGGTGGTCTCGCCACGCTCTTGGTGCACCGTTCAAGTCATCCCGAAGACAGCGATCTGGTGATTCTCGACGACGCCGATCGCGCCGTGGGGTGGAGCCGACGGGGCCAGCACGGATCGAGGGCCGGTGGCGCGCTCGGCAACGCTGGCGTCGCGGTCTTTCATCGCGACATCTTGCACTACATTCCACCCGACCGGCCGAGCGACGTCTTTCGCGACATCCTGCCGCCACGGGTGGACCAGCGCGACCCGGTTCATGGCTATCGCACCCCTGAGTATGTCCGCGATATGGGGACGCCAAAGCGCTTCGCATCGGTGGCCGAGGATCTCGAGACCGGCTTGGTGCCGCGCCGAGCGGAGCTGGTCTTGCTCGATCGTGACGGGGTGATCAACGAGGACGTCCACCTGCTTACCCGACCCGAGGATCTGAAGCTGATCCCGGGCGCGGCGCGCGCCATCCGGCGATTCAACAAGGCCGGTATCAAGACCGCGGTGATCACCAATCAATCGGTGGTGGCGCGGGGGCTGTGCTCGCTCGACGAGCTCGAGCGGATTCACGAAAGGCTCCGTCAGCTGCTCGCCGCCGAGGGTGCCTACCTCGATCGCATCTATTTCTGCCCGTGTCATCCCGAGACCCACCATGGGGAAGGCGTGGTCGAGCTGCGCGGTCCGTGTGCATGTCGCAAACCGTCGGTCGAGCTGGTCGACCGCGCGCTCGAGGATTTGGGCGTGATCCCCTGGCGGAGCATCGTGATCGGGGATCGCACCTCCGACATGCAGCTGGCCGTCAACGCCGGCCTGGCGGCGATCGGGGTCGACACCGGCATGGCGCTCCGCGACGGCAAGTGTCCCGCCCAGCCCGTGTGGCGTTTCGCCGATCTCGACGCGGCCTCGATCTGGCTGCTCGGATCCGACTCGTGACGGGTGAGCGATGAGAGCGCTGGTCACGGGCGGCGCGGGCTTTATCGGTAGCCACCTGGTTGATCGGCTGCTCGACGAAGGTCACGAAGTCGTGGTCTACGACAATCTGTCGACCGGGCAGCGACCCTTTCTCGATCGGGCGCTCGGCTCGAAGCACTGCCAACTGGTGGTCGCCGACGTGCTCGATCGTGACGCCTTGATCACCGCCATGCAGGGCTGCGATGTGGTGGCGCATATCGCCGCCAACGCCGATGTGCGTCGGGGTATCGAACGACCCGAACGCGATCTCGAGCAGAATACGATCGCCACCTCGCATGTGCTCGAAGCGATGCGTGCCACCGGGACACATAGGCTGCTCTTTTCCTCGACCGGGGTGATCTACGGTGAACCGGAAGTCTTTCCCACCCCTGAAGATGCGCCTCTACCCATTCAAACCTCGCTCTACGGGGCCTCGAAGCTCGGCGCGGAGGGGCTGATCACCGCGTACTGCCATGCCTATGGTTTTTCAGCGCGGATCTTCCGTTTCGTGTCGATTCTGGGGCCACGGTACAGCCATGGGCATGTCTTCGATTTCGTGCGCAAGCTGCTCGCTGATCCGGAGCACATCGAGGTGCTGGGCAACGGCAAACAGCGTAAGTCCTACCTTCATGTCGACGACTGCGTCACCGGGATGCTGCGCGCGCTCGACCATCATGACGCGTCGATCGGTATCTTCAACCTCGGCCATGACGACAGCTGTGTCGTCGACGAGTCGTTGAGCTGGATCTGCGCTCGGCTCGGCGTCGAGCCGCAGCGTCACTACACGGGTGGCGAGCGCGGCTGGATCGGCGATAGCCCACGGGTTCATCTCGACTGTAGCCGGATGAAGGCGCTCGGCTGGCGACCGACCCACGCGATCCGGCAGAGTGTCGAGCACACGGTCGACTACCTCATGGACCACCGTTGGCTATTCGACAGCCGAGGGTGAGGACGGGATGACGCGGGTCGCGGTGGTCGTGCCCACCCTCGACGAAGAGAGCCGTCTCGATCGCTGTTTGGCGTCGATTCGGCGGCAGGATTACCCGCAAAACAAGGTGAGCATCCTGGTCGCCGACGGCGGCTCACGCGACGCGACGCTCGACATCGCGCGTCGACACGGCTGCGAGATCGTCGACGCAGCCGGACTGCTTGCGGAAGCCGCCAAAACCAAAGCGCTCGCCCGGGTCGATGCGGACGTGGTGGCGATGATCGACGCCGACAATACGATCGTCGGGGATCATTGGCTGCCGCGCGCCGTCGACGCGCTGCTCGCTCATCCCGATGCGCTCGGTTTCGAGTCGTACTACTCCCTGCGCCCCGAGGATCCAGCGCTCAACCGCTATCTGACCGGCCTGCTACAGATCAGCGATCCGTGGGCGCGTGCCGTCGCCATGCCCTTACGACGACTCGAGATCTCCAAGCGTGGTGTCGAAGTCTTCGCGCTGCCTACGAACGGCGGCTATCCGACCGGAGCCAACGGCTTTCTCTTTCGGCGTCACGAGCTCGAGCAACTCGGCGACGCGCCGTTTCACGAAGCGGCCTTTTTCCCGGAGTTGATGCGGACCCGTCAGCGCACCTTGCTCAAGCGACCGGATTGCCAGGTGCATCACGACTATGTGC
>JBCDBH010000490.1:0-3873 GCA_039184055.1 Acidobacteriota bacterium
GACGATCACCGGCACGACGATCAACAATCCCAGCGCCAGGTGGGCCAGGAACATGATCATGTAGAACCAATTCTGATAGGTCGCGTCGTGCAGGTGCTCGAGCACACGAACACCGAGCAAATACGCGGCGTTGATGGCGAGCAAGGCGAAGAGCGCGAATACGATGTTGAGCACCCAGCGCAGCTTCGGACCCACCGCCGGCACATACCGGCGGCGACGGCGAGGCGCGGGCGCTCCAGTCGTCGGCGTGTTGTCGGTCATTGGACTCTCAACGGGAGCGAGGTGAGCTCGTTGTGAATGGCGCGTAGCAGACGCTGGGTCCGACGCTCCCACTCGGTCTTGTTCATCGTCGTGACGGGCGCGGTCATCTCGACCACCCCCGTGCCATCGGCCTGGCTGAAGAGCTTGATCCGCATGTCGGCCCAGATCAGCGCCCAGCGAGGATTCGCTTCGACTCGCGGATCGAACGTCTCGCCTACCGCGCGGAGCGCCTTGAGCACCGCCTCGATCAGCTCGCCGTCTTCACCCATATAAGGCGTCTGAAAGGCCACGGCGGTGCGGTGCGCGCCCACCGGCGGCTGGTAACGATCCGTGGTCATCAGCGTCTGGAAGGGCACGCTCGTAAACAGCCCGAAGCGGCGATCGGCGCGGATCCGCATCCGCATCCGCTCGTCGATGGCGACCGCGCGTTGCAGCGCCGCCACCGCGCGTGGCTCGTCAGAGGCCAGGGCATAATTGCCGGCTACTTGGAAAAAAGCATCGGGATCGTTCGGCCGACTGGCGAGATAGCGATCGAAACGCTGCGCCGCCGCTTCGATGTCACCTTTCATCAGCAGCACCGTGCCGAGATTGAGGTGATTGTCCGGGGCTCCCGGATCGAGGCGTTCGGCCTCGCGGAGAGCCTCGAGCGCGGCCGGCCATCGTTCGAAGGCGATCTCGATTCCGGCCAGGTTGAGCCAGCCTTGCCGGAGCGCGGGATCGAGCTCCAGCGCGCGACGCAAATCACGCTGACCGTCTTCGACCAGGCCGAGCTGGATCTTCGCCGTCGAACGGATCAACAGCGCCCGTCCGCTGGCCCCTTCACGATCGATGACCTGGTCGGTGATACCGAGCGCGACTTGCGGTTGCTCGGCATCGAGCTGCCGTTGCGCTTCGTCGAGACGCTGATCGGCGACCAGCGCTGTCGAGGAAAGAAGGAAGACGAGAAAGAGAAGAATACGCACCATGGATGTCATCACCAGATCTCGCGACGCCACCATGTGGCGACCGGCTTCCGTAGCCGACCCAACAGCCGGTTACAATTAGATCGTACCGCAACCGCCTGATCAGGAGCCAACTGTGACCACCGCCACACAATCAGAGCCGACCACGGTACCCACGCCTCGCCAGATCGCTGGTGAGCTCGCCAAACGGGTCATCGGTCAACGTGCCTCGAT
Organism: Acidobacteriota bacterium; assembly: GCA_039184055.1. Classification (GTDB taxonomy): domain Bacteria; phylum Acidobacteriota; class Thermoanaerobaculia; order Multivoradales; family J023; genus JBCDBH01. The sequence continues at coordinate 1,437 of JBCDBH010000490.1, forward strand.
CAAAGAAATGTCGATCGCCTTAGCCAAGAAGCTCGGCGGCCTCCCGGTCGGCAACATCCTCATGATCGGCTCCTCTGGCACCGGCAAAACCACTCTCATGCGCGCCGTCGAGGACTATCTCACCGAGCATCCCGACCTCGCCATTCGCTCGACAGTGGTTCGCATGCATGCCAACGTGCTCGGTGAAGAAGCCGAGAAAGGGCGTCCCGGCGAAGCCATCCTGCGACGCCTGCTCGATCGCGCCCGCGAACAGCTCGGCCCCGACACCCCCGTGCCCCAGCTGATCGAACAGGCCACCGGTGGCATCGTCTTCGTCGACGAGGTCGACAAGATTCGCTCCCACGTCAGCGACATCGTCAACACCACCGGCATTCGTGCGCAAGAAGCCCTGCTCACCGTCATGGAAAACGAAAGCGTGCCCTTCACCCTGCCGATGTGGGCCGGAGGCGAAGTCATCACCGTCGACTCGAGCAATATGCTCTTCGTCTGCGCCGGTGCTTTCGAAGGTCTCTACGACAGCGTCTTCGACCGCATCACCGTCGGTCGCGACCGTGGCGCGCTCAAACCCGTGACCGTCGTCGAAGGTGGCCAGGTCACCGAAAAGCTCGAATTCAATCTACGTGAATGGCTGCGTAACGAAGACCTCTTCGACTACGGCATGAGCCCGCAATTCCTCGCCCGTTTCGACGCCGTCGTGCTGCTCGAGAACCTCGGTGTCGACGAGCTCATGCACATCTTCGTCCGTACGCCCGACAGCGGCTACCACCAGGCCAAGCAATACTTCGCCAGCCGCGACATCGACCTCGTCCTTTCCAAAGGCGCCGTCGAACGCATCGCCCACGAAGCCGCCGGCCAACCGCGTCTCGGCGCCCGGGCGCTCAAAGAAGTCTTCCGTCGCATCATCCGCGACTATGAATTCGAGCCCGAAAGACATGCCGACGCCGACAAGCGAATCATCGTCAACAAGAAAGAAGTCGAGCAGACCTTGGCGCGTTAAGGCTCGCGCGAAACTAGAGACGTGTCTCCCAATAACCAGGACGACGTTTCTGATGAGCAACCGCAATCACCCGTACCTGCTCATCCACGAGCTGGTAGATCACACTGTAGGGAAAACGCTTCATAAGACACCGACGAGTCGAAGCGGTCTGCTTCGACCAAGCTCGAGGGGTCTCGAGAATTCGTTCACACGTCGAGTGGAATTCGTCGAGAAATTCTTCACCGAGACCGCTACGTGCTTCTTCGTAATAGTCGACCGCATCCCAGAGCTCGTTTCGAGCCCTGGGATGAAACGTGAGCCTCACCCGCGAAACCGCTCGCGGAGCTCAGCGAGGACCTGCTCGCCGTCCAAGAGCTCTACTTCACCACGCTCGATTTCACCGACGCGCCGCTCAGCTTCTTCATCCCAGAGACGATCGATATCTTCTTGAGCCGCCGGACTCAAGCTACGAAGCAACACGCTGGCAAGCGCCGCGCGGTCCTCGTCTGATAAATCGAGTGCTCTCTTCGCGAGTCTCGTGGCAAGCTCGGTCATCGTCACCTCCAGCTTTAGTTTACCGCGACACGGACGGGCTCATGGTCCCGGCATTCCCGCACCTGCTCCTCTAAGTTGGCTCCCAAACTCGGAGCGCGATACGATCCCGATGAGATTTGGCTGCCGGCATGGTCCGGTACCACCGGACATGGAGGCTCCCGTGAATTTCTCTCTGAATGAAGATCAGCGCGCGGTCCGTGATGCCGCTCGCGAATTTGCCCACGGCGAGGTGGATCCGATCGTCGAGGAGATCGACGAGTCGCAGACGTTTCCGATGGATGTGATGAAGAAGGCCGGTGAGCTCGGCTTTCTGGGCATCATTTTTCCGGAAGAGCTCGGTGGCGCCGGGATGGGCTATGTCGAATATGCCTTGGTGGTGGCCGAGCTATCGAAGATCGATCCGTCGGTCGGTATCTCGGTGGCGGCGCACAATTCGCTCTGCACCAACCACATCTTCAAATTTGGCAACGACGAGCAACGTGAGCGCTGGGTGCGACCGCTGGCGAGCGGCCACAAGATCGGCGCTTGGGGTCTGACCGAAGCGGGCGCGGGCTCGGACGCCGCCGCTGGCCGGACCCGGGCCGACAAGGTCGATGGCGGTTGGGTGCTCAACGGCGCCAAGGTCTTCTGTACGCACGGTTCGGTGGGCGATGTGTTCACGATCATCGCGCGCACCGATCCGGATGCCGCCAAGCCCCAGTACGGCATGTCGGCGTTCGCGATCGACAAGGGCACCAAAGGCCTCCGCGCCGGCAAGAAGGAAAACAAGCTCGGCATCCGAGCGTCGGATACCGCCGAGGTGATTCTTGAGGATTGCTTCGTGCCCGACGAGAATCTGCTCGGTGAGCCCGGTGATGGCTTCCGTCAGGCGCTCGCGATTCTCGACGGCGGCCGTATTTCGATCGC
>JBCDBH010000491.1:0-3872 GCA_039184055.1 Acidobacteriota bacterium
AGCCAGTTCTTCATCACCCACCGCGCCACCCCCCACCTGAACGACCGTCACTCGGTGTTCGGCAAGGTGGTCGAGGGCCTGGATGTCGTCAACCTGATCCGCCAGGGCGACACGATGACCAAGGTCACTCTCGAAGGTGACGCCGGCCCGGTGCTCGAGAAGATGAAGGATCGAGTCGCCGAGTGGAACAAGGTGCTGGAGAAGGAAGGCCACTGAGCCAGCCGTCTAGACGACGCACCATCCCGCTAGGTGCGGATCGACGCCGGTGAGCTGAGCTCACCGGCGTTTTTCTTTATGCGAGAGCTTGGCTCGACGATGACGATGGTCAGGAATCGTCGCGATCGAGCCGACGTACATTGCTGGCCTGATAGCCCTTGGGGCCGCTGACGAGCTCGAAACGGATGCGTTCACCGGGCTCGAGCACGTCGTCGTTGCGTGCCAGCTGGCTGTGGTGAACGAAGATGTCGTCGGAAACGTCGTCGCTTTCGAGGAAACCGTAGCCTTTGGCGAGGCTGTACCACTTGACCCGTCCAACCAACACGGTCGGGGTCGAAACGGAGTCGGACGGCTCACCGTCGAAAAGGGGTAGCTCGGTCATCTGCGGGGAGGGAAGGGATGGTGCCGAAGGCCGGACTCGAACCGGCACGGATTTTACTCCACACGGCCCTCAACCGTGCGCGTCTACCAATTCCGCCACTTCGGCTAGAAGCAGGTTCCCACACCTGGTGGGAACGGGGCTCGCGAGTATAGACCAAGCGAGCCGCGAATGGGAAGTTCTTAGCGTGATCCGCCTTCGGCGGTGTCACCACCGTCCGAAGCGTCGTCACCGGCCGTATCGTCACCCGTGGCGGGTGCTTCGGCCGAGCCGGCATCGTCGGCCGCCGTGTCGTCGGCTGTGCCGTCGTCACCCTCGGTCGCCGTGCCCTCAGCGGTAGCGTCGTCCGTGGTGGCTTCATCCGAAGCTGCCGGATCGCCGGCCGCGCCGTCGCCAGCCGCGTCATCACCGGTCGCCGGGTCGCCGGCCGCGCCGTCGCCGGCCGCGCCTTCGCCAGCCGTGCTCTCTTCGACGACAGACCCATCGTCGGAAATGACGGTCGACAGCTCTTTCTTCGACGCCACGACACCGATCGCGATGGTGGTGACGATAAAGGCCACGAAGGCGCCGACGGTGAGTTTGTGAAAGAGACTCGCGGCGCCGCGGGCGCCGAACGTGGTCATGGTGCCACCGCCGCCGAAAACCGAGAGATCCGCACTCTTGCCTTGTTGCAGCAACACGACGAGGATCAAGAAGAGCGAGACGATGATGTGAAAGGCGTAGAGGAGGATTTCGAACATGATCTCGTGAAGCGGCTGAGGCCGACTGGTCGTTTTGTGGTGAGAATCGAAAGGACGTGATCGAGCGCCTACTTTGCGCTCACGATTCGCAAGCGGCAATGATAGCGAGAAATGACGCCACGTCAAGGCTCGCGCCACCGACCAGGAAGCCATCGATGTCGGAAGCCGCGATCAGCTCGCCGGCATTGTGCGGTTTGACCGAGCCGCCGTAGAGGATGCGAGTCGCTTCGGCCGTCTGCGCATGCCCCCGTGCCGCGAGCTGACGCCCGAGCTCGGCGCGCAGCCACGCTTGGGTCGCCTGGGCCATCTCGGGCGTCGCGGTCAAACCGGTTCCGATCGCCCACACCGGCTCGTAGGCGAGCTCGAAACGCTCGGGCCCGGCGTCGAGCAGACCGGCGAGCTGTTCCGCCAACACCTTCTCGGTCTCCCCCGCCGAACGCTGATCACCCGTTTCACCGACACACACCAAGGGCAAGAGACCGTGCGCGGCGGCGATCTTCGCTTTGGCGCCCACCTGAGCGCTCGTCTCATCATGGTTGGCGCGTCGTTCGCTGTGTCCACAGACCACCCAACGACAACCCGCGTCGAGAAGCTGGGCCACCGACACATCACCGGTATGCGCGCCAGCGGCTTCACCATGGACATCTTGACCCCCGACCGCGACCGCCGCGTCACCGAGCGTGGCGACAACGGTATCGAGCAGCGGAAAGGAAGGAAAAAGCAGGACTTCAGCCGCGGGCGCACCGAGATCGGTCCGCATGGTTTGGCAAAAGGACGACGCTTCCGCGCGCACCTTGTGCATCTTCCAATTGGCGGCGACGATCGAACGACGGCTCATGCTTCACCTCCCTTTTCCACCAAGGCAGCGACGCCCGGCAGCGTTTTGCCACCGAGCAGCTCGAGCGACGCGCCCCCGCCGGTCGACACGTGGTCGACCGAAGCGGTCATCCCGGCGCGGCCGACCGCCGCCACCGTTTCGCCACCACCGATCACCACGAAGCCATCGACCGTTTCGAGACCGGACGCCAAGGCGTCGGTACCGGCGTCGAACGGTTCTTTTTCGAATACGCCGAGCGGCCCATTCCAGAACAGCGTCTTGACCCCACCGAGCGCGGCGAGAAAACGCGCCCGGCTCTCGGGGCCGACGTCGACCGCCAGCATGCCCTCGGGAATCGCGTCGGGGGCAACCGTCTCGATCCGCTGCGGCGCGCCGAGATCGTCGGTCACCACGAGATCGACCGGGAGCTCGACCCGGGCGCCGAGCGCGGCGGCACGATCGAGGATCCGCTTGGCTTCGTCGACCTTGTCTTCCTCGACCAGGGAGCGCTGGAGATCGTGACCGTGGACGCGGAGAAAGGTGTTGGCCATGCCGCCACCGACGATCAACACATCGAGACGCTCGATGAGATTTTCGATGACATCGATCTTGTCGGAAATCTTGGCCCCACCGAGGATGGCGGCGAACGGTGTGGCGGGCGCGGCGAGCAGCTGGCCCAGCACCTCCACCTCGCGGGTCAGCAAACGACCGGCGGCGCTGCGGGCCACCCGCGCCGGCACCCCGACCACCGAAGCGTGCGCGCGATGCGCCGCGCCAAAGGCATCGTTGACATAGACATCGGCGTGCGCCGCCAAGGCCGAGGCGAAGTCGTCGTGATTCTTCTTCTCGCCGACATGGAAACGGAGGTTTTCGAGCACGAGCAGCTCACCGTCGCCGAGCGCGTCGACCGCGGTGGTCGCCGGCTCACCGATACAATCCGCGGCGAACGCCACCGGCGCCGACATCAGCTCGCTCAAGCGCGCCGCCACCGGGCGCAGGCTGAGCTCGGGTTTGCGTTCGCCTTTGGGTCGACCGAGATGCGACATCAGAATCACCCGGGCCCCGGCGCCACGCAGGGCCTCGATGGTCGGCAACGCGGCGGTGAGCCGCGTATCGTCGGTCACCGTGTCGCCATCGAGTGGAACATTGAAATCCACCCGGACGAGCACGCGGTGCGAGCGAAGCGAAGCGAGCCCGAGATCGTCGAGGCTCGGTAGAGAGACGGGTGTCATGTCGATCGACCTCCAAAGAAGACGTTATCCAGAGAGCCGAATGGTAACCCGCTCACGGGTTGCTAGGAACCCGACCGTACGTTGCTTTCCCACCATCAAACTAGACGTAAAGCCCATCCGCGTCTATGATCGCCGCCGCATCGCGGCACGATCACAAGTCGTTGTGAAACAACCGCCTGCGCGGATTGGAGTTACCCATGTACGTACGTGACGCGCTGATCGACAACCCGGTAACCACCACGGCCGACGAGACCTTCGAGTCGCTGCTGTCGCGGATCGTCGACGCACACGACCCGACCGCGGCGGTGCTCGATGCCGACGGTCGCCTGGTCGGCCTGGTCGGGATTCACGACGTGCTTCGACGGGTCGTGCCGCATTACCTCGATCTCGATCAGAAACTGATGGAAGTCATGCACGAGGGCTACGTGCTCGAGCGTCTGATGCGCTTGCGCGATCTCGCGGTGGGCGACTTCATGGCGACGACTATC
>JBCDBH010000492.1:0-3862 GCA_039184055.1 Acidobacteriota bacterium
ATCGGTGCCGGCAACGCGGCCAATACCGCCGCCGCCTTCCAGGCGGCGGCATCGACGATTCTTGAGCAGGCCGGATGGGACGCCGCCGTCACCGCGCCTGCGCACGCCGCGTTGGGGCGCGGGGGGTTGGCCACGGCCTGGGGGCAATATCTCGATGCGATGGACCCACCCGCCGACGAAGACACCTATTGGCGCATCATTCGTTCGAAAACTCCGCCTCTTTACGGCGCGTCGTTCGAGATCGGCGCGCTAGCGGCGGGTGCGTCCCTCGAGGTCGCACGTGGCTTTCGTGATCTCGCCATGCCGATGGGCGAGCTCAGCCAAATCGGTGACGATTTGCACGATGCGTTGCAAATCCCCGCCGAGCCGGATTGGCAACGGCAGTGCACCAACCTGCCGATTCTCTTCGCTCGCCTCGCCGACTATCCGGATCGGCAACGCTTCGCCGAGCTCGAAACGCGTATCGATGAACGCGCGGCCCTCGAAGAAGCCCAGCATCTCTTGGTGACGAGCGGCGCCTTGTCGTATTGCGCTCTTCACATGATTCGCGCCAACCGTGAAGCACGCCAGCAGATCGCGGCGCTTCCGGTCGATGATCCGGATCCTCTCCACACGCTCTTCGATGAACGCATAGCGCCGCTCAAGGGCCTGCTCGAAACCTGTGGCGTCGAGAATGTCGAAGAGCTCTTCGCCGGCGACCCCGACGATCTCTAAGCACAGAGGCTCTCCTTCACCGCCTACTTAAGTAAGACCGGTAGCGGCGATTCGCTACCGACCTCCATCGCGGCGGCCGGGCCGGGCCGCGTAGGCCGCGTAGGCCGGGCCGGGCCGCGCAGGTCGGGCCGTCGCCAACTGTGAAAGGAGAGCCGTCGACATGAGTATCAAGACGTTTCACACAGGAGCCGAGTCTCCACTCGTCACGCTGCTCCGGAGCGATGAGGTCGCCCGAGCCGTGCACGCGAAGTCCAAGTTGTTCGACGCCTGGCAGCAATGGTGAAAGGAGTGCCTACATGAGTATCAAGACCTTCCAGACTAAGGCCGAATCCCCTCTTGTCATGCTGCTCCGTAGTGACCGCGTGGCCGAGGCTGTACGAGTCAAGTCAGAGAAGTACGAACCATGGAGTCAATGGTGAGGAGCCGCTGACATGCCATGACGAGAAGGGGCGCTTCAGCAGCGCCCCTTCTCTCTTCAGTCTCGGGCATCGTGTTCAGGTGCCAACCGCTACTCGAGTGTGATGGAACGGGTTTCTTGTCAGACGGCGTGGAAGTAGGCTGCGGGCAAACTGGGGTGACATCCGTGTCCGGTTTCCAACCGTCCTTCAAAGGAGGTTCCACCATGCGTATCGATTCGTTCGACCCGGCCGACTCCAGCTCTCCGTTGCACCGAGCCCTCACTGTTCTCCGTACCGACTCGACCGCGCGCATGCTACTCGGTAGCCACCGGTCTCAGCTCAAAGGCTGGGCCCTCTGGGACGAGACCGTGAGCCACTCGGCTGCCCGCGTGCAGCGCGCATGGAGTCCCTGGAATGAATCCGTGGCTCCTCGAACCGTGACTCTTTGACGTACGGGTACGGGGCGCCGGAAAGCGCCCCGTATGTCGCCGATCAGTGGTGGACGAGGCGGATCGAATAGATCACGTTGGCGATGTCACCGCTGACGAAGAGACGACCGTATTGCCCCTGGGCGATACCGCTGAACAGCCAGGTCGGTGGCGCGCCCACCGGGGCGATCGCACCGAGCTCGAGATCGTCGGCGATGAGGCTGGTGGCGCCGGTTACCGGATCGATCCGCGTGACGCGGCCGGCGCCGGTCTCGACCACGGCGAGATCGCCATCGTCGAGCACGATCAGACCTTCGGGCTGAGCGAGGCCGCTGACGATCACCGGCGCCGGATCGAGGATCTGTCCAGCTTGGGTGAGCTGGCGAATCGTGCCGGCGGCCCATTCGGCGACGTAGAGATCTCCATGGTCGAGAGCGAGACCGGTGGGTACGGCGAGACCGCTACCTAGGATCGTCCGCTGAGTCGGATCGTCACCATCGGCACGCACCACTGAACCTGTTCCCAGCTCCGATACGACGAGGTCGCCGTCCCAGCCGATGGCGTTGAGCGGCGTGGCGAAGTCGCCGACGCTGGTGAGCACGCTCTCGGTGGCCGGATCGTAGACCTGGACCGCGTTGAGGATCCACGACGACAGCACGAAATGATCGCCATCGACCGCGATCGTCGACGGACCGACGAGCGGGGTCAGCAGCGGAATCGTCGGTACGAACTCGAGCTCCCGACCGGTAAAACCGGTGAAGGAACGCAAGGAAAAGAAATCGGCCACCCAGACCTCATCGCGTAGACCGAAGAACCCGCGTGGGGTGACGGCGATCCCACCCGGAGTGGTCATACCGCCCGAGACAACGGTGCGTATCCGTCCCGTATCGAGATTGACACGCCGGATCGAGCCGTCGAGCAAGCTGGTGACATAGAGACGGTCTCGGTCGTCAAAGGCGAGGTTGTCTCCACCTTCGGCGAGATCGGCGGCGACCTCGAACGTACCGGTGACGATATCGACGCGGAAGATCTCACCGGTCGGCGCAGTGGCATAGAGCTGGTCGAGACTGTCGAATGCCACGGCGGTGATGAGTCCGAAACCGGTGGCCACCGTCTCGAGCGTACGGGCGTCGACGTCGATCCGCACCACCGATCCGGTCGATAGGCTCGGGCTGTAGAGCAAGCCATCGGGCCCGAACTCGAAGCCGTTGAGCGACCCCGGTTGATCGATCAAGAGCTCAGGGGTATCGACGCCGTCCGGATCGAGCTCGTAGAGCGCATCGCCAAATGCCGAGAGTGCGACGAACAGCCGTCCGTCGCTGTTGAAGGCGATCGGGTTGGCGCCAGGTGGCAGATTGGCGATGATCTGGCTGGTGCCGTCGGGAAAGAGACGACCCACCTGGCCGGTGTAGATCGATGTCCAATAGAGCGAGCCGTCGGAGCCAAAGGTCAGATCGTCCGGAGTTTCGACGCCGACCTCGTTGCCGAAACGCTCGAGAACACGACCCGTACGTGGATCGACCACGCCGATCTGCCGACCCGAGACACTGGCGACATAGAGATGGTCGTCCGGGCCGACGGTGATGCCATTGGTGCCCTGAAAGGTCGCGCCTTCCACGAGTACACGTACCTGAGGGAAAGTGGCACTGGCTGGAAGCGTGAGGAGGAGACCGAGGAGGATCACGAGGAAGAGTCTCTGCATGGAAATCTCCTAGAAGGTAGTTCGAGATCACACTCTTCCTTTTCTTACGAATTCTCTGGACTCGAGATTAATGACGTGGCGGGAACCGGTCACGATCGACGTTGATCCAAGTAACGAGCAAACCATGATTCGGAGGCTTTGATCATGCGCGCAGTGCCAGCTCTCGTTCTCGTCGCTCTCACCCTATGGCTCGGTGGTTGCGCTACCACGCTCGACCCAGGAACCGGCGACGTGTCGTTTCGCCTGCGTTGGGACGGAACAGCCGACCTCGATCTCCATATCGTCGATCCACTCGGTCGTCACGTCGGCATCGAACAAGCCGGTCCCGGCAGCGACTACGAAGCGCATCTCGACCAGGTGCGAATCTGGCGAGAAGCGGCGACGGCCCACGAAGACGTGCCGGTCGGTATTCTCGATATCGATTGCAATGCCGATCCGACTCGGGTCTGTGAACGGCCGATCGAAAATGTGTTCTGGCCCACGGGTACCGCACCGGATGGCGAGTACGAGGTGTGGGTGAACCACTTTCAGAATGTCTTTGGTGACGAATCCGTGGCGTACGAGTTGGAGATTCGACGCGGCGACCGGGTCGTCGAGCGTCATCGTGGTGAAGTCGACAA
>JBCDBH010000493.1:0-3829 GCA_039184055.1 Acidobacteriota bacterium
CCGAGCAAAGCCTCTCATGTGCGCTTTCCAAACAAAACGCCATCAAATTATCAAACTGAATTCACAAATCCCCTGTCTTTTGAGGGTAGATGGGAAGTTGCATTGGAAAGTTTATTTTACTCCTCTAAAATTGGTAATGAGAAGGAAGGAGGAAAGATTCGTCTACATGCTACAGTTGAAGAAGAACGATTTTAAAACACTTTGAGCAAGCAACCTTTCAAGTTGGATTATACTTAGCCTTTATATTATACTAAGCCAGGTTATAATGGAGTGCAACCTTCGATAACGGATTCAGACCTTGTCAGAAATACTCTTATTGATGTGTTAAACTCTATTAATTCTGATATATTGGAGCAAGGAAAAGACCCTGCATTCGCGTTTACAATTGAGAAAAACAAAGCTGACATATGAAAGCAAAATGTTACACTCTTATAACTCCTCCGCCACCGGGCGTTCGTCCGACTCCTCCGGCTCGGTGATCTCGGGACGACCGATATTGCGACTCGGGCCCCCGTCACGATTCGACTCGTCGTAGATCCGGGTCGCTTCGAGCAACACCATCTGGGTGTTGAGATCGAGCTTGGGAATCACGTCGCCCGGATACATGGCGATGTCGTCGATCGGCTTGAGCTCGTCGAGGGCGAACTCGAACGAACCGGTGGTCCAGGTCACCAATTCGTAGATCGTCTCTTCGATCTGGCGTTCGATCGTCTTGCGGATTTGTTCGAATTCGAGCTTGCCCGAGCTCACCAACACCTGGCCGAGCGACCGTCGTGGCTGCTCACTGGCACATAGCAGCTCGAGCTCGTGCAGGCTGTCTTGGTCGAGCAGACCCTGCTCGACCAGCAAATCGCCGAGCCGCATGGTCCCCGGTCCGGCGGCGCTGACGATCTGGCCACGGTGAAAGCCGATCTCGGCTTCTTGCACACCGTGCACCAGCGACAACGTACCCGTGCGTCGCCCGAGGTGGATGAACTGCATGACGTCGGCGAGCGAGACGTCTTCGAGCTTGCCGTTGAGGCTCACGTATTCGTTCTCACGTGCCGCGCACCAGCTGCACCAGGCTCTCGAGCGTGCGCAGCTTGCGATCGGTATTCGAATACACACGCGCGGCGAAGAGCGCGGAGGCGGCGTGGGCGGCCAGGAGATCGAGCAGATCACGATCCTCGGCGCGCAAGATCGCTTTGTGATCGAAAAGCTTGAGCACCACGAGGGCGCCGACGATGGCGTCTTGCACCCGCAGCGGCACGGCGGCGATCACTTCGGAAAACTCGTCGGGACCGAGACGCAACACCCCGTCGTCGAGGGCGGCGTCGATCAGCGGGTCACCACCGCTATAACGCTCGTTGGCGTAGAGATCACCGGTGTGCTCGAGCCCTTTGGCGAAGGCCACTTCGCATTCCTTGCTGCCTTCGAGCCGCAACAAAAGCACGAAGCGTTCGGCACCGAGCAGATCGACGGCGATTTCGGCGATGGTCGCTTGGACCTCGGCGGGATCGAGCGTGGCGTGAAGCTGAAAGGTGGCGACGTAGAGATTCATCAAGCGGCCGAGCTGATGCTCGGCTTCGACCATCCGCGTGGTGAGCTCCTCACGATCACGCTCGCCCGCCTCGAGAGCGTTCTCGTATTCGGCCACGCGTTCATCGACACGCTCCGGCCCCTGAGCCTCCGCCAGCTCCACCGCCAGCTGGCGGGCGCGGGCAAGCGTGCTATCGAGCTCGGCCAGCGTATCGGCGGTGCGGCGCGTGGCGGCTTCGTCCATCGTCACGTCCGACGAAAGCCTCAGGAGACCTGTGCGGGTAAGCGCTGGATGACCTCCAGCAGCTCTTGATTGCCGAACGGCTTCTTGATGTACGCCGAAGCGCCGGCCTCGAGCCCGCGAATGGTGTCTTCTTCTTTGCCTTCGGTACTGATGATCACCACCGGAATCCCGCTGATCGCGGGATCGGCTTTGACCTGATTGAGGAATTCCAAACCGCTCATCCGCGGCATGTTGATGTCGAGCAGGATGAGATCGATATCCGGATCGCTGCCTAGGCATTGCAGCGCTTCGAGACCGTCGTGGGCATGCACCAGCGTGTACTGACGCAGCAAGACCTCGAACATCTTGTGGATCAGCTTCGAGTCGTCAACAACCAAGATCTTCTGCGGCTGCACCCTTGCCTCCCTGGATCGGCTCTCGTGCTGTGGGCTAGCGGGACGTGACCGTTCGAGATGTCATCGAACCTGTCACCCTCAAAGCTTCCCGGAGTCGGCGTGTGTCCGGTTCGCGCATGCCTCCGGACCCGAACAGAGTCCACTTCGCTCGTCTCGAGCGTTCGTGACTAGAGCATTCGTGACAAGACGAAAATCACCTGGGCGATTTTCATCACAGTCACGATAAGCATTAGCGAGCAGGATAGCCGATGCGCAGGTGGGCATGCAAGCAAAGCTGTGCGTGGCGCGGCGGGTGGAATCGCTGTCTCGACCGCCCACCGAGGCCCCCGAAGCGGCTTGACAAGGTGGCGGGCAGACTCCAGACTCGACAGCATTCCACCATGCCCGGCGTCGTCCTCGACGACCCGAAAACTCTGGAGCGACCGACCCCAGCCCATGAGCGACGCCGCCTTTCAAGAGCTGCTCGACGAGTTCCTTCTCGAGGCCCGCGAACGCGCCGACGCTTGCGAGACTCAACTGCTCGCCGTCGCCAGCGGCGACGCGGCCGAGCGGCGCGAAGCGCTGACCGCGGTCAAACGCGAGTTGCACACGCTCAAGGGCAACTCGGGCATGATGGGCTTTACCGAGCTCCAGGAGATCGCCCACCAGCTCGAGGACGAGGTCGAAGAGATCGATCTCGACGATCCGGACCTCGGTGTGGTGCTCGCCGATCTCGACCGGCTCCGCGCGCAGCTGGCGACCATCGCCGGCCCGGACGAAGACGAGTCGACCGACGAGCCCGACGACGCGATCACCGGCAGCGACCTCGGCTCGAGCGTGCGCGTGTCCTTCGCGCGCATCGATCACATGGTCGAAATGCTCGCCGAGACCTTGATCTTCCGCAATCGTCTGAGCGACGCCCTCGGCGCCGGCAAAAGCCGTCTCGAAACCCTCAAAGGTGATCAGGGTGGCGATCCACGCGCCCTGGTCGACGCCTATGAGCAAATCGAAATCGCTCACACGGCGCTCGAAAAGACTCTGTCCGGATTTCAGGAAGCGATCACCGAGCTCGGCATGGTGCCGCTGCAGATCCTCTTCCGCTCGCTCGGACGGATCGTGCACGACGAATCGGTGCGGGAAAGCAAGTCGGTCGATTTCAAGATCCACGGTGGCGACACCCCGATCGACAAGACGCTGCTCGAAGTCGCCGGCGAGGCCCTCGGACATCTGGTGCGCAACGCCGTCATCCACGGCATCGAAACTCCTGAGACCCGACAACGCGCCGGCAAACCGGCTACCGGCACGATCGCGGTAACGGCGGCGATCGAAGGTGGCGAGGTGGTGATCGCAGTGGCCGACGACGGTGGCGGCATCGACCTCGATGCGTTGCGCGACCGCGCCCACGAGCTTTTTGGCAACCAGCTCGGCGACGACGAAGGATCGCTCTACGAAGTGCTCTTCTACGAAGGCGTCTCGACCCGCCACGGCACCGACCTGTCGGCCGGACGCGGTGTCGGCATGGCGGCGGTGCGCAGCAGCGTCGAACGACGCAACGGTCGTGTCGAAGTGAGCTCCGAACGTGGCCGCGGCAGCACCTTTACCCTGCGCCTCCCGCTCACCGCCTCGATCCTCCGATCGCTGTTGATCGAAGCCGACGGTGAAACCTACGCCTTGCCGATGACCGCCGTGGTCG
>JBCDBH010000494.1:0-3790 GCA_039184055.1 Acidobacteriota bacterium
CGATGCGTCAAAGTCGGTTCTCCGCCGCCGAGAGCGATCTGCTGAGCGTCATCGCGTCGTATCCCGACAACTTCCTCGCTCTCGAACAGCTCGCGGTCGTCTACCAGCGTCAGAGACGACTGCCCGAAGCGGCGATGGTGCTCAACAGATCACTCTCGGCGGCGGAAAACCGACTTTGACGCATCGCGATCTGTGCTCGATCGAGGTAGGCGCTGGTCACTGGCTCGATCGCGAGCGCTTTGTCGAGCGCGTTCTTGGCGGCGTTGACCTGCCCCTCGGCGAGCAGCGCGTTGCCGTATTGCCCCCAATTCGCCGCCGAGGTCGGATCGCTTTGAATACCGCGCTGCCACAAAGCTAGATCCGACGTCCACACGCGGCTGTACTGAAGGCTCTGCACCGCCAAACCGACGATGAGCACCGCCGCCACGCCGAGCGCGATGCGCTTTCGATTCTCGAAGACACGTTCGAAGGACACCAGCAGAAGCATGAGAAAACCGAGCAGCGGCAGGTAGAGGTAGCGATCGTGCACGATCTGCTCGGGATGAAGCGCATCGAGATTGGCGGCCGGCAGCAGGGTGAGCCCGAAGATCGCCACCCCCAACACCGCCGTCGCGTGCCGACGCAACGACCACACCGCGACGAGAAAGACCCCCACCAAGAGAAGCGGTAGCCACACCGTCTCGGCGCTCACCGTGTCGGGGGTGATGACCCGCAGCGGATAGGACGGACCGAGCTCGACCGGCCATAGGCACTGCCGAATGTAGAAGGCGAGCACCGACGGCGCACTGAGCACGAGCTCGACCGGCCCGACCTCCCACGGCGTGTCGATCGCCACCGTGCCGAGCATCCACCGCCGCACCGCGAAGTAGATTCCGGCCACCACGAAAAAAGGCGCGGCAACGAGAGCGGCGTGGCGTAGTCGCGATCCGACACCGCCTTCGTCGCGGCCATCCTCGTCGTCTTCACTCAAGAAGACCATCAAGGCAACCACGACCGGCAAGACGATCGCGACCTCTTTGGCCAACAACGACAAGGCGAAGAACGCCAAGGCCGCCCAGCGACGCCAGTCGCGATAGGTGACGAGCCACAGCGCCGCCAGAAAGGGCGCCGCCATCAGAAGATCGGGCGCGCCGGCGATCCAGGCGACCGATTCGACGTGAACGGGATGGACCGCGAAAAGAAGCGCGATCACCGCGGCCAGCGGTCGTCCAATGTCGAAACGTCGCAACACTCCGTAGGCGAGCGCGCAAACGAGCAGATGGAGCAGCAGATTGACGACGTGCCAGCCGAACGGCTCCAGCTCGAAGAGCTGGAAACACACGGCGAGATAGAGCACGAAGAACGGTCGCCAATAATTGCTCCAGGCTGCCTCCTTCTCGCCCTTGAACGCCCAGACGTCCGAGGTCAGGGCCTTGCCGAGAAACGCGGGATCTTGAATGAGGTGGTTGCGGACGATCTGATTCTGATCGTCATAGACAAAATCGCCACCGAGGCTCGACGCGAAGGCGCCGAAGACCGCGATGGCGAGAAGAATCAAAACGGGCAGGTCGGCACGCATGACGCCGAGCGTATCGCAGCGTCATGCGTACGTGCGTCTACTGCCGTATGTAGGCGAGCAGCGCGCTACCGAGCAGACGGGCACCGAGCGGCTGATCGACGATGCCCGCGTCACGCAGCTCGCCGAGCGCCGGAATCACACAGGCGAGGTAGTCGAGAATGCCGTCTTCGGTGTCGTAGGAGCAGGGGATCTCGGGCAAGGTCAGCCGCTCACCGGGACGGATGCCATAGAAGCGGTTTTTGACGCCACCCGGCCAAAGCACCTCGACGACACCGAGCGAAGCGTCACCGAGACCGAAGATCCGCTCGAGGCTGTGTTGCGAGACATGGCTCGAGCCACCGAGGATGGGCTGGATCACGGTATTGCCACCGATGGCGGTGAAGGTGACGACTGCACCGATCCCGTCGCGATTGACCACGGCGCCAGCCACGTCGTCGATGCTGCCCCGCACGCTCACCGCCGCCCAGGAATTGCCATTGTCGTTCGCCAGCTCGAGCACCAGATCACCCGGTTCGGGCCACAGACCCGACCACACGGCGCCGGTTGGCCCGACCGCGAAGACCGGTACGAAGAGCGCACTGGTATCGAGCACGCCACCGAAGTCCTGAGGCGCGTCGATCAGCGGCAGCGGTGGCGTGCTCACCAGATTGGCGAGCGTCACGACATCGTTGAAACCGTTCTGGTCGAGGTCACCGATCGCCAGACCACGGACGTTGCGACGGGTGTGAAAGGTGCAGCCGGCAATCGGCTGACCGCCAGCATCGAGACAAGTGGGATCGTCGGGAACCGCCGCCGTGTCGTAAACGAACGACCCGCTGCACCCTTGGTTTTGCATCACGGTACCGGGATTGTCGGCGATCGTGGTCCAGCCGGTATCGAGCCCACCGTGCGCCAGAATGTCGAGATCGCCGTCGTTGTCGTAGTCGTAGATCCCCGTGCCCCACGCAAACGGCGTCGAGATCAGACCGCCGACACCGGGATCGGTAAACGTGCCGTCGCCATTGCCGAGAAACCAGCGGCTACCGAGTGTCCCGAGCGGCGTCGGATTGCCGAGCTGACCGGCGGCGTAATCACCGAAGTTACTGGCATAAACATCGAGAGTACCGTTGCAATCGAGGTCACCGAACGCGAGGGCCATCCAGGTACCGACGCGACCCGGACCGAGAATCGGCGAGGCGGTGAACACCCCGGCGCCATCGTTGAGAAAGACCTGAATCAGGCCACGATCGAGACCGCCCGCCGCCTCCGTCGGAAGCGCGATCTGATCATCGGCCCAGATGACGTCCTGATCACCATCCATATCGAGATCGACGATCGAGATCGCCCACGAAGGCGTCGGACCACCGTCGAATCCAGCCGTCAGACCCGCGGTGTTCTCGAAGCCCGAGGCTGCTGAGATATCGGCGAAGCTCATGCCGCCCTCGTTGCGGAAGAGCTGGTTGTGCTCGCTGAGATCGAACGGCACGACGTAGATGATCTGACTATCGGTGGTGTCACCGAAGTTGGCCACCGCGACATCGAGCAAGCCGTCGCCATCCACGTCACCCACCGCGCAGCTGCTCGACCAGCGCGTGCCACCCTCGATGCCGCTCGCCACGACCTGAGCAAAGGTGCCATTGCCGAGGTTGGCGAAAAGGCGATTCTCGTCATGGCGACCGAGCACGACCAGATCGTGATCACCGTCGTTGTCGAGATCGCCGAAACACACACCGGCGCTATCTTGCTCGATCGCCGTGACACCGGCCGCGTCGGCGACGTCGACAAAGCTCAGGACCCCAGAGTCGGCGAGCTGGCTCTGGAACAGGCTATTGGCCGCTCCGGGACCGTTGGCGGCGTAGACGTCGAGGTCACCATCACCGTCGTAGTCGAAGATCGCCACGCCCGGGTAACCACCGGTCATCTGAGGTATCACCACCGCATCGGCGAGCGCCATCGGCTCGTCGAGCGACTGCAAGGCCAACACTTCGACAGTCGCATGCTCGGGCGAACGCACCCGCTCGAAGCTGATCCCGACCTCGGCGCTCACGTCCTGATAGACGACTCCACCGTCGGCGACCAATGGCACCGCCACCACCGAAAGACTGATACACAACCCGACCACACGCTTCACAAAGGCAAAAGCACCCATGTTCGATCCCCCTTTGGGTTGACCCACATCATTCGTCACCCATCGACCGAGTTGGATGAGACAGGTGGGCATGAAACCTCATCATAGCGACGAGAGAATATGAC
>JBCDBH010000495.1:0-3782 GCA_039184055.1 Acidobacteriota bacterium
CACGGTTCCCCGACATGACGTATGCCTACGACCGTGAGCTCCGCGCCCTGATCCGAAGGATTGCGGAAGGTCGGGGTCTTGCTCTCGAAGAAGGGGTCTACGCCGGTGTCGGTGGACCGAGCTACGAGACACCCGCCGAGGTCAGGATGCTGGGTCGACTCGGTGGTGACGCGGTGGGGATGTCGACCGTGCTCGAAGTCACCGCCGCGCGTCATATGGGTATGCGCTGCGCCGGTATGTCCTTGATCACCAACCCCGGGGCCGGGCTGGTCGACGAGCCTCTCGATCATCAAGACGTGTTGGCGCAAGGGGCCGAAACGCGCGCGGCCTTGGCGGGATTGTTGGAGGCGATTCTCATCCACCCGGATCTCGAATCGACCGCGGGCTCGTAGCGGCTACTGCCTCAGACGGGCCACGCCGCCGGGAGTCGGACGTGCTCGGGCCCGAGATCTCGTAGCCTGGGGCATCCGAGAAGGGCGAGCACCTCTCGGGTCTCGCGACGAAGCAGCGAGAGCACGTGGGCCACGCCGTCGGCGCCGTTGACCGCGAGGCCCCACACGTAGGGTCGCCCGATCATGACTGCATCCGCGCCGAGGGCGACCGCGCGTACGACATCGGCGCCACGACGAATACCACCATCGAAAAGCACGGGACACTTGCCATCGACCGCGTCGACGATCGCCGGCAGCGCTTCGATGGTCGCCGGTGCACCGTCGAGCTGACGCCCCCCGTGGTTCGATACGACGATTCCGTCGACACCGTGCTCGATCGCGAGGGTGGCATCCGCGGGCTCGAGCACACCCTTGATCACCACCGGCAAGTCGGTAAGACCGCGAAGCCAGGCGAGGTCGGACCACGAAAGCGTCGGATCGAAAAGCCGAGCGACGATTTCCGTGACCGCGGAGGTGGCTTCTTCGGGGCGAGCGAGCGCCTCGAGATCGACAAAGTCGAGCATGTTTTGAGGCAAAGCCTGTTGGGGTAGGCGAAATCGGTTGCGCTCGTCGGCTTGACGCCGACCGAGTACGGGTGTGTCGACGGTAAGCATGAGG
Source organism: Acidobacteriota bacterium (assembly GCA_039184055.1). Taxonomy (GTDB): domain Bacteria; phylum Acidobacteriota; class Thermoanaerobaculia; order Multivoradales; family J023; genus JBCDBH01. Next base: position 1,050 of record JBCDBH010000495.1, read on the forward strand.
CCCTGAAAACCCGCGTCGGCCGCGCGGCGAATCAAGGCTTCGGTCACACCGCGATCACGTGAGCAATAGACTTGAAACCACAAAGGACTGTCGGTGGCGGCGGCGATGTCTTCCAGGCGACGGCTGGCCAAGGTCGAGACCACCAGCGGCGTGCCGTCGCGTTGCGCGCCCCGCGCGGTTTCGATTTCGCCATCCGGATGGGAAAGGCCGTGAAACCCAGTCGGGGCCAGAAGGATCGGCGAGGGTAGCGTGGTGCCAAAAAGCTCGGTCGTCAGGTCGCACTGGGATACATCGACGAGACAGCGCGGGCGAAAACCGATGTCATCGAAGGCGCTACAGTTCCGTTCGAGTGTTCTCTGGTTGCCGCTACCACCTTGGATGTAGTCACGGCTCGGTGTGGGTAGACGTTTGACCGCGAGGGCTTCGTAGTCCGCGAGGTTGATCGGTTCCATCATTGTTCTTTTCCTGAAGACGACCCTAGAGATGCTGTCGGGAAAGATGATGTTCAGAGCGGGTCATGTCGCGGGTAACAAGAGCGAGAACCTCGTGCCGACTCCGACTTCGCTGTTCACCGCGAGCGTGCCGCCATGTAGCTCGACCAGGCGTTTCGCGATCATCAGGCCAAGACCGCTACCTCCGGCTTGTTTGCCGACCTGACCCTGCTCGAATGAATCGAAGAGTCGGCCGAGCTCGTCTTCGGGGATCCCGACACCCTGATCGGCGACCACGATCTCGACGTGCTCACCGTTGGGGTGGAGGCGACCGAGGAGCGCGATCTGGGACCCTGACTCGGAGAATTTGACCGCGTTGAGTAGCAGGTTGGTGAGCGCTTCCGAGAGCCGTCGCGGATCGGCTTCGACGAGCATCGATGACGGAGCTTCGATGACCACCGCGATGCCTTTGTTCTCGGCCGCGAGACGCGCCACGGGCGATGCGCTTTCGAGCAGTTCTCGTACCTGGATCGGCTTTTTATCGAGTTGGATTTTGCCGGTTTCGATCGCTTTGGCGTCGAGCAGCTCGCTGAGCAGCTTGGTCAGGCTGCGGGCTTCTTGATGAATGGCGTCGAGGCTTCTCTCCAAGGTCGACTCGTCGAGCCCGCCGAGCTGGAGGCGGAGGAGCTCCGTCGTACCTTGAATCACGGTCATGGGACCGCGGATGTCGTGCGCCGCGATGCCGAGAAGCTCGTCTTTGGCTGCCGCCAGAGATTCGATTTCTTCCTTTTGCCGCTGGATCTCGGTGGTTCGTTCTCGCACCTTTTGATCGAGATTGCGGTTGAGCTCACGAAGCTCGGCCTCGGTTCGTTCGAGGGCGTCGATACGCATCAAGTTCTCGAGCAGGGCCGAGACATGATTGGCTGCGATCCCGAGAAGATAGGCATCACGCTTTTCGAACGGTGGTCCTTCGAGACGATCGATGTAGAGGACCGCGACCGGCTGCTCTTCGCAGGTGACCGGGGCCGAGAGGGCGCTTTGGATACCGGCGATGCGGACGCTCTCGGCGGCGGAGAAGCGATGATCCGAAGGTAGGGCCATCGATTGGATGAGCGAGTGCGTACGCGCGGCTTCGCTGGCGACCGTCTGGCTCGGTCGAGCTGGCATTTGTGCGTCGAGCCACTCGCCATCTTCACCGTCTTCGAGTACGAAAACCCGTGCCGGTCGGAACGCGGTGCGCAACAGGGCACGCATTTCCTGGAAAATCGAGGCGCGATCGTCCTGAGCCTTGAGCCGTTCGAACATGCCGTCGAGCAGCTCGATATAGCGCGAGTCGTTGACGCTCAGGCCGCTGCTCGACGCCTTGCGCAGGTCGTGGAGAGGCACACGCAACGTCTGAGCGGGATCGAAATCGGCTGGCTCATCGGCGGTCGTTCGAGTCGACGTCTGGCTGACTCGGATCGTGGCTCGGCCCACTTCGATCCGGTCGCTATCGTTGAGGACCGCCTCCGTGATCCACGTGCCATTCAATCGCGTTCCGTTGAGACTCTGCAGATCGCGCAGCAAGACGCCACGCCGATCGGCGACGAGCTCGGCGTGTAGCGCCGACATGGTCGGCTCGTTGACACGGATCTCGGCGTCGATTTGGCGGCCGATACGCAGACGGCGACCGCGCCACGGCACGCGCGCGATTTCCCTTTTGCCTTCGAATACGATGAAAACGAACTGGTCGTTGGCCATTCTCGAACACTCGGCGGAGGCTGCGGCACAGGGCTCAGGTCAAAACGTGTCAGACCGAATCGGGCCGCGTAGCCAATCAGAGATTAGGCGTAAGTTTAGCACGTAGTGCGTCTTGAACGGACCGAATCGAGAGGCCATCGGTTAAACTCCGGCGGCAACCAAAAGGGCTCGGTCCCGTTGCCGTTCGACGCGTAGTCAGCGGTTCGGATCTTCCATAGCCTTTCTTTCTTCCATGGCCGCCGTGACGAGGGGGAGACGTGAGCATCAACATCGCCAACGTGGTGACCGAGCTGAAGAAAGTGCTGGCCGAACAGCGGTCATCACGTGAAAAGCTGGGGTTGGTACAGGACATGGTCGCCAACTTTTTGGTTCGCGCGCTGGTGCGTGACGAGAATATTGGCAAGGTCGCGATGCTCCGTGTTCTGCAGGACGGCGTGCTCACCTTTACGTATCCAGATCATTTGCGTGGTGGCAATGTTTTGCTCATCGACCGTGATTCGATCGCTGGGCGGTGCCTTCTCGACGGTGCGACCATCATCGAGAATCAAATGGCCGACGAGGA
>JBCDBH010000496.1:0-3767 GCA_039184055.1 Acidobacteriota bacterium
AGGAGAGCCACGATGGCGATGCAGCTATATCGTTTGATGCTGGGCGAACTTGTTTTTGACATTTCAAAAGTCTAGACCGAAGCTCGGCCCGGGTCAAGCGGACCGGGCCGGGAGACAGGTTGCCGAAGAGCTCGTCAGACTTCGGCTGGACGGGGGCCGCCACCGGGTGGGCCGGCGGGAGGCGTGGTGGCGAGCTCGAGTAGGAGCTCGCGATAGTCGCTGGCGAATTGCTCGAGCGAAATCGGTGCGCGACCGATCACCCGCTCGACGTCGTTCGTCGCTTCGTCGGTGTGGCCGTCACGAGTCTTGGCCATCAGGGCCAGGGTGCCGTGGGCTTCCATGTCGCTCATGCCCATCGCTCGGGCGCCGTTGACATAGGCGTCGTCGTCGAGCGGGACGTAGCCGATCGGACGCTCGATCGCACCCGCGAACGCCGCTGCGATCTCACCGATGGTCACCGTCCGTGGGCCGGTCGGGGTGTAGATCTGGTCGACGTGGTCGTCGGTGAGCAAGGCCTCGACCGTCATCGCGGCGAGGTCGCGTACATCCACCCAGCCCGAGGGTCCGGCGCCAAAGGGCAGCGCGATCGCGCCCATGCCCAGCATCGGAGCGAAATAACCCGTGGTGAAGTTCTGAAAGAACCAGGGCGGGCGGAGAAAGGTCCACTGCAAACCGGTCTCGCGCACCATCTGCTCGGTTTCGAGCGCCCAATGATCGGTGGGAGCCTGGGGCGACTTCTCCGGGCCGTACGAGCTCAGCTTCACCACGCGGCCCACCGACGGCGCGTTCTTGATCGCTTCGACGATCGGTGCCGTCACCCGTGGACCCAGCGGGCCACCGGGCGCCACCAAATAGACCGCGTCGACCCCGTCGAGCGCCGCTGCCATGGTGGCCGGGTCGGCCGTATCGAATGCCACCGTCTCTACTTCGGACGGCAGAAGCGCCGCCTTCTCCGGGGTCCGCACCGCCGCGCGCACCGTCGTCTCGCCCCCGCGCGCTACCAAATGCGCGCACACCTCACGCCCCGTCAGACCGGTCGCGCCGGTCACCAAAATCGTCGACATGTTCTTTCCCCCGATCGAGTAAAGGAATGAGAGCCGGTAGCTTACCCGAGTCGGACGAACAGACCAACCGTTCGGTCGGAAGTCATAGCCGTGGTCGAATGCGCTCGAGCTGATGACGAAAGCTACGGCTCAATTTGACCCGCGCGCCGCTCAGCAGAGTCAGCTCGTACTCCCCGTGGGCGAGCGGTGTCATCTCGACGATGCGATCGATGCGAACGATGGTGGAGCGGTGAATACGCAGAAAGCGATCAGGGTCGAGACGGCTCTCGAGGCTTTTGAGGGTGTCGCGAAGCAGGTGAGAGGTGGACTCGACGGTGTGGAGGCGTACGTACACGCCTTCGGCGCCGATCCACTCGATGGCGGCGGTGTCGACGAAGACCGTCCGCGATCCGCTGGGCACGGCGAGTCGATCCGTGAAGGTCGTGTCTCGGGTCGCTTCGGCTGTTGTCTCGTCTGCGCCCGCGCCACCGAGATGACGGACCAGACCGTGGGCGTGGCGCTCACGGATCCGCTGGCGTGCCCGCTCGAGCGCGGTGTCGAATCGAGAGTCGGAGTAGGGCTTGAGCAGGTAGTCGAGGACGTCGAGATCGAAGGCGTCGACGGCGTGCTCGCGATGCGCGGTCACCAGGATGACCACCGGAGGTCGCTCGATCCGGCCGAGCGCGGTCAGCCCGTCCGTCCCGGGCATCCGAATATCGAGCAGCAGGAGGTCGGGGTGGAGCCGGTTGACGAGGGTGATGGTTTCATCGCCGTTACGCGCTTCACCGACGACCTCGACATCGTCGTGACGTGCCAGCAGACGGCCGAGACGGCGGCGGGCGGGGGGCTCGTCGTCGGCGATCAGGACGCGGAGGGTCATCGTGTCTCCGCGAGATGATGTTCCGCTAGACGATACGGCAGCGCGACGGTGACCACGGTGCCACGTGGTTGCCGCGGCCGTAGGTCGAGACGTGCCGCCGGGCCATGGAGCTCGTCGAGACGGGCGCGTACGTTGCCGAGACCGATACCGTGACCGTCGTCGTTTGTCGTGTTGGGGCCACCGGTTTCGGGAACATTGGTACCCGGGCCGTCGTCCTCGATCCGAATCTCGATCGAGCCACCGTGTTTCCGCGTCGCGATCCGCAGCAAGCCGGCGTCGGGGCTGCCGCCGATACCGTGACGGATGGCGTTTTCGACCAGGGGCTGGAGCAGCAGATGAGGCACCAGGACGTTCCGGGTGTCGTCGGCGACATCGGTTTCGATCGTCAGTCGATCTTCGAACCGGCTGGCTTCGATATCGAGATAGAGCTGAACGAGCTCGAGCTCCTCGGCAAGCAGGATCTGACTGGTCGCGCGGCTCTCGAGACTGGCGCGGAGCAGGTCGCCGAGACCGACGATCATCGCGCGGGCGCGCTCGACGTCTTCGTCCATCAAGGTTGCGATCGTGTTGAGGGTGTTGAACAGAAAATGCGGCTGGAGCTGGGATTCGAGCGCCTCGAGCCGGGCTTCGGTGAGCTGAGCGTGACGTCGACGGGCTCGGTCGACCCGGCTCCACCCGCGGCTCGCCGCGAGCACCAGCCAGTAGATGAGCTGGAAGAGCGCGCCGAGACCGCCGAAAGGATCGAACATACGACCGAGCACCTCGGCGGGGGAGATGCCGAGCGGCAGGAGCGCGCTGACCAGGGCGAGGTAGGGATGGATGAGCATCGCGACGGCCAAGCTCACACCGAGATGGAGCAGCGCGTGACGGATCGAAGCGAGCGGTGGAAAGCGACGACCGAGCGCGAGCACCAAGAACGTCAGGGGTACCCAGGCCCACCAGAAAAAGAGCGAGAAGAGGAGCAGCGAAGGCGTCGGTAGACGAGGCTCGACGCCACGCATCCAATCGACCGCGACCACCAACACGAACGGTACGACGGTCCAGCCGATCGTCACGAGCAACCAGGTTCGTGAACGCGTGGAGCCGAAGATCGTCATGGATCGAGCCTGACACGGATGGCGATCCTTGGTAAGCCACATGTCTTGGTAAGCCAGTTGCCTTGATAGGACACTTGTTTTGGTAAGCCACTTGTCTTGATAGGACACTTGTCTTGGTAAGCCACTTGCCGGCCGGCTCACGACACCAGACGGCCGCTCCACATCATCGACGCGCGATGAGCTTTGAATCGCACGTAGGCTGACGCTCATGACAGCGCTTCGCACGTCCTGGACCGTTCCGCTCGCCGTGATCGTTCTCGCCCTCGCGGGTGGCTGGGTGATCCAGACCGTGAACGCCGGTCCCTCTTCCGATCTGTCTGCGGTGGAACGAGGCGGTGTCGAGCAAGAGACCGGTGTTGATCAAGCAACACGTGTCGAGCAAGAGATCCGGATCGTCAGCGGCGCGATCGAGCTCGCCGGCACGCTTACGCTGCCGGAAGGTCAGGGCCCGTTTCCGACGGTGATTGCGCTTTCTGGCGCGGGGCCTCAGAGTCGTACCGGGCTCGCCACCGACGAGCGGGATGCGCGGCAGATGCCGGAGATCTTCACGCGTCACGGCCTCGCGCTCCTCCGTACCGACGATCGCGGAGTCGGTGAGTCGACCGGCGATACCGGCTCGGCGACGATCGAAGATCTGATCGCCGACACTCTGGCGATGGTCGAGACGCTCGACGCCGATCCGAGGGTCGGGACGATCGGCTTGCTCGGCGCCAGCCAGGGCGCCCTGGTGGCGGCGGCAGCGGCGGC
>JBCDBH010000497.1:0-3725 GCA_039184055.1 Acidobacteriota bacterium
CAGTTGTCAACTTTGCAAGATCGCTCCCACAAGCTTGGGTAAAAACTCCCCCGCTTTTTCTGCAAAAACATAGTCCACCCAGCGAGTCAACGGTGTGCGTTCGGGATTGATCTCGATGACGATGCCGCCGTGGGAGATGTCGTTGGTGACGAGGTAGGCGCCCGGCTGTTGAATGAAGGTCGGGCTGCTGATCGGGTTTTGCGCGAGCGCGGGCGTGGCGAGTACGACGACGAGAAGAAGAATCAAGCGGATGTGCTGTTTCATGCGTGGCATTCCTTTTTTGGGCATGTCTTATTCGACGATGTTGCCGCCGGCGTCGTGGTAGGTCCCCGAGCCACCGAGAACGCCGACTCCCGACCAATAGACCAGGCTGCGATTGTTGGAAAGCAGGTTGTCGCTCGCCCCGACGGCGATTTCGACACCGACGAGCGCACCGGGGAAGTGGTTCCAATCGATGGCGTTGGCGCTCGAATTGGCGTCGAGAGTGATGCCGTATTGCAGACCGTTGATGTAGTTGCGATAGATGAAGCTGCCGAGGGTGTTGACGAGCTCGATCCCGGTGTTGCCCTGGGAGCGCACGGTGTTCTCACGAAACATGATGTTGGCGGCGTTTTGCGCCTGCACGGCGCGGGCGTGGGTGCGCAGGGTGTTGTCGGCCACCAGGAGGCCACGGTAGTTGGCGACGTCGAGCGCCAGATCTTCGGTGCTGACGATGTTGTCGACGATCTGCCCGGTGGCGGCGAGCGCATGGATTCCGAATCCGGGGCCGACGATGTGGTTGTCGCGAATGTTGACGATGTCGAGGGTATTGGCGAACGGCGCCGGCTCGATGTGGATGCCCCACATGATCGCCTCGCGAATGTTGACGTTTCGGATGTCGATGAAGACGCCGTTGTCGTTGGCGCTACCGGCGATATAGCGGATCCCGAAGTCGGCGCCACGCAGATGGCCGTTGCGAATCCGAATGCCGGTTCGCCCGTTGATCGAGATCACCCGCGAGTTGGGATTGCCGGCGATGCACTCGAGGGTGTGACCGCCCAAATCGAGGGTGACGAAATCGGCATCGATGACGATCACCTGGCTGCAGAAGGTGGTGACGATGTCTTGGGTGACGAGGAACGAGCCGGAGCTCGTGATGGTGGTCGGCTGGGTGATCGCGGTTTGAGCGTGCGCTGTGGCCGCGCTCCACATACCGATCGTGCCCCACATGCATACGGCGAGAATCGAAGACAGTCGGGTCAATGGCTGGCCTCCTCCAGTGCCGATCGAAGCTCATCTCCGATCGTGTGTCCGACTGGGTAGGCGACACGATCCGGCGGATCGCAACAGACTGTTCGAGAAAGTACTCGGTGCGTCCTTCGTAGGTGATGGGTCTCTCGTGTCCATGTGCCTTGGTAGACTGAATCTCTTCTTTGTGCTGGGCGAGGGTCACGAGAAACATGGCAGCAAACGAGCGAGATCGTCGGCTTCAAGAGCTGATCGCGAAGATGGCCGAGGTGCCGGCCGAGGAGCGGCGAACCGTTCTCGAGACGCTCGAGGATGATTCCGATTTGATCGACGAGACGCTCGGGCTCCTGGCTCCGGAGATCGAGCTCGGAGACGACGGATCGGACACGGAGCACCTTCGTCGTCAGCGCGGCTTGCGTCGTGAGTCCGAAATTCCGCTGGTGCCGGGCTACGAGATGCACGAGGTGCTCGGCGCGGGTGGCATGGGGCGGGTCTATCGGGCCACGCAGCACAGCACCGATCAGCGTGCCGTCGCGATCAAGGTGATTCGCGCCGCGCTGCCCGGAGCCGAGCTGATCCATCGTTTCACCGCCGAGCGCCAAGCGCTCGCCCGGCTCAACCACGCCGCGATCGCCCAGCTCTACGAAGCGGGAACGACGAGTGACGGCCGTCCCTATGTCGTGTTGGAGTATGTCGATGGCCCGCCGATCACGGAGTATTGCGACCAAAGCAAGCTCGGGCTACGCGCACGCCTCGAGCTTTTCGTGGCGGTATGTCGTGGGGTCGAGCATGCCCATCGGCGTCAGTTGCTCCATCGCGATCTCAAACCGTCGAATCTCCTGATCGCAACCCAGGATGGCCGGCCGGTCCCGAAGATCATCGATTTCGGTATCGCCAAGGTGCTCGATTCGGATCACACGTTGATGACCGATCCGGGCATGATGGGCACACCCGCCTATATGAGCCCCGAATCGCTGCGGGTGAGCGACGAGCCACTCGATCTCGACACCCGTGCCGATGTCTATTCGCTCGGGGTTGTCTTGTACGAGCTCTTGGTCGGGGTGCGGCCGTTCAAGTCGAGCTCGCGAACCGATCCCGTCGCGCTGGTGCACAGCGTGTTGCACGACGACGTGACCCGGCCGAGCAAGCGGTTGGGCGAGCTCGACGTCACGACGCGTTCCTCGATGAGCACGAACCGTGGTGGTGCGTTCGACGACGCGCGAGGCGCCCTGTCGGGCGATCTCGACTGGATCACGATGAAGGCGATCGCCAAGGATCGTGAGGATCGCTACGGCTCGGTGGCCGCGCTCGCCGACGACCTCGAACGTCATCTGCGTCACGAGCCGGTGAGCGCCGGGCCGCCGACGTGGCGCTATCGGGCGGGCAAATTCGTACGGCGGTATCGCCTGGCGGTGGCGACCGCCGTACTGGCGGTGTTGGCGTTGCTGGCCGGAGTCGTGGGTACGACCGTCGGCATGGTGCAGGCGCGCGCGGCGGCGGAGCAAGAAGCGGAAGCGCGTCGCGAGGCGGAGGAGATCGTCTCTTTCCTCGAGACGATCTTCGAGGCGTCGTCGGTCGACCGCAAGGACAGTCGAGGCAATCCGTCCGAGGTGACGGCACTCGATCTTCTCGATCAGGGCGCGGCGCGGATCGACGACGAGCTCGAGGGTCAGCCGGTGGTCGCGGCGCGATTGCGCCTGACCTTGGCCGCTGCCTATCGCAGCCTGGGGAAGTTCGATGTCGCCGAGCAGCTCTTGCTCCCTTCGGTGGCCGCGCTCGCGGCGCTCGAGCCACGTCCGGGTATCGACCGATGGCGGGCTCATCTCGAAGCCGAGCTGGGGTTTTTGGCGAGCAAGCTCGGCCGGTGGGACGAGGCGCTCGAGCGGTATGAAACCGCTGAAGAGCTGGCGCTTCCGGCCTTTCAGGGTCACGGGCGGACGCTGTTTTTGACGAAGATCGTCGATCGAAGCGCGCGGGTGCTGCGTCGGCAGGCCCGTTTCGACGAGTCCGAAGCGCGTCAACGTGAAGCGATCGCCTTGCTCACTTCGCTGCCCGAGGTCGACACGAACCGCTATCTGAGCCTTGTGAACAATCTCGGCTCGCTGTATTTCGCCCAGGAGCGATGGACCGAGGCCGAAGAGCAGTACGCCATCGCGGTCGATCTGGCGCGTCGAGAGCTCGGCGAGCACCATACGCGCACCGCTGGGATCTTGGACAACCTCGGCGCCGCCATCGCCAGCCAAGATCGGCTCGACGAAGCTGCGCCACTCTTTGCCGACGCGCTCGCGATTCGGCGGGAGATCCTGCCGGAGGCCCATCCCAGCCTGGCGATCAGCTTGAACAATCTGGGCACCCTGGCTCTCGATCGCGAGCGTCCCGAAGAGGCCGAGGCCTATCATCGCGAAGCCTTGGCGATCCGACGCGACGCGTTCGGCGCCGAGCATCCGACCACGGCATGGAGTCATCACGGTTTGGCTCTGGCGCTCGATCAGCTCGGC
>JBCDBH010000498.1:0-3690 GCA_039184055.1 Acidobacteriota bacterium
CCGGTGGGGTGCCTCGATGCGATCGGCGCGCGGGTTGGTGCCGGGGCCTCGCGGGAGATGCGCTGCCAGGCCGCCGCGTCCTGTGGCTTGATCCCCGAACCGGCGGAATGTCTGCCGGCGGCCACGGTGTCGGGCGATAGCGGTCTCGACATGTTGCGGGTCACCCTCGATCTGCTCGGAGCGACATCGGGCGAGTGAGTCGCTGAGCGACACGCGGCGAGCCGCGATACGATTCTCGGGTGACGGTATTCACCTGGCCCAACTTACTCTCGACGCTGAGGCTCCTCTCGGTGCCTTTCTTCGCTCTCGCGGTGTTGCGTGGCGAGGTCGAATGGGCCTTCGGTATTTTCGTGGTGAGCGGGGTCACCGACGCCTTCGACGGCTGGATCGCGCGGCGGTTCGGCCAGACCTCCACCCTCGGGACCTATCTCGACCCGGCGGCCGACAAGATCTTGGTGCTCACCGCCTATGTCGTCCTGTCGCTTCCCGATAACGATCCGCTGCCACGCATCCCGGTCTGGATCACCTTCTTGGTGTTCTTACGCGATGTGTCGATCGTCACCGGCGCGCTGATCCTCCGTGGCCGTCGACGGCTGGCGAGCTTTCGGCCTTTGCTGATCAGCAAGGGCAATACCGTGGTGCAGCTGGTGGCGATCACGGTGGTGCTCGGTGCCGGTCTGTGGAGTGCGCTCGATCCGATCGTGGTGCCCTTGTTGTGGCTCACCGCCGCGTCGACGGTGGCGTCGGGTATCGAGTACGCCCATCAATTCCTATGGCGACGCCTTCCGCCCGTGGTCGTGATCGTCGCTCTCGTCTCGCTCGTGGGGCTCGTACCCTCGGTCGAGGCCAAGGATCTACGGTCGACCGAGCGGCTTTCCTATGTGTGTCGTAGCGAGCTCGGTCAACGTGACATCACGCTTTTCGCCAACGGCACGGTCCGTTTGCGAGAGGGCCTACACGGCGAGCGACGGATGGGGCTCGCCGAGCTCGATCCCGAAGAGCTCGCGACGGTGGTGACGCGGTTGGGCGAGTCCGATGCCACCGGGACGCTCGATTCGGTGCCCAGTCGTAGCGCCTTCGACGAGCCGTGGATCTCCCAATGCCAGCTGCGCGTCGAGCTCGCCGATACCGAGCCCAAGGCGTGGTATTTCTCCCAGGTCGACAGCTTGTCTCTCGAGGTCGGTCGGTTGATCCGGATCGCCGAAGAGCTCGCGGCGCGCACCCGCACCGCCGAGGAGCCATCCGGTCTGCCGTTTCGCTACGAGCCCGAGGCCGGCGATATCTTGGTGGGGATCGACGCCAGCCGTTGGCGGGTGGTCGGTCTGACCAGTGACGGATTGGCGGTCGAGCTCGACGGCATCGGCACACCGATGCGGATCTACGTGCTCAAGCACGAGCTCAGAAAAGTCTTCGTGGAACGTGAACGATGAGCCGCACCGGCGTGCGGTTGTCCGGTGGCCGTTTCGGTGGTCGGAGGCTGACGGTGCCGGCGACCGCGCGACCCACCGAAGGACGCGTGCGTGAAGCCTTGATGTCGATGTGGGGCGAAAAAGTGGTCGACGCGCGTGTTCTCGATCTTTTCGCGGGGAGTGGCGCGGTGGGGTTCGAGGCTCTCGGTCGTGGCGCCGTCTGGTTGACGGCGATCGATCGCGAGCCTGCGGCGATCCGTGAGCTGCGCGCCAATCGCACGCGACTCGGTGCCGAGGCGAGCAGCGAGGTGTTGCGTCTCGGACTGCCGGCGGGGCTGCGCCGAGGGCCCACCGAGCCTTACGATCTGGTGTTCGCCGATCCACCGTATCGCTTCGAGCGCTATGGCGAGCTCTTGGTCTTGCTCGAACGCTGGTTGGCGCCGCTCGGCGACCTGGCGATCGAGCACGCCCCGAGCACCGAGCTCGAAACCACCGCTTCCTTGCACCTGATCGATCGTCGCACCTGGGGCGATACGGCGATCTCCTTTTTTCATCGTTCCGAGGTCGTCGAGCCGGTGACTCGGCTCGATCCTCTGACGCTGCTTCCATGAGTCATCGGCCGAGAGTCGTCGGCCGTTTGTGACGTCGAAGTCCGCGCGCATGTCGAGACGGTCCGACTCGATCATGATCGGATAAGATCGATTCGATCATGGCCATTTTGCGTGTCGAGCCGGCGAGGGGTCACGCCTTCGAGCGGCGTCTGGAAACCTCACATTTCACCATTGGCCGCGGACCGGCCAACGATCTGTCGTTCAGCGATCTCTGGCTGTCGCGTCTGCACGCCCGGATCGAGCACCGGGACGGCGGTCACTTTCTCGAAGACTTGGGGAGCCGCAACGGGACCTTGCTCAATGGTGAGCTGGTGGCCGGTGCGACGCGGCTCGAGAACGGTGATCTGATCCGGATCGGCGACGTCGGTCTGACCTATTTGTCGTCGGCGGCATCCTTGACCGTGGCCGGTGATCGACCTCTCGATCGCGGTGGCACCCTGATGCTCGACTCGCGTGAGCTCGACTACGAGCACTATCGCGCCGCCCTCGATTCGACCGACGCGCATGAACGGAACTTCCTCCCGGCCTTGCACGGTGTCGCGGCGGCGCTCATCCGTTACCAGCCGGTCGAGCGCCTGGTGGAGCTGGTGCTCGAGCTGATCCTCGACGCGGTCCCCGCCGATCGTGCCGCCTTGTTGTTGCGTCACGACGACGGCGAGCTCGAAATCGAAGCGGTTCACGGCTTCGATACCGGTAGCGAAGTGAGTATCAGTCGCACCCTGGTCGAAACCGTGCTCGGGGGCAAGAAAGCGGTCATCACCCTCGACGCGCAACAGGACGATCGCTTCGACGGTGCGCAGAGCATCATGATGGCCGGGATTCGCGCGCTGCTGGCGGCGCCGCTCTTCCACGATGACGACGTCATCGGCTTGGTGTATCTGGATCACCGCTTTCGGGGTCGTACCTTTTCCGAGGACGATCTCCGTCTGGTCGGCTTGATCGCCAACATGGCGGCGGTGAAGATCGAAAATGCTCGTCTTCTCGAAGCCCAGCTCGAACGCCAGCGGCTGCAAGAACAGCTCGCGGTGGGTACCAAGATCCAACGTCAATTGTTGCCGGCGGCGAGCCCGGTGGTCGCCGGCTACGAGATTCGCGCGGTCAACCGGACGTGCTACGAAGTCGGTGGTGATTCGTTCGACTTCGTTGAGCTTCCCGAAGGACGTTTGGGTTTGGTGATCTCCGATATCTCGGGCAAGGGGGTCGGGGCGGCGCTGCTCATGGCGGTGCTTCAGACCAGCATCCGCACTCTCAGCGAGACGGTCGAAGAACCCGCGCGTCTGATGGTCCATCTCAACAAGGTGATGGTCAAGAGCTCGCCGTACAACGCCTTCGCCACCGTTTTCTACGCCGATTTCGATCCCCAACGACACCAGCTCACCTATGTCAGCGCGGGTCATCCACCGGCGCTGGTGCGTCATCTCGACGGCACGATCACCGAGCTCGCCGCCACCGGGCCGCTGGTCGGGATGCTGCGGCAGGCGAGCTTCGAGGCGCGGACCGTCGACTTGCTACCGGGTGATCTCGTGGTGCTCTATACCGATGGCGTGATCGAAGCGCGGGGCGACGGTGAAGGCGATTGGGCGGTCACCGGTCTGGCCGCCACGCTGGCCGAGCTCGGCGCGGCGTCGGCGGCCGAGGTGGTGGCGCGGCTCGAGCACGAGCTCGAGGTA
>JBCDBH010000499.1:0-3681 GCA_039184055.1 Acidobacteriota bacterium
CGCCCTCACCCACCGGAATCTTGATCACTCCGGCGTCGGGAAGCTCGGCGTATTGGGCGTAATCCGAGACCACCGCCGGGCGACCGACGGCGAGGATCCGCAACAGCGACGCCGAGGTTTCGCCGGCGCTCGGGTAGCGCAGATTGAGACAGAGATCGACCGCCGCGATCGCCGCTTCGAGATCGCTGAACGGCAAGAAACCGAGAAAGTGCACGCGGTCGACGACGCCGACCCGCCGCGCCACTTCGTCGAGATCGAGACCGGGGCTGGCCTCACCGGCGACCACCAAATGCACCGTCGCCAGCTCGGGGGTGGCGAGCGCCTCGATCACCGCGGCGGTGCGTTTCATCGGTGTTTGAAAGCCGAAGCTACCAATCAGAGGCGTCTCGGGTGGCAGGCCGTAGCGATGTCGGAAGTCTCGTCCCGCGTCGATATCTGCGGCAGCCGGCAATGGCACCCCCATCGGCACCGCGCGCACCCGGAGCCCGGGATTCTCCTCGCGCAGCACGCCGGCCGCCCAGGTGCTGTGGGTGAGCACACCGCGTTGCGACGTCACCAGGCCACGATGCGCGCGCAGGGAAAATCGCACCGCGTCGCGCATGCCGATCCACCGCGCCATGGGCGCCGTGCCGCCGCCGATCCAGCCGTGCTCGTGCACCATTCGGTCGACGTAGCCGGGAAAGTCGTCACGCGCGATGGTGCGTTCGATCAGCAGGTGATGGAGGGTCAGATCGTGCAGGGTGAGCACCCCCGGACGACGCAACGCCAGATCCCAGACCCAATCGTGATGACGATTGTTGCCCATGTGGTAGAGCGCCAAGCGACCCGCCGTACCGGCCTCGTCGGGCGCCACCACCGGTGCGCGGGCGGTCAAGCTCGTCGGCGGCGTCGGTGCGTCGGGTGCTTGCACCAGACGCAGCTCGACGTCGTCGGGAAAGGCGGCGAGGAGATCGGCGCTGTAGTCGGCGATCCCCGAACGCACGGGAGGCAGGGGTGAGACGTAGTCGATGGCGAGCACGGGACTCTCGGTAGTCTTGCGCGGTACGAGCCGTCACGGGGCGTGATCACACACGCCCCGCGAGGTCACGATCCCTACGGCGCAGCGGTATCGCGGTCCATCGACTGACGGAGAAAGGCCTCGATGAACGGGCCGACGTCACCGTCGAGCACCCGATCGGCGTCGCCGATCTCGAAGTCGGTGCGATGGTCTTTGACCATGCGATAGGGATGGAGCACGTAGGAGCGAATCTGGCTGCCCCAGGCGATGTCCATCTTCTCGCCTTCGATCTTCGCCTGTTCCTCTTCGCGAATCTTCATCTCCCGCTCGTAGAGACGCGAGCGTAGGAGCTTCATCGCCGTGGCGCGGTTCTTGATCTGACTCCGCTCGTTCTGACAGGTGACGACGATCCCGGTGGGGATGTGGGTCATCCGCACGGCCGAATCGGTCCGGTTGACGTGCTGACCACCGGCGCCACTGGCGCGATAGGTGTCGACCCGCAGATCTTTGTCCTGGATGTCGATCTCGATCGTGTCGTCGATTTCGGGTGAAGCGAAAACCGACGCGAACGACGTGTGACGACGGCTCGCCGAATCGTACGGGCTGATCCGCACCAGTCGGTGGACGCCGCTCTCGGATTTGAGCAGACCGTAGGCGTTCTCGCCACGCACCGCGAAGGTGGCGCTCTTGATACCCGCCTCGTCGCCGTCTTGTTCCTCGATCATCTCGAGCGCGAAACCGTTCTGCTCGGCCCACCGCAAATACATCCGCAAAAGCATCTGCGCCCAGTCTTGGGATTCGGTGCCACCGGCGCCCGGATGGATGGCGACAAAGGCATTGCGACCGTCTTCCGGTCCCGAAAGCTTGAGCTCGAGCTCGAGCTTGTCGAGCTTCTTGGCGAGCTCTTCGGCGAACTCGACGGCGTCGTCGTCTTCCTCGCCCTCGGCGAGCAGCTCTTTCCAGCCTTCGAGGTCGTCGGCGGCGAGATCGAGCGATTTGAGGGTGTCGCGTTTCTTTTCTAGCTGGCGGCGTTTCTGCAGGATCGGCGCGCTCTTTTCGGGCTTGTCCCAGAAATCGGGCGCCTGCATTTCACTATCGAGCTCGGCTAAGGCATCGTCCAGGTCAGCCTGGTCAAAGATACCCCCGTAGGTTGACGAGCTGTTGCTGCAAGTGGTCGAGCTGTTCACGCAAAGTCATGGCTTTTTCCTCCAGCCGCGGATGATAGCAAAGGCGCTCACCAACCAGGCGAGGATCGGCACCGCCCAGGGCGCGCGCGCGAAAAGAGTCGGACGGGTGTCGCCCCGGGTCCACATGCCGAGGTTGCCGACCTCGCCGACACCGAGTCGGTCGAGCTCACGGCCGCGGGCGTCGATCAATCCCGAAACCCCGGTGATCGCGGCGCGGATCACCGGTCGACGATTCTCGGCGGCACGAAAACGCGCCGCCCGATAATGCTGCCAGGGAGCCGACGTATCGCCGTACCAGGCGTCGTTGGTCATCGTCACCAAGATCTCACCACCGGCGCGTGCCGACGACGCCACTTCACCCGGAAAGATGATCTCGTAGCAGATCGCCAGACCGAGCGCGGTGTTTCGAGTACGCAAGAGTGCGACCTCACGACCGGGGGTGAAGCTGCCGATCCCGGCGCTGCGCCCGACCTGGCCGACGAAGGGCAGAAGATCACCCAGGGGCACGTACTCCCCCCACGGCACCAGACGACGCTTGGCGTACCGTCCGACGAGGCCGCGTTCGTCGACCAGCAGCGCGGTGTTGTACATCTCGACGTTGTCGTCGGTCGGCGCGTCTTCGTCGAAGACCCAAAACGGGTTGTTGAGCACGACGGCGCAGCCCTCCGCGGCGAGCGCGATCAAATCCTTTTGCAGTTGGAGATCACCCTGCCAGGTGAGGGGATAGGCGGCGCTCTCGGGCCACACCAAGACACGCGGCGTGCCGTCGCAGATCCGACGGGATTGCTCGATCAACCGTCGATAGTCGGGCCCTGGATCGGCGTCGGCACCACGGATCGGAATGTTGGGCTGAACCAAATCGATCCGTACTGGCTCCCCGGTCGGCGCCACGTCGGTCGCCGGGCGGCCGGCAAAGCCGAATATCAGCAGCGGAATCAGCATCGCCAGCAAGGCGGGCGAGACGCGTCGATCGAGCACCGCGCGCGCCAGGCCGACGTTGGTGAACACCACCAGCCAGGTGACGCCCCACGCTCCGATCCATGCCGCCACCGGCAAGGCGCCGGGTATGTCGACCCAAGCGTAGGCGGCGAGGTTCCAGGGAAAGCCACCGAAGAACCAGCCCCGCACCCACGACAGCGCCAACCACCACGAGGGCAGGGCGAGCAGCGCCAGCCACAGAGGCCCGCGGATCATGGACCGACCGACGAAGGAAAAGAAGGCGGGATAGAGCGCGAGATACGACGCGAAAAGCGCCACCAACGCGATCGACACCAGGGTCGGTTGACCACCGTGGTTGACCACGGTCGGAACCAGCCACACCAACGAGGTGAACCAAAAGACGACGCCCCAGACAAAGCCGAGCCGAAAGCTCTCGCCCCGGCTACGGCTGGTGGCGACCGCCCACACCAGCGGCGCGATCCCGATCGCTCCGGCGAGGGGCCACACCTCGACCCCGAAGCCGAATGCGAACAAACCCCCGCCGAGCACCGCGGCGAC
>JBCDBH010000500.1:0-3595 GCA_039184055.1 Acidobacteriota bacterium
CCGGTTTACGGCGCGTGCTCGACCCCACTGCCCTCATTGCGGGGAGCCGTTGATTCCCGAGAGGGATCAGGACAACGCTTCTTTGCTCGATCCCCACGCCTTGCTGATCGAAGGCGCGGTGCTGGTCAAACCGCCTCGAGCCTTTTGGATTTAGTGTGCCGGCCAATCAGCTCCGCTCCGCCGTGGTCACGCATCTCCATCTCCATCGCGGTTTGTTTCCTCAGCGTCGTAAGGTTTGAGGCCAAAATGCCCCTAGGGGGCGTGATATTCTGACCCAGTAAGAAAAAGTCTTTGTTTTGGCGCGTTGTACTATTGTGATGACGAAGGACATTCTCATGCTGCGCAACACCCTCTTCCTACTAGGATTCCTGCTTGTCATCGTGCCGAGCTCCCTCACGGCAGAACGTGGGGTCGACACCACCGAGCTCGATCTGGCCAGCACAACACGAGTCGATGGCGCCATCACCGTGGAGGCGGTTGGCGCCAAGGCCCTGCGGAGTCGCACCAACTACCAGCTAGCGATCGCCGTCACCCATTCCGGCTCACCGGCCGAGCGGCTGTTGGTGGTCGATTACCACCTTGTTGATAAGACCGGCGTCATTGTCGGCGGTGGCACGCTCGAGCAAACGGTGGTGCTGGGTGCGTTCGATGAGCAGGAGGTGATCCTCGATTTGGCGCACGGTGACCTCGAGCCCGCGACGGCGATTCGTGTCGATTCGCTCGACTTGGCCGACGAGTCGAGCCGAAGCGGTGGGACCTGTGCGGCCTTTTGTGATCGCTGCGCTTCGATTGCCGGCTCGCTGTGTACGAGCGGGATTGCCAATTTCGATTGTCAGTGCTCGGACGATTCCGGTACGACCAGCAACAAATGCATCATTCAATGCGCGATCAACAACTAGCCCGCCTTGCTCACCAAACGTCGTAGCGAGGTGTGGAAACGTGCGTGAGATCTGGGCAGCGCAGGGATGAGCGACCGTAGGCGTACCCGAGGTACGTCGAGGGAGGGAAGCGCGAGAACGCCCAGAGATTGCGTGCGTTTCCGCACCGTAGCCGGCGGGCTGGTGAGCAAGGCGGGCTAGCGGTGATCAACGACTGACCAGCAGCTCGCCGTAGAGTCGTTTCACATCTTCGTCGGTGCGTCGTTCGAGCGTTTGCAAGCGCGCCAGGCTTTCGGCGAGCACGTCGTCGTCGGCGAGGCCGGCGATTTCTTGGGCGACGGTGCGGGGCACGCCGTCGGCGGGGATGGGGCTGTGGGTCGCCGCGTGACGCCCGACCTCGCGGATCCGCTCGGCGAGGGTTTCGAGCTCTCTACGTACGGCCGCGATCGAATCTTGCTCGATCGATGTCATGCTTGGCTTCTTTCCGGATCGGCGTAGGTGGGGCGGAATCGCCTTCGAGATGCCCGAACCTAAGGTGGTCGTCGATCCACGAGCGACAGGCCCCACTTCGACCCGAGAAAGCGAAATCGAGTGGCGGCCGTCAACGCACGGTGAAAACGCCCAGGCCACCTGGCTGGACCAAGCCCGATACGTGGCGGTGTGTCGAAAAGTTCGTAAATGTGGTAAGATCACTGAATAAGGCGTGCACGCCTCTCTTCCTTCCGCAATCGAACGAGCCATCTATCCAAACCGAGCCTTTTCTCAGAAACTCGGCGAATCACCTCGTGAGATCGCGATTTTCTGTAGATATTCGAACAATGTGCCCTCGAAATCGAGAATTTCTGTAGAAAGTCGAGCTAAATCTCCCGAAAAGACGATTGTCTAGAGACAGTCGTTTTGGAAGCCGGTGCTTTGCCGATCGTCTGGTGATCGGCGTCTTTTCACCCGGTGCAGCGTCGACTCTTTTCCGCAGAGGGTCGTGTCGTTCGATGTGCTGCGGGCTGGGCCGAGTCAGCCTCGATATCCTGTAACCGGCTCGGTCGATCTGACGTCTTCGATCATGGACCGCAAGAAATCGACGCGTGGGGAGTTCCATCCTGAGCTCCTATGGTGGAGCTGGATGGCGAAGAGGATCGATCGATGTTTCGACTGCTGAGCGTGTGGAGTTTGGGTCTGGCGTTTGCAGGTATCGCCTGGGCGTTACCTACTGTCGACCCGACGTACGAAGTCAGTGTGACGACGGGTCTGGTGTATGGCCACGGTCAGGTCAACGCGCCGGTTGCGGGTGAGAAGGCGTTGTTGCTCGACCTTTACGAACCGGTGGGCACGACGGGGCTCCGGCCGGTGCTCGTGGCGATTCATGGCGGCGGGTTTATCGGTGGCTCGCGCGACAATCTGACCTTTGTTCGGATGTCCCAGGAGATGGCGTCGCGAGGCTGGGTGGTGGTGTCGATCGACTACCGTCTGTTGGGCGATGATCCGGTGCTCTCGAGTCGGGTCGAACCTCTGGTCGCGCCGACGACCGACGGAGCACCGGCGTTCGTCGTCCCCACGCTGCGGGCGATGCTGGCGGCGGTCGACGACGGTTTGACCCTCGTGGACTGGCTGCTGGCCAACGTCGATGCGCTCCAGATCGATCCCACGAAGATCGGGGTGATGGGTGGCTCGGCCGGGGCGATCACGTCGGTGCATCTCGCCTATGTGCTCGACAACTATGGGATCTCGGCGCCATCCCTCGCCTTTGTGGCCGACTATTGGGGTGGCAGCTACATCCCTCCAGGCGACAACGCGGCCGCCGCGAATCACCTGGGGGCGGGCGAGCCGCCTTTGTTCGTGGTGCACGGCACCAACGACCCCACGGTCGAGTTCGAGCGTTCCGAGCTCCTGGTGGCGCGGGCGGAGAATCAGGGGGTGCCGGTGGAATTCCACCCCATTCAAGGCGCGGGTCACGGTTTTGGCAACGTCGATATCTTCACGCTCGAAGCCAGCCCCGGGGTGACGATCTTTCAGCGGATGACGGAGTGGACGCGGAGCGTGCTGCCGGCCACGACGACGAGCTGTGTGCCCGATACGCAGACGCTGTGCCTGAACAACGGCCGATTCCGCGTCTCGGCGATGTGGAATAGCGCCACCGGAGCCGGCGCGGCCACCGCCGTGGAGCTCACGCCGGATTTTGGCTACTTCACCTTCTTTGATGACACCAATGTCGAGCTCGCGGTCAAGGTCTTGGACGGCACGGGGATCAATGGCGCCTATTGGGTGTTCGCGGCGGGCGCCACCAATGTGGCGGTCGATCTGATCGTCGACGACACCACGACCGGCGCGCGGCGGATCTACCAGAATCCCGCGGGTCGGACGTTCGAGACCGTTACCGACACGGCCGCGTTCTCCCAGGCGGTGGTCTCGCAGGCGACAACCAGCCTCTCCACGGTGGATTTGCAGCTCGAGACGCGCCAGTCGTTGTTGTTGAATCAGGGACGTTTTCGCGTCGAGATCGATTGGACCAGCCCCGAAGGCGACAGCGGTCAGGCCGGTGGGGTGGAGGTGACCGACGACACGGGCTTTTATTGGTTCTTCGACGAAGACAACCTCGAGGCTTTTGTCAAAGTGCTCGATGGGCGTGGCATCAACGGTGCCTTTTGGGTCTTCGCGGCCGGGCTGACCAATGTCGAGGTGACGATACGGGTGACCGATACCGCAACCGGTGCGGAACAGAC
>JBCDBH010000501.1:0-3572 GCA_039184055.1 Acidobacteriota bacterium
CCTTGTTCTGCACGGCACGTACGAGGTTGACGAAATCACTGTCACCGCTGGCGATCAGGACACGGTCGAGATTCTCGACCTGGAGGAGGACGTCGATGGCGAGATCGAGGTCGGCGTTCGCCTTGCCAAAACGATTTCCAGACTCGTCGTAGGTCCAGTTGATTTCCTTGACGATGACTTTGTAGCCGTAGTCCCGCAGCTTCGAATGGAAATTCGTCGCACCGTCACGATACACCGGGTCACGCTTGGCGCGCTCGGTGTCGAAGACCACGTAGGCGTTGAGTCGCATCGGTTCAGCACTGTCACGGCAGGCGAACTCGCGCAAGGCGTCGTATTGCATACGCTGACCACCATTGTGGTACATGTTCGAAACGTCGGCGAAGACGCCGACTTTGGCGGTGCTGTGTGTTTGCGTCATGGTTTTCCTTTCCTTTATTCCCCAGGTCAATGAGATGAGATGAGAGCGCAGTGTTTACGTTTGGCGGCAGCGGACGTCATGACCACGCGGCACGATGTGCCGGTCTGTCATCGGTGTCCCATCGGCATGATTCAGGATTGCTCGAACGCGAAACGGGCGTAGGCTAGCTCCGCCGTGCTCGACCATTGAAATGCTTCTCGACGCGCGCGTTTCCATGATTCGTAGACCGCTCGATAGTTGCCGTCTTTGGCGGCGTTTTCTTCCAGTATGTCGGTGGTGGCTCGTTGCGCCGCGTCCATCAGATCATCCGAGAATCGACGCAATTCGACGCCGTCGTCGAGCAGGCGGGCGAGCGCCTGTGGGTTGCGCTGATCATAGCGGGCTTGCATGGTTTCTGCGGATTGAGTTGCGGCTGTCGTGAAAATCTCGCGATACACGGCCGGGATCTTGTCCCACGCGGCGCGGTTGACCATGTAGGTGAGCGACGGGCCCGGCTCCCACCAGCCGGGGTAGTAGTAGTAGCGCGCCACTTTGTGGAAGCCCAGTTTTTCGTCGTCGTACGGGCCCACCCATTCGGTGGCATCGATCGCGCCGCGCTCGAGAGCGGGATAGATCTCGCCGCCTGGCAGCACTTGGACGGTGACCCCGAGTCGACTCATGACCTGACCGCCGAGACCCGGAATTCGCATCTTGAGTCCGTCGAGATCCGCGGCCGTGGCGACCTCGCGGCGGAACCAGCCACCCATTTGAGCACCGGTGGTGCCAGCGGGAAAGTTGATCAAGCCGAAGTCCGCGAATTGTTCGCGCATCAGCTCGAGGCCACCGCCTTCCTTGAGCCACGCTGTTTGTTGCCGAGACGTGAGTCCGAATGGCACGCACGCGTCGAAGGCCAACGAGGGGTTCTTGCCGGTAAAGTAATAGCTGGCGGTCTGGCCGATCTGTACGGTGCCTTGTTGCGCTGCGTCCATGACTTGGAGCGCGGGCACGATTTCGCCGGCCGGGTAGACTCGGATGCGGAATTTACCTTCCGAAAGCGCCTCGACACGCTCGGCCAGCACTTCGGCGCCGCCGTAGATCGTGTCCAAGCTGCGTGGAAAGCTCGATGCCAATCGCCAGGTGATCGACGGTCGCGAAATCACCGCGGGGCCGTCACCCGAGGGTGACGGGGCACAACCGGTAGCGACGGCCGTGCCTGCGATCGTTGCAGAAGTCTTCAGAAAATGTCTGCGGTCCATGCTCACTCCCTACACACCCTCGCCGAGCCCGCCCGAAGCCCGTCATCGGCCGCTCGGGGACCTCGGCGGAATGTGCCGATGGTCATATGGCTTTCGAATTGTACACGACCCGTGTGCCGTGTGTCGTCCCAACCGACCGATCGGTAGAAAATCTTAGTTGATGATTCGTCTGCTGGCTGACTTTGTGCTCGTTGTTCATTTGTTTTTTGTTCTATTTGTCCTTTTTGGTGGCTTTCTCGTGGTCTTTCGTAGACATTGGATCTGGGCCCATATCCCCGCTGCTTTGTGGGGCGTGGCGATTTCGGTCGGGGGGTGGATCTGTCCGTTGACCCCGCTCGAGAATCGACTACGTGTCATGGCCGGCGAAGCCGGATATCAACAAGGGTTTGTCGAACACTACATTCTGCCGGTGCTCTACCCACCGGGATTGACGGCCGAGATCCAGCTCGTGCTCGCCGCCATCGTGGTGGCGATCAACGCATTGGCATATGGGTGGGTCGGGTGGCGGTGGCGCCACGCGAGCGGACGGAAAGCAGATTAGCCGTCGAGTCGTTGAATCACGGAACGCTGCTCGTTCCAACGACTTCTCAGGTCGATGTAGCGACCTCGGCTGAGACCGAGCTCGTCGGCGATCAGGCGGATTTGTGTCTCTTCCTCGGCGCCGATCGAGCCGTCGGCGGCGGCGACCGCGAACAAGGCGTCGATGATCTCGGTCTGCTGTGTCTCGTTAGCGAGATCGCGCAGCTGCCTGATGACCTGGAAGTTCTCCGTTCCACCGAAGAGCTCGGCCTGATGACGGGCGATCTCGACCACCAGCACGGCTTGTGCTTCGGGCAGCTTGCCGTGCTCGCGGACGATGGTCTCCATGGCCGTCACTTCATCGGCGGTGATCGTCAGATCCGCGTGGGCGACGCGACTCAAGGCATAGGCGAAGGCGGCGATATAGCGCGCCCGATCGGTGTCGAGATGCTCGAGCTCGGCGAGGATGCGCCGTACGGTGGCGGTATCTTTTGTCGACTCGTCTTGGCTCGAGCCGAGACCGAAGAGAGAGAGGAGTGATTTCATGTCACGGTTGGATCTCGTGGTCGCTCGCCAAGGTATCGGTAGCGAAACGACTCGACAAAGCGGATCGATCGTCGTCGACGGCGAGGGTGCGCAGCGTGGATCCGATCAGCTCGCGCTCGCTTTCGGACTCAAGATCATGGTCATCTGACGACCCTCGAGGCGGGAACGGCTCTCGATATCGGCGATATCGGAGATCCTTTCGCTGATCGTGTCGAGGATCTGAACACCGAGCTCGGGTCGGCGAAGCTGGCGATAGCGGAAGAAAACGGTGATCTTGACCTTCTTCCCTTTGGACAAGAAGCGGCGTGCCCGATCGAGCTTGATGCCGAAATCGTGGTCGTCGATCGTGGGGCGAAATTTGACTTCCTTGACCTCGATGACGTGGGTCTTTTTCTTCGCCTCACGCGCCTTCTTGTCGCGTTCGAACTTGGCCTTGCCCCAATCCATGATCTTGCACACCGGTGGATCGGCGTTGGGGCTGACCTCGACCAGGTCGAGACTACGTGTCCGTGCCCGCTGTTTGGCCTCGTCGAGGGTGACGACACCGACCTGTTCACCATCGGCATCGATCAGCCGCACGGGGCTGCGACGAATCATGTTGTTGGTTCGGGGTTCGTTCGAACGACGCTGCGGACCTCTCGGTGGTCTACGGATACCACACCTCCAAAAAAGTAGTTACGGATGTCTTGTGATCGACGGGGCCGCCGACATGTTCGTCGTACCGCCAGGACCGTCTCTCGAGCCGAGATCCGAAGGGGATCTTAGCAGTCACTCATGCTCCTTCGGGGCACTCGCGACACACGAAATGCGCCCAAGGGGCTGTTTTCAGAGCTGTCCTCGATGCTCGGAGCACG
>JBCDBH010000502.1:0-3570 GCA_039184055.1 Acidobacteriota bacterium
CGCCCCCTCCCCCCCCCATCCCCGCCGCACACCCCCCTGGTGGGGGTGCCCCTGGTCCCGCGGCCCCCGCCGCCCCCGCCCCGGCGCTTCCCGGAGGCACCGCCATGGTGTTCGCCATCGGCGCGACGTCACCGGCGACCGCCGTACCCGGCGCCACTGTCCCGGCGTAGTGGGTCGCGGCCTCGTCAGCGGCCAAGAATGAGCTCGAGCTCGCCGGTGGGCGATGCGCGTCGCTACTCTCGTCGCGTCGCTTCTCCTTCTTGCTCGCCAACAGCTCCCGCAGCTCATCGGCCATCTCGGAGCCGCGCTGATAGCGCTCGTCCGGGGCCTTCTGCAGCGCGCGCGACAGGACCTTCGAAAGCTGCGGCGGCAGCCCGCGCACCATGCCGTCGGGTGGCTCGAACTCACCGTGTACGATGCGATGCGTCACCACGGTGAGGTTCTCACCCGCGAACGGCTTGGTGCCGGTGATCAGCTCGTAAAGCAGCACGCCGAGCGAAAATAGATCGGCGCGATGATCGACCTCGCGACCCTGGATCTGCTCCGGCGCCATGTAATTCGGCGTACCGAGGAGCTGCCCTTCGACGGTGAGATTCGACGCGTTGACCCGGGCGATGCCGAAATCGGTGATCTTCGCCTGCTTGTCGGCGGTGATGATGATGTTCGCCGGCTTGACGTCGCGGTGCACCACGCCCTTGGCGTGCGCGTAATCGAGCCCCTCGGCGATTTGCGCCACGACATCGATCACAAAGCCGAGTGGCAACCGCCCCTGACGCTTCATCAAGCGCTTGAGATCGGTACCCTTGACATATTCCATCGCGATGAAAAACACACCGGTATTCGGATCCTCGACCACGTCGTGGATGGTGACGATATGAGGATGGTTCAGAATGCCGGCGCTCTGCGCCTCGCGAAGGAATCGAGCGCGGAATTGCTCGATCTCGTCATCTTCGACCGCGATTTCGAAACGGAAGGTTTTGAGCGCGACCTGTCGCCCGATGATCGGGTCCTGGGCGAGGTACACGACCCCCATCGCCCCCTTACCCAGCTCACCGAGGATCTGATATCGGCCTAACTTCTCGGGACTCATCGTCGATCGGATTCGCGCAAGTTCTTCTCGATTCTAGGGGTTGAGTTCGACCAGAGTCAAACCGACCACCCGCGACACGAATGTGAAGATGACGTCAATCCCGGTGGTATAGTCATCGGCCCATCTTCCCATCGACTATGGCAATTCGGCAAGGAGGTTTCCACGTATGCAGGTCGACAGCCCGGACAAGATCCGCAACATCACCATCACGGGACACGGCGACACGGGCAAGACGACTCTCGCCAGTGCTCTTCTTTACACCGGTGGCGTGGCGAACCGACTCAATCGTGTCGAAGACGGCAACGCGGTCACGGATTTCGATCCCGAGGAAATCTCACGCAGCATGTCGATCGGTCTCGGGCTCTGTCACGTGCCGTGGCAGAAACACAAAATCAACATCATCGACACCCCGGGCGCGGGCATTTTCGGCGCCGAAACGCGCTCCGGTGCGCGTATCGGTGACGCCATGCTCTTGGTCATCGATGCCGGCTCCGGTATCGAGGTCACCACCGAAAAGATGTGGGATTGGGTGGTGAGTCACGAACAGCCGCTGATGATCCACATCAACAAGCTCGATCGTGAAAACACCGACTACGCGCGCACCGTCGTCGAGCTGCGCGAGCGTTTCGGTCGGCTGGTGCGTCCGCTCCAGCTGCCGATCGGCAAAGAGGGTAAATTTCACGGCGTCGTCGACCTGCTCGAAGAGAAGGCTTACTTCTTCGAGCCCGACGGCAACGGCCAAGCCAAGCCCGGCGACATCCCGGATGACCTCACCGATCGCATCGAACAGCTGCGTGGCAAATTGGTCGAAGCGATCGCCGAAACCAACGACGAGCTGCTCGAGCGTTACTTCGAAGAGGGTGAGCTCAGCCCCGAAGATCTCCACAACGGTCTGCGCAACGCCGTACGCACCGGCAAGATCGTCCCGGTCACCGCGGGCTCGGCGGTCCACGGCATCGGCAGCTCCACCCTGCTCGACAGCATCGTGCGCTTCCTGCCGACGCCGCTCGATCGCGCCACCTACCCGGCGACCGACATCGGCGGCGACGACATCGAGCTCGCCACCACCGCCGACGAGCGCCCCTCGGCCCTTGTCTTCAAAACCCTCAACGACCCCTTCAGCGGCAAGATCAACCTCATGCGGGTGATCAGCGGCACCATCGACTCCGACACCGCGTATTGGAACAGCCGCGCCGAAGACACCGAAAAAGTCGGTCAGCTCCTCGCCTACCAGGGCAAACAGGGCACCCCGATCAAACAGCTGATCACCGGCGACATCGGTGGCGTCGCCAAGCTCAAACACACCCAAACCGGCGACACCCTGTGCGGCAAAGACCAGCCGCTCAAGCTCGAATGGACCTTCGTGCGGCCACCCGCCATCTCCTACGCCATCGAGCCCAAAAGCAAAGGCGACGAAGAAAAGATCAACGACGCCCTGCATCGACTCATGGAAGAAGACCTCTCCCTGGCCTCGGGGCGTGACCCCCAGACCGGCGAAGTCCTCATCTCCGGCACCGGCCAGCTCCACGTCGAAATCGCCGTCGCCAAGCTCGCCAACCGCTACAAAGTCGACGTCATCCTGCATCCGCCCAAAGTGCCCTACCGCGAGACCATCAAACGTCCCGCCGACGGCCACGGTCGACACAAAAAGCAAAGCGGTGGTCGCGGTCAATTCGCCGACTGCAAAATCACCATGGAGCCGCTCACCGACGGTACCGACTTCGAATTCAAAGACCAGATCTTCGGTGGCTCCATTCCCCAGCAATACCGCCCGGCGGTCGAAAAAGGCATTCACGAAGCCCGCGAACGCGGCTTCCTCGCCGGCTACCCCGTCGGCGGCTTCATGGTGCGCCTCCTAGACGGCCAATACCACGACGTCGACAGCTCCGAAATGGCCTTCAAAGTCGCCGGATCCCTGGCCTTCAAAGACGCCATGTCCAAAGCCGACGCCACCATCCACGAGCCCATCATGCAGGTTGAAATCACCACCAGTGAAGAATGCACCGGCGACCTCATGAGCGACCTCAGCCAACGACGCGGCCGCCCCCAAGGCATCGAGCCCAAAGGCAACAACCAGATCATCAAAGCCGCCGTCCCCCTGGCCGAAATGCTCGACTACTCCTCCTCCCTCCGCTCCATCACCCAAGGCCGCTCCAACTTCGTCATGGAATTCTCCCACTACGAAGAAGTGCCGAGGAACATCCAGCAAAAGATCATTGCTGAAGCACAGCGAGGAGATGACGCGGAAGCTCATTGAGCCGAGCTTGATCGAATCTAGAAAGGCTGGCCTGAGGCCAGCCTTTTTCTTTTGGAGAGAGAACCGTCGGTTCAGGCAGCGTCCGTGAAAGCCGCTGGATCGACTTCGATTCGCTCCACACTGAAGCCCAGATCACCAACCCCACGAATCGCCTCACGGATCGCATGATCCATCGATTCCGCGGCCACGTGCATGTAGAGGGTCGGAACGCCATTCACAACAG
>JBCDBH010000503.1:0-3567 GCA_039184055.1 Acidobacteriota bacterium
CACACATGGTCGAACGGCGGGGATGCAGAGCGATGCAGACCCACAGCGATGCAGACGACATTCCGCCGGACGATCGGCCAGACAAGACAACAAGCGCGGCGCGAGCCGACTCAGAGCACCGACTTCATTCAGCACCGATCTAGGAGAGACGACCATGGCCAATCAAGAGCTCGAGCAACTCGAAGACCGTATCAACGGCATGATCCTCCAGGGCCAGATCCTCGAGGCGTTCGACGAGTTCTACGCTGATCATTGTGTGATGCAGGAGCCCCACGGAACCCACGAAGGCAAAGCGACCAACCGCAAGCGTGAAGAAGAGTGGTTGGCGTCAGTGAAGGAATTTCACGGTGGCGAGGTCAAAGCGGTGGCGATCGGTGACGGGGTCACGCTCTCGGAGTGGTGGATGGACGTCACCTTCCAGGACGGCAACCGGGTCAACCTCGAGCAGGTCGCGGTGCGTCGTTGGGAACATGGCAAGATCGTGCACGAGCGTTTCTATTACAACGCCGGCTGATCATGGCCCTCGGCAAGCGTCGGATCGTCCGGGGTCGAGAGATCGATCCACCAGGCATCCGGCGCTGCACTCTCGATCACCGCGCGGGCCAGATTGACCCAGCGTGGACCGCGATCGAGAATGCCACCATCGGCGGTGGCGATCAGCTCGGTCGCCACCGCGAGCACCGGATCGGGATTGGGCACCAGCTCGATCCGCCATGGCCAGCCCCGCTCCTCGGCCAGCGTCTCGATCAGGTTGCGCAAACGCCCGCTATTCGACACCGGACGATCGAAATACCACAGCGCCTCGCGATAGCCGTGGCGGTCCAGCACCGTTGCGATCGCCTCGAGCGCTGGGCGAGTTTGCTTGACCCGGCGATAGTGACTGCTCATCGCCGCGAGATCCCGCGCCAAGCCATCCCGCGCCAAGAGCACGACGCCCCCGGCGAGCGCCGCCTCGACGGTGAGCAGCACGTTGTAGCCGTCGATCAACACCCGCTCGTCAGCGAGAGCGTCGAGCGGTACGCATCGCTCGTTGCGCGTCTTGGCGAGCCCATGGCTCACCGCGCACCGTTGGAGCGCCTGGCGTTGTCGCAACCGCAGTCGGTGCCGATCGCCCACCAATTTGAGTGCCGCCGTGCCGGTGTAGCCACGCTCGAAGAGCCACGAGAGCTCGAAACACGCGATTCTCAGCCGTGGAATGTGATCGGCCGCGAAATCATCTTCGTCACGCGGGTGCGGGCCGCGATTCTGTCTTCGATCCGGCATGAGGACAGCATAGACTGATCTGTATGACGAGCGAGCGGATCTACAACTTTTCTCCCGGTCCGGCGACGCTGCCGGAGCCGGTTTTGCAAGCCGCCCAAGAGGCGATTTGGAATGTTCACGGTAGCGGTATCGGCATCCTCGAGCACTCGCACCGTGGCCCGGTTTTCGATCGGGTGATCGACGAGACCGAGGCCTTGGTACGCGAGGTCGCCGGTCTCGACGACGCGTGGCAGGTGCTTTTTCTCCAGGGTGGCGCGACGCTGCAATTCGCCATGGTGCCGATGACCTTCCTCTCGGAGGGTCGCACCGCCGACTACCTCGACACGGGTAGTTGGGTGAAGAAGGCGATCGGCGAGGCGAAAAAAACGGGCTCGGTGCACGTCGCGTTCAGCGGCAAGGAGAGCGGCTACGACCACGTGCCGGCCAACGACGAGATCGATCCGAGCGCGAATCCGGTCTATACCTGGTATTGCTCGAACAACACCATCGCCGGAACCCAATACCACCAGCTTCCGACGAGCCCGGCGCCGCTGGTGTGTGACGCTAGCTCGGACATTCTGAGCCGACCGCTCGACCTCACCAACCACGGCATGGTGGTCGCGGGCGCGCAAAAGAACATCGGTGTCGCTGGTTGTACCCTGGTGCTCATCCGTAAGGACTGGCTCGAGCAGGTGCCGGACAACATGCCGTTGCTACTCGACTATCGAGCCCTCGCCGCCAAAGGGTCACGGCTCAACACGCCTCCGACCTTTGGCATCTGGATGATGGGTGAAGTCCTGCGGTGGATTCGCGACCAGGGGGGTGTCGGGGCGATCGAAGAACGGAATCGAGCCAAGGCGGCGCTGATCTACGATGCCATCGACGGCTCCGAGGGCTTCTATCGGCCGGTGGCGCGCGACGGCTCGCGGTCGATGATGAACGTCACCTTTCGGACCCCGAACGAGGATCTCGATCGGGCGTTTCTCGAGCTCACCACCGCTGAAGGACTGGCCGGGCTCAAAGGGCACCGTAGCGTCGGTGGCTTGCGGGCGTCGATCTACAACGCCTTTCCCGAACAGGGCTGCCGTGCTTTGACCGAGCTGATGGGAGCTTTCGCGGCTCGCCACGCAACCTGAGCGTGGCGTAGCCTGGCATCAGTCCGGATAGACGAAGCGGACGTCCTTTTCGACCGCGTCGTGCAGGCTCTTGTGAACCGGACATTGATTCGCGGTCCGTTCGAGTAGCTTGCGTTGCTTGGCGTCGAGACCGGCAGGCATGGTTATGGTGACCGGAATCCGTCCGATCCGGCGTGGGTCGGAGACCATGTGCTTTTCGAGCTGGAAGTGCATGCCGGAGAGGTCGATCTCATGACGCGCCGCGACGATTCCCATCACGGTGAGCATGCAGGCGCCGAGCGCGGCCGCGGTCAGATCGGTCGGCGAAAAGGAGCTGCCGTCGCCATGATTGTCGACCGGCGCGGCGGTATGGATCGTGGCTCCAGAGGGACCGTGTTGAATCTCGACATTCAGGTTACCGGTGTAGCGTCCGGTGATCTCGACAGCCATGTTTGCTCTCCCTACGTGGTTGATGCGGCGAAGGGTACCACCGTGCCTCGATTTCGCCACATTTCGCCGTCGGATCGCCGCGAACCCGCGATGCCACGACCACGACTAGGCGTTTTCATCATGGTGAGAATCAAGCATTCGCCTGTTTGAACCTGGCGAATCCTCATGACCCCACGGAGAGCCTTGTCATGGTGCCATGTCGTCCGAGCCAAACCACCGCGTCGACTCAGTCTTTCGAAGCACACGGGGGACCGGTCTTTTTGCCACCCCGCAAGCCGTCGACCTTTGCTCGCGCGATGCTCGAGGCTCCAGCGGCCACCGAAACGGTTGCCGTGGCGACCGCGAACGCGTAGAGCAGGTCAGGGGATGATCAGGACCTGAGACGGTCGGATCACACTGCCTCGTAAGCGGTTGGATGCTTTGATCGCCGCCACCGTCGTACCGTAGCGCTGGGCGATCTTGAACAAGGTGTCGCCCGAGCGCACGACGTGCGTGGCCGCGCCTCCGGCGGGAAGGGTCAATCGTTGTCCAACTCGGATCGTCGAGCCGCGTAGGTTGTTGGCGGCTTTGATGGCGCGCACGGTGGTGCCGTGACGTTGCGCGATCACCGATAGCGTGTCGCCGCTCCGCACGCGGTAGGTCGAAGGCGTGGCCGACGGAGTCGGACGCGCGCTCGCCGTGTTGGAACGTCGCGACGTCCCCGAGCTTTTTCTCGACGGGATCAACAGCACCTGACCCACCCGGATCAAATTGGCGCTCC
>JBCDBH010000504.1:0-3561 GCA_039184055.1 Acidobacteriota bacterium
CCCGGGCAAATCGCCCGGGTCGACGAGGAAGGCCCACCGCCGATTCCAACCGTTGCGAACGCCTCGAAATAGAAAAATGGCGATTGAAATCGCCTGAGACTTACTTTTGCCGAGTCGCCCTAAGGGGTGCAAATCGGCTCATGCCGACACCACACGGCATCAGCCGTCCGATCAAAAAACCTCATAGGGGCGAGAAATCAGCGATTCAGCGATTCGAGTCGGGACTCTCGAGAAAGATGTCGCTGCTCACATTCCAGCCGTCCTTGTCCCACGACGCCATTTTCGGACGGAGCAGGATGCGGACTTTGGTGCTGTGCGCCGAACCGCTCTCACCTGAGCCTTCAGCCTCGGCTTTGGCCGCGGCCTTGCCCAAAGGAATGAAGAGCAGCTTGGGAGCGAGCTCGACCTCACCACCGACGCTGAGCTTGCCAGCCACCTTCTCGTCGATTTGCGCGTCGACCGTCACCTCGACCTCGTCGAGCATGAAGACCGGCAAGCTCTTTTGCTTCGTGTCACGCGCGCTATCGAGCTCGTGTTGCAGCTGGCCCACGGAGGCGCGGATTTGGCGACGCAAACCATCGACGAATTGGTCGAGCGCCAGATTCGGTTCAGGGGTCTTGTCAGTCATATTCCCAATGCTCCCGGTTGTGAAACCACGACAGGACGTGTCGCGCGCCGTTTTCGAAATCGAGTCGGATCGGTCGCATATCGCTTTCGAAGCGCTTGTCGATTCCGACCGGCTTGTGCAGATGCTCCGACGCCCGTTTCGGTAGGAGCAACATATCTTCGATCCAGGCCGCCAGCACGTGCGCTTCGGACCAGGTCGGATCGAGCAAGATCTCACCATGCACCACGGTCTGGGTGCGACCGAAGCTCGGATCGGCGTCGTCATCGCGATCGAGCACCAGATCACTCAGATCGTGTTTGCGGATCAGCTCGACCAGGTAGACGTGACCCGGCATCGGCAAATCGCGCAGGTGACGCGTCAGGGCCACCGGTCGCGTCGCGCCCGACTTCGAGCACAGCCACTGCTTGTAGGCGTTCGCAGGCACCAAGAACGGCCGCATGACATAGCTCGTCTCGAGCGCCTCGGTATGTCGGAAATCTCTGCCGTCGAGCTCGCGCTGACGCGCCAGAAGAAAGGAATGCAGCGCCCGGGTGATCAGATCGAAGGGCGCGCGAAGCTGATCGCGTTGCACCGATTCGGGCATGCCCGTGAAGGCGGCGCGCAGCGTTGCGATGTCGCGACGCAAATCCGCGGCGGCATCCTGCGGGCGCTCCACCCAATCGTTCTCGTCGGTGTCGATCAGGCTCGACACCCCGATTGCACGCGCCAGCTCATACACCATCGTCCCGATCTCGGGAAAACGGTTCTGCAGATAGCTCGCATACGTGGCGAGCAACGCCGACGCGGCGCGGGCGCCGTAACGAGGCGCGTCGCGGCTGAGATCCTGGCGAATCGGCTGTACCGCCGGCGGAATCGCCGCCACCAGCGTCTGCAGCCCTGCGACTTCCACCCGATCGTGACCATCGTCGAGCACCACCAAATTGGCCGCCGATAAGCCGAGCTCCTCGATCATGCGGCGGATCTTCGGGCGCGCGAGGGTGCGGGCGCGCCGCGCCCCGGCGAGAAACTCCATCCGGACGAACGGCGCCCGGGCGTCGTCGAGCACCAGGAAGCTCGACCGTCCCTGGCCCCAATAGATGTCCTGATCGGAAGCGACGGCGCTGCCATCATGCCCCATGATCGTCACCGCGTGACCGGCGCCATCGTCGAGCATCTTCAAACCGACCACACACGGAATCCGTGAATCGATCATCCACGTCAGAGTCAGATTCCAGGTGTTCTGACGAGTCGGATCGGTCACCAGCGGTTGAAATCCGACCTCCTGAATCGCCAGCGACAGCTGCACCGGCGACAGACCACGCTCGTAAATCCCATACGCCGCGTGACGATCGTGCGCCGCCCGCGTCAACATCGCCGGTGACAGATGCGACAGTCGGCTGCTCGTCTGGATCTCGAGCGCCATCCACAACGCCGCCGACGCACACGCCGCCGCAAAGCCATCCTGCGACACGAACGGTACACACGCCGGCATGTCGAACCGTCGACCGGCGAGGTAGCACTGCTTGGGAAGCGAGAGAACAAAGTGATCGCGATCGGCGCTGAGATGCGGAAAGATCTCCGCCACGCTGTGCTCGGGCAAACTGAGATACGAACGACCGAGCGACTGCTGGGTCGGGCGCTTCACCACCCAACCACGGATCTCGACGCCATCGTCCTTGCTGGAAGTCCTTCGTTCCGCGAAGAGAGCGTCCAACGTCTCCAGCGTCTCGCCGTTTGTCGATGCGTGGCCGCTGCTCGAGCCGTCACGGTCCGTGCCGCCACACACCTCGGCCAGTCGCTCGTCACTCCAGCCCGTGCGAAAGAACACAAAACGCTCACAACGCCGACTCTGCGACGAAAACGCCCGGGCATGCTGAATGTCATAGCTGGCCAAAAACGCGCGATCGACAAAATCCGTCTCGATCACCACCAGATCGACCCCGACCGCCGCGCACCAGCGCTTCAGACTGTCGTGATGCGTCACATAGATACGGCTCGACTCATCGTCGACCGCAAAGAGACGATCGAGCGCCTCGGACGGGCGACGGATGCTCAAACAATGATCGGGCTTATCGGCTTGGAGAGATTCGGACACGGAGCCAAGATAGGTGGGCGAGTGGCCCCAGGATCACGAAGTTGTCGTTGAGCGATAGATGGAAAGCGTATCGATGAGATCAACCGATTCTTCGATGCATCAAATCGGGTGAATTGCCGAAATGCAGGCTCTCATCGGCCAGCTCATCGGCCTCGCGCACCGCTTTGCGTAACACTGAGATGCTCGTGTCGTCGACATTGACTCGATCGACATCCTTCTCGGCACTCTCGATCACCCGTGCGCATCGTTGCGTTGCGCTGACCAGTTGATCGATTTGCGCTTGTGTCATGTTCACACTCCTC
Organism: Acidobacteriota bacterium; assembly: GCA_039184055.1. Taxonomy (GTDB): domain Bacteria; phylum Acidobacteriota; class Thermoanaerobaculia; order Multivoradales; family J023; genus JBCDBH01. The sequence goes on from JBCDBH010000504.1 coordinate 3,005, forward strand.
CCTCGCGGGACCACCGAGCCCGGAGGTCGACAGACCTACGAACGAGCCGGGGGTCTACCCTCATCGGGTAACCGCTTCCTTGTGATGCAACGAGACTACCGTGAGTCGATCGAGCCCGCAACTCTTCCCTTTGCCGTAACTCCACGGCACGGAAACGAGAAACACACCCAACCGCCTGCCTCGTCCACATGGCAACCGTCCTGCCAAACAACATTCAACTCATCCCCATGCATGCCCGCGTCACCCCAGACGCCAACGATGGTGATGTCACATATAGACGGTATCAAATACCGTCACATGATCTCCAGTTCTTTACGAAGCCCCGAGCAAAGAGTTGTCCAGGCCCTTTGCCTTCTAAGAAACAGTACGTCCGAAACAGGTTATTCCATCTAGGACCGGGCTGAAATGCGCAGGCGTGGGGATGAGTCAACGCTGGATTCACGGTCAGGAACCTTCGTCAAGTGGATCGCTGTTGGTGGAAACCGACCCAGAGGCCACTCTCGACACAAAGCGTGACTTCCGACTTTCTGGAGGCAAGCCAGATGTCACAACCATCA
>JBCDBH010000505.1:0-3539 GCA_039184055.1 Acidobacteriota bacterium
GTGGTGCCGATCACCGGTGACACGGGTTCGTTCTGGTTCTTCTCCGACGACAATCTCGAGCTCATGATCAAAGTGCTCGACGGTCGCGCGCTCAACGGTCATTGGTGGGTCTACTACGCTTCCCTCTCGCAGGTCGCCTATGAGCTGCTGGTCGAGGACACCGCGACCGGCCAGATCCTGCGTTACGAAAACGAAGCCGGGACCTTTGCCAGCCGGGGTGACATCCGAGCGTTCTCCGAAGCCGTCACCACGAATCCGACGATCACCAGCACGCTCGCCACGATCGGCGAGATCGCCACCACCGTCGCGCCGCGCTCCGATGTCGACTGTGGCGTACCCGATACGCTCTGCTTTCACGACGGTCGCTTCGCGGTCACGGTGTCGTGGCAGGCCTTCGACGGCACGAGTGGCGTCGGCGTACCCGTGCCGCTCGCTGGAGACTCGGGTGCTTTCTCATTCTTCGACAGCTCGAATCTCGAGCTCCTGGTCAAGATACTCGACGGCCAATCGATCAACGGTCGGTGGTGGGTCTTCTACGGTTCCTTGTCCAACGTCGGCTACACGCTGACGGTGCGGGATCTCGAAACCGGCGTCGTCCGCACGTACGAGAACGAAGTCGGCACCTTTGCCAGCCGAGGCGATACCGCGGCGTTTTGAGGACGGCGTTTTGAGGACGGCGTTTTGACTGTTTCCCTGTCGGCCGCCGCCCTATATATCTGGCCGCCCCTTTCTATATCGAGGACACAAGACGCATGCACCTCAGAATATTCGTCATCTTCGCGCTGATCAGCAGTCTCGCGGGCGCGGTTCCCCCGGTGGAGGATCCGCAACTCTTGGTCGATATCCAAAGTGGCATCGAGGCGAGCTCGGCGCCCGCTTCCTTCACCCGAATCGACGATGCTCTCTACTTCGTGGCGTCGGACCTCGATGGGGCCGGCCTATTCCGTACCGAGGGTCGACCGGGTGATGTCGTACGCGTTGCAACGACCGGTGAGCATGCGGAGATCGGGGATCTGGTCGTTCATCCCACAATCGATGGGATCTTCTTGATTCTGACGGATCGCAATGCACTTGACAGTGAATTGTGGCATGTCGACCTCGTGACCGGTGAGGCTCGCCGACTCTGGCAACGCACGGAAATCCTGCACTGGATAGCTCTCGAGAATCGCTTGGTGTTCTTCGAACGTTACCAAGTCTGGGAAACCGACGGGATCGAGACTCGTTTGCTTCGCACCGTATCGTCACCGATCGTGGACTGGTTCGGGCTCGACCGTCCGGTCGGGGGTCGAGTCTATTTCGCGACCCGTGACCCTGACATCACCGGCCCTCCGGTCACCTACGGCCGTCTTTGGTCGACGGACGGCACCTCGACCGGCACCATAGAGCTGTCACCGGTCTACCATCGGGATTCGGTCGCCGCCGATCAGGATCGGATCTACTTTCATGCGACGAGCCCTAGCCAGATTTGGGTAACCGAAGGTACTCATGGCACGACCCGTCCGTTTCTGGACATCGAATCGTGCACCATCCAGGTACCGGTCGGGATCCACATCGGCGACGATGATCTTTTCTTCGCTGAGCGGATCGCGGGGACGTGTTGGCTACGCCGGATCGATCCCATCACCAAGATCGTCACAACGGTCAGTACGACACCGATTCTCACCGAGATCGACTCGAGCCCGAGCTGGCTCCAATTCTCCGATGACACCGGTGTGCCGCATGTCATGCGGTTCGGCGATGCGCCGATTGCCGTGCCGGCGTTGTGCACGAGCGGCTGCGACAGTGCCCGAGTCGAGCTGTGGAACGACCGACTCCTGCTCGTCGACCGTGGCCCCGATCGGTACAAGTTGTGGATCAGCGACGGCACGCCGGGTGGTGCATGGCAGTTGGCCGATCAGTCGGAATGGCTTTTCCTACAGGATGATCTCGAGAGGGTCGGTGACGAGCTCTGGTTCCAGGCCCGCTCGCCAGGGTTTGTTTGGCATCTCTGGCGCGCTCGGCCTGGTGAGCTCGCCGAGCCCGTAAGCCCTACCTTCGAGGGTTTTGCTTCGCCGTTGACACCACATATGGAGTCGTTGGGTGATCGCGTCGTCTTTGCCGGTCAAGAGTCGACATTCGGCGCCGAGCCATGGGTGAGTGACGGTACGTCCGCTGGAACGATATTGCTCGACGATCTGCTGGGTGGTGATACCGGATTGGCGCCCGAGTTTCTCGGTTCGACCGATGAGATCGCTGTGTTTCAGGTCTTTCGAGGCATCACCAGCGACATCTGGGCGACCGACGGCACTCCCGAGGGTACCGAGTCGATCGCCTTGCTGAGCTTTCCCTCTGGGCCGGTGATCGTCGGGGATTTGCTGTATTTCATCGAAACCGGACCCGGTCGTTTGACGGTCAGTGACGGGACCGCCGCCGGAACGCGCATTCTCCTCGAGGGTGAGGACCTGGATTCGTCTTCCCATCACACGACGAGTCACTTCCTTTTCGGCAACCGTTCGGAGTGGTGGTCGACCGACGGTACTCCCAATGGTACGAAGCCCCTAGGCGTACCGGGATTTCGGGCCGAGTGCGCACGCAACGCGAGGTTCTGTCTCCTCTTCGACGACTTTGGCGGCGTATGGTCGACCGACGGCACACCCGAGAACACCGAGCTCATCACGTCGAGTTCGTCGGTTTCGGTTCTGCAACCGCTCACCGATCAGGTGGTCTTCGAGGTCGACCGAGGCTTGGTCGTCAGCGATGGATCGAGCGCCGGTACACGGCTCGTTCACCTACTGGACGAAGACAACGCCGGCAATCAATATTGGTCGACGACCGCGAACGGTATGTACGGCGTGTCGCAGCTCGACTCGGAGACATGGCGGCTCTGGTTTCACGATGGTCAGCACTACCGAGTGCTTCGAGACATGCCCGAGCAGCCGAATGTCTGGCATTACTTTGGTGACCGGCTTGTGTACAGTGATCGGGGCACGGTGTGGGTGACCGACGAAAATGGGCAAGTCGAGCTCACCCAGCTCGCGGGTGAGGGCGTTTGGGTCTACGAGGTGTCGCCGGACGAGGCGTTTCTGCGTTCGTCATCGTCACTGTGGCATACCGATGGCACGGCAGAGGGCACGGTCAAGGTCTTCGACGGTTGGGCCGTACGGCCCAACGTGATCGATGGCCTGCTCGTCTTTCATTCCAACGGTGAGAGCTGGCGTAGCGATGGCACGGTGGAAGGAACCTTCCCCATCTGGCCCGAGGGTCGACAGCTGAACTGGCCAGCGGTAGCCGTGGATGGGTACGTCGTCATGCCCTGGTATCAGCCGGAGACGGGAGAGGATCTCTACGCGCTCCCCAAGACCGTGCTCGCCGCCGAAGACGAGCGGCTCCGATTGTCGGCCGACGAGCGTTTTCGCATCACCGTCACCTGGCGCACGCTTTCCGGCGAGGTCGGTCGTGGCAAGGTGGTGCCGATCACCGGTGACACGGGTTCGTTCTGGTTCTTCTCCGACGACAATCTCGAGCTCATGATCAAAGTGCTCGACGGTCGCGCGCTCAAC
>JBCDBH010000506.1:0-3530 GCA_039184055.1 Acidobacteriota bacterium
CGATCACATCGGTCGAGCGTCAGCCGACGATCGACGGCAGCTTCCACCTGCCGCTGTCGTTCGCCCAGGAACGTCTGTGGTTCCTATCTCAGCTCGAGCCCGACAGCCCGGCGTACAACATTCCGTCCCCGGTGCGTCTGCGTGGATCGATCGACATCGAGCGTCTGGCTCGCGCCTTGTCGCACGTGGTGGCGCGTCACGAGACGCTGCGGACGATCTTCCGCGAGGTCGACGACACGCCGATGCAGATCGTTCTGCCGGCGACGGCGGTCGATCTGCCGATCGAGGAGGTGGGCTCGGAAGGCGAGCTGCTCACGGCGGTGAAGGCGGAGATGCGTCGTCCGTTCGATGTCGGCACCGGGCCGCTGATGCGGGCGCGTCTCTTCCGACTCGCTCCTGACGATCACGTGCTGTCGCTCAACGTGCATCACATCGTCTACGACGGCTGGTCGATGGGCGTGCTGGTGCGCGAGTTCGTCACCGCTTATCGCGACCTCACGGGACCCGACGCGACGACGTCGCTGCCCCCACTGGCTCTGCAATACGGCGACGTCGCTGTGTGGCAGCGTGAGCATCTCGGACCGTCGCTCGAACGTCAGCTCGGCTGGTGGAAGGAGCGTTTGTCCGGCGTGCCGGTGCTCGAGCTGCCCACCGATCGTCCCCGCCCGGCGACGCAAACCTGGGCCGGTGCGTCGATTCCGATCCGTCTGCGTGCGGCACACGCCGCGCGTCTCGAGGATCTGATCCGTGACGCGGGTGGAACGACCTTCATGGGGCTGCTCGCCCTGGTGTCGGCGGTGCTCGGTCGCTGGTCGGGTCAGAACGACTTCGCGATCGGTTCCCCGATCGCCGGTCGTACCCGTGCCGAAATGGAGCCGTTGATCGGCTTCTTCGTCAACACCCTGGTGTTGCGGGTCGACCTCGACGACGATCCGAGTCTGCGTCAGCTGCTCGAACGTGCCCGCGAGATGACGCTCGATGCCTACGCGCATCAGGACGTGCCGTTCGAGCGTCTGGTGGCCGAGCTCGATCTCGATCGCGATCTGGCGCATCCGCCGCTCTTCCAGGTGATGCTCTCGCTCCAGAACACCCCGTTCGAAGCCGCGCCGATGGACAGCGACGTGACCGTCGAGCCGGTGGAAGGGGAGAGCACGACAGCGAAATTCGACCTGCAGTGGTCGTTTGGCGAAACCGCCGAGGGCGATCTCGCCGGTGGCTTGGAGTGGAATACCGATCTCTTCGATCAGACGACCATCGAGCGTTTGGCGAGCCACTTGGTTCGTCTGCTCGAACAATCGGTCGAGGAGCCCGATCGTCCGCTGTCGAGCTTTGATCTACGGAGCGAGGACGAGACCGCCACGATCGAGCGTTTCCTCGCGGGTCCCGAGCCGGTGTCCCAGCCCGCGCCGACGATCGAGGGTTTGATCGCTTTCCAGGCCGAGAAGACGCCGGAACGCGAGGCGATCCTCGACGAAGAAGCGGTCTACACCTACGCCGAGGTGGTGAGCAAGAGCCGGAAGCTGGCGCGTCATCTGCGCAGTCTCGGTATCGGACCCGAGGTGTGCGTGGGTGTCTGTATGGATCGCTCGGTCGACCTGGTGGTCGCGTTGCTCGCGGTGCTCGAAGCCGGTGGCGCCTACGCGCCGCTCGATCCGAAATACCCCGCCGATCGTCTGTCGTTCATGCTCGAAGACTCGCGCGCGCCGGTGGTGCTCACGCGCGATGGCCGTGCCGAGATCCTTCCCGAACACGATGCCGTCGTGGTCGATCTGGCCGACGATCCCGCCGCTTCGTACGATGACGGCCCGCTCGGTCTCGAGATGCCCGACGATCGTCTGGCGTATTTGATCTACACCTCGGGCTCGACGGGTCGACCCAAGGGCGTGGCGATCAACCATCGCTCGGCGGTGGTCATGCTCGGCTGGGGTCGGGACACCTTTACCCCCGAGCTGCTCGAGGGCCTCTACGCCGCGACCTCGATCAACTTCGACGTCTCGGTGTTCGAGCTCTTCGGCACCCTGTCGCTCGGTGGCACGATCATCATCGGTGCCGACGCCATGGCGGCGATCGATCACCCACGTCGTGATCGCGTGCGTATCTTCAGCACCGTGCCGTCGGCGATCGCGGAGTTGATCCGCGCCGATGGCGTGCCGCCGAGCACCCGCGCGGTCAACGTCGGTGGTGAGCCGGTCTATCGCACCCTTGCCGAGGCGGTGCACGCGCAGCCCAACGTCGAGGCGTTCTACAACATGTACGGCCCCTCGGAAGACACCACCTACACCTCGGTGGCGTTGATTCCGCAGGGGGTCGAGCATGGTGAGCCGACGGTCGGCAAACCGATTCACGGTGATCATCTCCATGTCGTCGATTCCGAGCTCCGGCCCCAGCCGCTCGGCGTACGCGGTGAGCTCTATATCGGTGGACACGGCATTTCACGCGGCTACCTGCATCGCCCGGGTCTGACCGCCGAGCGCTACGTGCCCGATCCGTTCTCCACTGAACCCGGGGCGCGGCTCTATCGCACCGGGGATCGGGTGCGCTGGCGTGCCGATGGCGAGCTGCTTTTCGAAGGTCGCTTCGACTTCCAGGTCAAGATCCGTGGTCACCGTGTCGAGCTCGGTGAGATCGAGGCGGCGTTGCTCGAGCAACCCTCGGTGCGTGACGCCGTGGTCATGGCGCTCGGCGATGGTGCCGATAAACGCGTGATCGCCTGGATCACTCCGGCCGATATCGTCGAAGGTGAGTTGGATACAGGCGTCGTACGACGCGCCATGGTCGAACGCCTACCTGCCTACATGGTGCCGGGCGCTTACGTGGTGCTCGATCGTCTGCCGCTGCTTCCCAATGGCAAGGTCGATCGCAAACGTCTGCCCGAACCTCAGATCGTGGTGCGGGAAGAGGCGTTCGTCGAGCCTCGGACCGAGCGTGAACAAGACATCGCCGTGCTCTTTGCCGAGATTTTGGGCGTCGAGCGCATCGGTGCGAATGATGATTTCTTCGTCCTCGGCGGACACTCGCTGCTCGCCACCCGCTTGATTTCGGCGCTCCGTCGCCGACTCGAGGTCGACGTACCGCTCCGACAGCTCTTCGAGACCCCGACGGTGAGTGGCCTGGCGACGGCGATCGACCAGCTCGATCCCACCACCGCCGAGCCGCCGGTGGTGCCGGTCGATCGTGACCAGCCGCTGCCGCTCTCGTTCGCGCAGGAACGTCTGTGGATCCTCGATCGCTTCGAGCCGGGCAATACGGCCTATGGCATTCCCACCGGAATCGCCTTCCGTGGGGCGCTCGACGTTGAGGCACTCGAAGCCGCGCTCGGCGCGGTGGTGGCGCGTCACGAATCGCTCCGCACGGTGTTTGCCCAGGGTGACGACGGTCAGCCGATCCAGCTCGTGCGGCCCGCGATGTCGATCGAGTTGGCGCGGGTCGACGTAAGCGATCTCGATCCCGAGGCGCGTGAGGCGGCGCTCGACGCACGGATCGACGCGCACGCGGCACAGGTCTTCGACCTCGCCACCGGTCCGCTGCTC
>JBCDBH010000507.1:0-3518 GCA_039184055.1 Acidobacteriota bacterium
AGCTCGCCGTCGGCCCAGGCGCCGCCACTGACCTGAGCGCACAATCCCAACAATCCACGTACCTCACCGCTGGCGCTGGTGCGCACCGCGAGCGCGGCGTGCAGACCGTGACGGTCGAGCGCGCCGATGACCGGTGTCGACAAAGGCTGCAGACGATGGGCGATGTCGACGTCGGGCGCATCACGATCTTGCCGGGTGAAGAGTCGCCACAGGGGCTCGGTGGAGGTGGTGCGAGGCAAGACTGACACCTCGGTGCCGAGCCAATCCTGAAGCACGGTCGCCATACCGTCGAGGAGATCGTCACCGTCGCCGAGGCTGCCGTCGTCGTCGATCGCGAGCAGGGCATCGGTCAAACGGTCGAGCTCCCTGGGTTCGACGGTGCGCCCGAGAAACGCGCGTACGGTCGTCGATGTCGCCATCGCGCGTTCGAGCAACCACGGACCGATCAGCCCGATCAACATGGCGACCAGCGTGCCCCAGGCGACGAAGCGATGCGCCACGCGTAGATCTCCGGTACCGAGCGCGGGGCCGACGAGCAGCGCGGTGAGCACCACGGATAGGACGATGACGAGATGACGCAGGGCGCGGTTGGACAACGACAGACGGAGCAGATTGTGACGCTGTACCCAGAGCGCGAAGAGCATGCCGGGGCCGATCAGCCCACCGGCCAAGCCGAGGCGGACCACGACGTCGAGCGGATCGGGATTCGCCGTCCACGGTCGCGCCAGTAGACCCAGGGCGACGACGATGAAAAGACCGACGAGCCAGAGCCGTAGCGCTTTGAAGAAGCGCGCCAGACGTCGCGGCCGCACCGAATGTGCCAGGCGCCCGGCGAAGAACGCCGCCGCTGGCAGGGTCAAGCCAGCGTGGATGACGAGCCTGGGGTAGACCGAGCTGGTGAGGGTCGCGAGCTCGCTCGGTGATCCGGCCAGCTGGCGATAGACGACCTGTACGAAGAGCAAGATGCCGAGGTAGCCCAAGACAACGATGGGACCTCGCACACGTCCGTCCATCGACTCATCGAGCGCGGCCAGCGTGTGGGTGAGCAAAGGGAGGGCGATGAGCCAGGCGAGACCACGGCTGATATCGATCAGACCGAGAAACGTGGTCGGCGTGTCGGGAACGCCGAAAAGCAGCGTCAGCCACGTATCGAGCAAGGTGCCCGCGAACCAAATCGTTACCGCGACCACGAAGAGTCGCAGCAGACGGGCGCTCGGTAGATCGCCACGCCGAAAGAGCTCACGAGCGAGAAAGACATAGAGCATCGTGCCGACGATCTGCACGATGAGCTCAAGATAGAGAATCACCGTTCGATTATCCACCAGATGTGCAGCTGTTGGGCTGCACCCTTTGCATCGAATCTGCGGCTCCGTGGCTGCGCCGCCGTGCTGGCGAAGAGGTAACCATCTATGGATAAGGGGTTTGCTCACATGACACAGGTGGCACGAAAGATGAAATTCGAGTAGGTCGAAGCGGCGAGACACGCCGCGGACGATCACGACTCGAACAAGGAGAGGTAGACATGAGCATGGAACAGATTCAACCCGCCGACCTGCAACACAACTCGGGCGCCTGGGTCGCATTCACCAAATTGTCGTTCGCCCTCGCCTTCGGTGCCACGCTGATCGGTATCTGGCTCATGCCGGTCGACCTGTGGATTCGTGGCTATCTGGTCATGGGCATCATCTATACGGTGGGTTCGTCGTTCAGTCTCGCCAAGACCTTACGGGACGAGCACGAGTCGGCGAAGTTGCTGAATCGGATCACGAACGCCAAGACCGCCAAGATTCTGCGCCAATACGACGCCGAATGAGAGATGGAGGTTGTCGGAGCCGGGCCGCGCGGGCAACGAGCTCGCGCGGCTTTCTTTTTGTGCGGGGTTTGGAATGAAACGATAGGGCGATAAGCAAAAACACCCGTTGATGGTGTCATTTCTACGGAAAACGTTTAACATCGGCGTCATGCTTCCCGGCTCCGATCTCAAAGCCCTGCGTGAGGAAATTCAGAGTATCGACCGCGATTTGCTGGCCTTGCTGCGGCGTCGCATGGATCTGGTCGAAGGGGTCGCCAACGCCAAGCTCAAACGCGCTTTTCCCTTCCGTGACGCGCAACGCGAAGAACGTGTCTTGCAGCGGGTGCGTCGTGATGCGGAAAAGCACGGTATCGACCCACACGCGGTGGAGCGCTTGTATCGCTTGATCATGGACATGGCGATCTCACATCAACAACGTCACGTTCACGATCTCGGCTCGACACCGTTGCGAGTCGCTTACCCGGGTGCCGAGGGTTCGTTCAGCCATTTGGCCGCCCAGGATCGTTATCGTGAGCGTAGCGCTGGTGCCTTGCTCACCGGCTATGAAACCGTGCGCGAGGCGGTGGCGGCGGTGCGTGGTAGTGGCGCCGACGTCGCCCTCCTGCCGATCGAAAACTCGACCGCGGGCTCGATCAACGAGACGTACGATCTGCTCGCCGAGGGTGGGTTGTTGATCATCGGTGAGATCGTCACCCGTACCGAGCTTTGCTTGCTCACCTTGCCCGGGACGCGGCTCGAGGAGTTACGACATGTGTTCTCGCATCCCGCCGCGTTGATGCAATGTGAGGTGTATCTGCGCTCGGTACCGTGGCTCCAGCCGCGGGCCGAGTTCGATACCGCCGCCGCGGCGCGGCGCGTGCGGCAAAAAGGTGATCGACGCGCGGCCGCGATCGGCAGTGAATCGGCGGCGGCGATGCACGGTCTGGAAGTCTTGCGAAAGGGTATTCAGACGCATTCGTCGAATGCGACCCGTTTTGTCGAGGTGGCGATCGAGGCGTCACGGTGTGATCCTGGCAGCGCATGCAAAACCTCGCTCATGGTCACCCTGGCCAACGAGGCCCTGGCGCTCGGTGAAGTCTTGGCGGCGTTCGGTAGCCACGGTGTTCGCCTGCTCAAATTGGAGTCGCGGCCCATTCAGGACGAACCATGGCGATATCGCTTCTATATCGACGTGGAAGGGCACGCTCAGGACACACCGATCGCCGAGGCGCTCGCCACGGTCGAAACGCTGGCGCGGGATTTCCGGCGACTGGGTAGCTATCCCATCGCCGAGGCTCGATAACCCGATATTCGAGGAGACGACGAGGTGCGACCGGCAGTCTTGATGATCGAGCCCGATGACCAACGCCGAATGGGATTGGCCGAAGGGCTTGCCCGTCACGCTCATGAGGTGGTGCCGGTCACCGATCTCGAAACCGGCCTGCGTTATGCCGAAGGTCTCGAATCGAGTGTCATCGTCGCCCCGGTCGACATGGTCGAGGCCGCCGATCCGACGGCGCGGGAGCGGTTGTTCGATGCTCGACGCCTGTCGCTCGTCGTGCTCGGCGCGCCGTCCGACGATGTCGAGCTCGCCTCGACGGTGCGTCATCTGCCGGTCGCCGACACCGATATCGAGGTCTTGGTGGATCGCATCCATCTCGTCTTGATCGGTCGTCAGCTCGGGCTCGTCATTTTCGATATCGCTGTTGCGGTGCCGTTTCTGATC
>JBCDBH010000508.1:0-3517 GCA_039184055.1 Acidobacteriota bacterium
CACAAACCATGGCTGAAGGTCGCCTCGGAATGCGTGTCGACATAGCGCTCGATATTCGTCCATTCACCCTCTTCGTCACGGATCTTCTTGCACTCGGCGCAAATCGGCAGAATGCCTTCGAGGACCTTGATCTCGGAGAGCTTGGTCTGCACCAAATCTTCGAGGTTGCGATGGGTCGAGAGCAGGTCGAGATGCGGTCGAAGCCGCGCCAGCAGCGGCTCCTTGGCGATCGGTTTGGCGAGAAAGTCATTGCCGCCGATCGACATCGCGGTGACGACATCGGACTCTTGGGTGCGCGCGGTGAGAAAAATCACCGGCAGCTCCGAACGTGAAAACCGCTCCCTGAGCACCCGACACACTTCGTATCCCGAGGTTCTCGGCATCATCACGTCGAGCAAGACGAGATCGAAGGTCTCACGATCGAGCAACCGCAACGCCGCTTCGCCACTCGAGGCCAGCGTGAGCGCGAACTCGTCCGCCGGCAAGAAGGTCCGCAGCAAGTGCAGGTTGACCGGCTCATCGTCGACCGCGAGAACACGAGCTCGGGGCCTATCGGGATCGACGGAGCTCGGTGCTGCCGGGCTCGAAACCGGCGGCTCGATGGGGGTCACGGATCGTCCACCCACGGTAGGCGCCAAGGTCGTCGCGTTCGGCAGGCTCGTCGCGATCGGCTGGTTCGTCGCGATCGGCTGGTTCGTCGCGATCGGCAACGTGAAGGTGAACACCGAGCCCTCACCGAGGGTCGAACGCACGCTCACTCTGCCGCCGTGAAGCTCGACCAGCTGTCGCGTCACCGCTAGCCCGAGCCCCGTGCCACCGAATTCACGCACCGTCGACGCATCGGCCTGGGAAAACGCATCGAAGATACGCTCTCGAGCGTCGGATGCGATTCCGATTCCCGTGTCGGCGACCTCGACTCGAATCATGTCGTCGTCGACCGAGGCAAGAACCTCGACGGTTCCCGACTCGGTGAATTTCACCGCGTTACCGATCAGGTTGTAGAGGATTTGCTGGAGTCGATTCTCGTCGGCGTCGGCCGCTGGCAAGTCGCTCGGCACGAGGTTGAGCAGGGCCAGGTCTTTGGTCCCGACGAGGGGTCGCGTCAAGGTCAACACCACCTCTACGACCGGCTTGAGACCCACGGGCCGACGCTCTAGCTCGAGACTGTGATGACGCAACTTCGAGATGTCGAGAATGTCATCCACCAAGCGGGTAAGACGCTGACCGCTAGCGACGATCATCGACATATTGGCCTTGGCCGGCGCCGAGAGCTCGTCGGCCTCCAAGAGCGACGCAGCGAGACCGGTGATGCCGTGGAGCGGAGTACGCAGCTCGTGCGAAGTGTTGGCGAGGAACTCGTCCTTGAGTCGATCGACCTCACGTAGCCGTCGACTGACCGCGCGCTCCCGCTCCGCCGCCTCTTGCTCACGGGCGGTGGCGGCGCGTTGTCGCCGCAGCTCGCGACGCTGCGAGCCGACATAGGCGAGCACGAGACCCGTCAGCATCATCGCGTACAAGCCGTACGCCCAACCGCTCGCCCAAGGCGGCGGTCGAACCGTGATCCGCACCGCGGTCGAATCACCCCACGCCCCGTCCTCATGAGCCGCGCGCACCCGAAACACGTAGGAACCGGCGTCGAGGTTGGTGAATTGGGCCAAACGGTCATTGCTCGACGCCTCGATCCAGGTGTCGTTGAAGCCATCGAGCTTGTAGGCGTAGCGGACCTGACGTGGCCGGGTGAAATCGAGCACCGCGAAACGAAACGCCACGATCCGGTCGCGATGGCTCAAAACCAGATGGGGCATGTCGCCACCGCCGTCGTCACGCTGGCGTCCCGCGAACGGCATCGAGCGGTTGAACAACAAGAAATCGGTGATCGCCACCTCGGGGGGTGCCGTCACGACATCGACCTGATCCGGATCGAAACGGATCAAGCCTCGGGTTCCGCCGAACACCATCTGTCCGGAGGTCAGACGGGCGGCGGCAGTGTGACGAAGCTCGGAGCTCTGGATACCGTCTTCTTCGGAATAGTGGAAAAACGAATCGGTCGCAGGGTCGAAACGACTCAGCCCACCATTCGTACCGAGCCAGATCGTGCCCGTATCGTCTTCGAGCAGCTCGCTGATGTTGTCGCGCTTCATACCCAAGCGATAGCTGGTGGCAAGACCCGTTGCCGTATCGAATCGGTTGAGACCCCCGCCCAAGGTCGCGACCCACAACTCACCATCACGGCTACGATGCAGCGCGGTGACAAAATTCGAGCTCACCGTGCGCGGGTCGTTCGGATCGTTCAAGAAGACGGTGACGGCTTCGGTGCGTGGATCGACCCTTTGCAACCCTCGGCCGTAGGTCGCCAGCCAGATCGATCCGTCCGCATCCACGAGCATGTCCATGACCGCCGCGTTCGTCGGGAAGAAGGTCGAGTGGCCAGTCGCGATGTCGAAGCGATTGAAACCGAGTCGGCCACCCAACCAGAGCATCCCAGGTGGCGACTCGCCGAGACTGTGAATGGTCGGAGGCAGCGGCTCTCCAGACGCGGGCACGACATCGACAAACGCGTCGCTACCGGCCGGCAGTCGCTGTAATCCCTCTTCCGACGCCACCCAGAGCGTGCCCGACGCATCGACCCACAGCGGCCCGGCTTGGTCGCTGGTCAAACCGTTCGGAACCGCCGGATCGTGGCGAAATCGCCGTGTGATCCGCCCGCTTCGATCGAGATACTCGAGACCACTGTCACTACCGATCCAGAGACCATCGTTCTGATCCGCGGCGATGGCTCGGATGCTATTCGAGTAAAGGCTGGTGGGATCTCCGGTACGCCGCTGGTACAGGTCGAAGCGATCACGGCCCGGTACGTCTTTGTCGAGACCCTTCTCCGTTCCGATCCAGGTCACACCTGACCGATCCGAAAAGATCGATGACACCTGGACACCACTCAGACTGCCCATCAAGTCGGGCATGGGTACAAACGTCTCACGGGATGGGTTCGCCGGGTCGTAGACGATCAGACCGCGAAAGTCGGTGCCGATCCAAAGTCGACCATCGGGCCGAAACGAGAGCGTCGTGATGAAACCTCGATTCTCGTCTCCCAACTCGACCGAGAGGGACGTCGCGGCAACCGGATCGAAACGGTAGAGCTGCCCGAGATCCGTTCCCACCCAAAAGTGCCCGCTGTCGTCTTCAGCGATCCGCCAGACGTTCTCGACCTCATCGGTTGCACGCAAAGGAAATCGTTCGATCTGGCCGTCGGCGTCGAGATGGAGCAACGAAGGACCGTGACCACCGAACCATACATCACCGTCACGGCTTCGAAGCGCGACCAGGCTCGCCGGATCGCCCGCGTCCGTGGGCACCAACGTAAACGTTTCGACCGTGATGACGAGACGTTTACGTTGGTGCCCACGGACGCGGACGATCCGGCGAGCCTGGTCGCGCTTCGAAGCCGTAACGGTGATCTGTGGTTCGGTGGTCACGGTCCTTCGTTGCTCCGTCTCGACGCCGACGGCCAGATCGAACG
>JBCDBH010000509.1:0-3462 GCA_039184055.1 Acidobacteriota bacterium
GATGACAGTATCTATAGTTCAGCAAGTCGTTCGAGTTTGGTCTTGGTGCTTCAAGCTCAAGGTGAGTCAAAGGAGGTTTGGAAGTTACTCGAGAACCCAAGCCATGCTCAAGGAGGTCTGGACGATGCACGAGCGCTTTTTGAACAAGCACTGTCAATGGCGTCTGAAAGCCTGAGCGAGGATCACCCTTACGTAGCTGCCTGTCGATCAAATCTGGCCGGCATCCTTAGACTTCAAGGTGATATCGAGGGAGCGCACGAGCTCTTACACTTGGCACTTGCGACGAGTCTTCGAACCTTGGGTAGCAGTCATCCTCATGTAGCTATTGTTCGCTCGAATCTTGCACAGGTAGTTAAGGCTCAGGGGGATCTGGATCAAGCGACTAGGCTCTTGAAGCTAGCAAACGAGTCACTCATCTCATGCCTAGGTGAAGATCATCCGAGTGTAGCAACCACCTACTCGAATCTGGGTCTAGTCATGCAGGAACAAGGTGATCTCAATAGCGCACGAGTTCTGATCAAGAAGGCTCTTGACCTGGGTTCTGAGAACCTAGGAACGGGTCACCCACACGTCCTTCGCCAACGTCAACGCCTCGCCGAGATCGACCGCCTCCTGGCGAAGGATCCCGACTCCACCGATTGACGCCCGCCTCGCCCCTTGCTACGGTCCATCGCCATGATCGCTGATGAAGGTAAGTTTGAAGAGCCGTTGATCGAGCTCCGGCGTCGGATCGGTGAGCTTCGGGAGTATCCGGAGGGTTCGGGTCATGAGGCGGAGCTGGAGCGGCTGGAGCGGCAGCTGGAGAAGTCGACGCAGGAGGTGTTCGCGAAGTTGACGTCGTGGCAGACGGTGTTGACGGCGCGGCATTCGGATCGGCCGTATACGCTCGATTATGTGGATCGCCTGATGGAGGATTGGGTGGAGCTGCATGGTGATCGGGGGTTTGCGGATGATCCGGCGATTGTGTCGGGGCTGGCGTCGTTTCGCGGCAGGCGGGTGGCGGTTGTGGGCCATCAGAAGGGCCGGGGGACGGCGGAGCGGATTCAGCGCAATTTTGGCCAGCCGCGACCGGAGGGCTATCGCAAGGCGCTGCGGGTGATGAAGCTGGCGGAGCGCTTCGGGTTGCCGGTGCTGTCGTTTGTGGATACGCCAGGCGCCTATCCGGGTATCGGCGCGGAGGAGCGTGGCCAGGCGGAGGCGATTGCGCGTAATTTGATCGAGATGGCGGCGCTGGAGGTGCCGATCATCGTGACGATTACGGGTGAGGGCGGCAGCGGTGGCGCGTTGGCGATCGGTGTCGGCAATCGGGTGTTCATGCTGGAGCATTCGGTGTATTCGGTGATTTCACCCGAGGGCTGCGCGGCGATTCTTTGGAAGGATCAGGCGAAGAAGTCGGAGGCGGCGACGGCGCTCAAGCTGACGGCGCCGCATTTGGAGCGCCTGGGCATTGTCGATCATGTGATCGAGGAGCCGATGGGTGGCGCGCATACCGATCCAGCGGTGATCACCAAGCGAGTCGGCGATGTGGTGGATCGAGCGCTGGCCGAGCTGGATGGGTTGCCGGCGGAAACGCTGATCGCCGATCGTTATCGCCGTTTCCGTGGGCTCGGTGCCTTCGACGAACGCTGAGTCGGCGATTTGGCGTCCGGCGCCGGTGCCGGAGGCAGCGGTGGATGTGTTGGTGGCCGGTGGCGTGGCGCCGGCGTTGGCGCCCCTGCTGGCGCGCCGAGGCGCGACGGATCCCGATGCGGCCCGGGCGTTTCTCGAACCTTCTCTCGATCAACTTCACGATCCGAAATCGTTGACGGGTATCGACGCGGCGATCGAGCGGCTCGCCGAGGCGCGTGAGCGTGGTGAGCGGGTGGCGATCGTCGGCGATTACGATGTCGACGGGGTGACCGGCACGGCGCTTTTAGTGGCGGTGCTCGGGGCGTGCGGCATCGAGACGGAAGCGATCTTGCCGCATCGGGTGCATGACGGGTACGGCTTTCAACCTCATTTGGTGGACCGCGCGCTCGAGACGGGCTGTGGGCTGATCGTGACCGTGGATTGCGGTACGACGTCGGTGGCGGCGGCGGAGAAGGCGGTCGCGGTGGGACTGGATGTGGTGGTGACGGATCACCACTTGCCCGGCGAGGCACGGCTGCCGGACGAGGTGGTGTTGATCAATCCGCGTCAGGATGGCTGTGGCTATCCGTTCGATGAGCTGTCGGGCGCGGGTTTGGCGTTCAAGCTGGCGCTGGCGGCGGCGGAGCGGTTGGGACGATCGTTCGCGGTGGAGCGTCTGCTGCGGATCGCGTGTTTGGGCACGATCGCGGATTTGGTGCCGCTGGTGGACGAGAATCGAGTCATCGCCAAGATCGGTTTGGGGGAGCTCGCCAAGACGCCGTCGCCCGGGTTGCAGGCATTGATTCAGGTGGCGCGGATCAAGCCGCCGTTTTCGACTGAAGATGTTGGGTTTCGACTCGGGCCCCGGCTCAACGCGCCGGGACG
Organism: Acidobacteriota bacterium; assembly: GCA_039184055.1. GTDB lineage: Bacteria > Acidobacteriota > Thermoanaerobaculia > Multivoradales > J023 > JBCDBH01. The sequence continues at coordinate 2,494 of JBCDBH010000509.1, forward strand.
TCTCGATTCAGCCGATCACGCGCTGGATTTGCTCTTGGCGCGCGATCACGCACGGGCCAAGGAGCTCGCCGAGCAGCTCGACACGTGGAATCGCGAACGGCGCGATACCGAGAAGCGGGTGGTCGACGAGGCGCTAGAGATGGTCGAGGCGCGTGAGAGCCTGCCACCGATCGTGGTGGCGTGGAGCGATACGTGGCATCGTGGCGTGGTCGGCATCGCCGCCGGGCGCTTGGCGCGTCGGCTGCATCGACCGACGATTCTCCTGGCGGTGGACGGCGCGTCGGCGACCGGTTCGGGTCGCAGTCTCGAGGGTGTTCATCTGCATGGCTTCTTGACCCAGTGGGAGGACGAGCTCGAACGCTTTGGTGGGCACGCGCACGCCATCGGCATGACCGCCGAGGTCGCGGAGCTCGAACGATTGCGACCGCTGTGGGAAGAGGCGGCGGCGGAGGACGAGACGTGGATGGCAACGATCGCCCGGCGACGGCACGAATACGAGCTGGCGGTCGACAGCTGTGACGTCGGTGATGCGCTGGTCGATGATCTGGCGCGTCTCGAGCCTCACGGCCAAGGCAATTCGCGACCGCTGGTACGCGTTTATGGTCCGCTCGAGGTGATCGGTACGCCACGGCTTTTTGGGCGTGGTCATCTCGAAGCCATGGCCCGAGGTGAGGACGGCGGGGCGGTGCGTTTGTTAGGCTGGGACTGGGCCGAGAAACGAGATCGTCTGCTCGGTTCCTTCGAAGCGCTCGGATTTGTCGAGCGTGATCGGTACGATCGGGTCGGATTGCGTCTCGTCGACGTTCGACCGTTCGATGGAACCGCGTGACGCGTCGGCTCGACGTGTCGACTCGAGACGCACGATGCTGAGATTGCCCGATCGGCTAGACACCGATCGGATCGACCCGCAACCGTCGAACCCATCACACAAGGACCGGATTCCGTGACCAAACCCCCACCTGCCATCGA